>JAZKGK010000070.1:0-4446 GCA_040385915.1 Bacteroidota bacterium
AATGCGAATCAAGAGTTGGAATGTAAAAACTGCCCTATTAGTGGATTCAGGCAGTTCCAGCTCCGTAGCGGAGGGTTTAAACCCTCCGCTACGGAGCAATACGGCTGTTTTTTTCAACCCTTGATTCGCGTTTATAAATGGCAGCTAAAAAACCACGAAATGAAAATAACCGTCTTGAGAAGGCATGCAAAAGTATTGAATGGTACCATTATCGCATTGATTATCACCTACGCACCCGTGTGGACACTGATCATTTGGCCGAAACTTTTTAAGAATGGCTCAGCCTTTGAAAAAAGCGCTGGCTCCTTCATACTACTAGGTGCAGGAATAGTTTGTCTGGGTGTCTTACTAGGGCTGTCTAGACACAAGACGATTCTACTAAACCCTACGGACAAGCTGGTACTCAAGCCCAACGTCGAATCGCAGCCTCCGAGTCCTTCTATTCCAGTTTTACGTTCCAGTAGGCACTCGCTTGCCATTATAAGTGGCAACCAAGTACAAGAATATTCAGTCTCGTCCAGTCAGATGTTAAAATTACTGCTGGAAAGTAAAGATGAGGGCTGGCAGGTAGTATCAGAACAGAAGGAAGAATCAATATAGGAGTCCGAAAGAAATGATCAAAGAAGCAGTAGGCTATTTTGCTGATTTATAACGATACGATTATATTTCTATATCCGCCCTTGATTGCTGGACATTACTAAATACAAACTATCTCTCCACATCAACCACTCGCATGACACAACAAATAGCCCACATCGCCATCGTAGTGGATGATTATGACCAAGCCATTGCGTTTTACACGAAAAAACTGCACTTCAGCTTGATTGAAGACACGGTATTGAGTGAATCCAAAAGATGGGTTTTAATAGCACCGCCCGGCTCGACGGGCTGTCGTTTATTACTGGCTCAGGCCGCCAATGAAGAGCAGCGCAGCCGGGTAGGCAATCAAACGGGCGGACGGGTTTTGCTATTTCTGCATACAGACAACCTTCAACGGGATTACCAAAATTTACTAGACCAGGGCATTACAATTGTGCGCGCACCCACGACGGAAGCCTGGGGCAAAGTCGCCGTTTTTGCAGACCTGTACGGCAACCTGTGGGACTTGATAGAACCCAAGTCAATATAAAAGCCGCAGGCTTAAGGTAGAATAACGAAGCCAATGAAACTATACTTTATCAGTGGCCTAGGAGCCGATGAAAGGGTTTTTCAGTTCCTCCATTTGCCAGGAATGGACAAGACCTTCATTCAATGGATAGAGCCCAAAAAAAATGAATCCATTCCAGCGTATGCCGCCCGCCTAAGCGAACAGATTGATTTTCAACAGGAAGTAGTGTTGATCGGGATTTCTTTCGGTGGCATCATTGCACAGGAGATTGCCAAACAATTTCCCTGCAAAAAGACCATCATTATTTCCAGCATAAAATCTCATAAGGAATTCAGCCTATCCCTACTGTTGGTACGGTTCACTCAAATCCATAAATTGTTTTCTGCCAGCGTATTAAAGTGGAGTAATACGTTTACGGCTGACTACTATTTCAGTACCGAATCAACAGGCGAATCCAACTTACTGCATCGAATCATTCAAGATACAAATGATACTTTTCTGATTTGGGCGATACAGCAGTTGATGCAATGGAAAGGCGATGGATTAGATAGACAAGTCATTCATATACACGGCACAACCGATAGAATTTTCCCCATCGGCTCCATCAAAGGCGCGATAAGAATTGACCAAGGTGGGCACTTTATGATTGTCAATAAATCAACTCAGGTAAGCGCCATCCTATTGGAAGAACTAAGCAGGCCTTAATCACAGCTTCCCAAAATTTTAGCTATTGAAGAAAATAAATTTGTAGAGTAAAGAAATATTTCTACTTTTGCGCTCGCAATTCTCCAACGAATATCCACATAGACTATAGGAGGGATTTACATTGCTAGAACTTACGCACATATCGCCCCTTTTTCCTCAAGCTTAGTCAAGCAAGGCGAGATACTATTTCCTGGAATTTTCATGCATTTCAAGGAGTAAGGCTAGTAGTCTTTCCATATCTTTTCTTGTTCGCTTCTCTTTCTTAATTTACTCAGCTTCGAGGGGTTTGCCGCAACCCATTCCTTGGTTTATAGCCTTTTGGCTGTTCTCCTAAGGTCATATTCATAGCGTTTTTACTCATTTTAGGTCGGATAATGCCTGGCCTGAGATTTTAATGAGGCAATGGCCGGTATTCTTCGCTTTGATATTACTTCCAGATAGCCTTAACTAATCTATTAATAAACTCCCACTCTTTAAACACGACCGATATGTTGGTGATAAATAACGCATTCTCTTCCAAGCCAGGCCTGGAAAGAATACAAAGGGCTTCTGAATTAAGGAACCCAATCCATTAAGATCAATACTTATCAAAATCAGACATTACCCCCAATGGGCAAATACAACATTAAAGCAAAGGATTTAAGTAAAATAGGATATGACAACGATGCCTCCCGCAGCATAGCGATAACGCTGGTGGGTCGGCAGTTAAAGCATATCCCAAAAGAAGAGGTGATACAACTATTGGTTGACTTAAAACAGGACCCGGAAACGTTCCTGCACCATCCGATACTGTCGCCTCTGGCACAAACATTCGTTAAAAAAATAGAAGAACAGGTTTTCTCTACGCACGCTTTATTGACCGAACCGAGGAAATTAAAGATATACGGAGGGAAGGACATTGAAGGCTTAGCCAAACGCCAAATGGAAATGGCCTTGCGCTTGCCTATTGCAGTACAGGGCGCGCTGATGCCCGATGCGCACGTTGGCTTTGGTCTGCCAGTAGGCGGCGTACTCGCTACCAGCAATGCCATCATTCCCTACGCGGTAGGCGTTGACATTGGCTGCCGGATGTCGCTTTCCATCTTCGATTTGGGAGAGAAATACCTGCAAATGAATGCCCACGAACTCAAGACGGCTTTGGGAAATTATACCCACTTCGGCATGGACGGCGGACTGGAGTTTGCCCAGGAACACGAAATACTCGACCAGCCAGCGTTCCAGACGACTGAGTTATTGCGCAAACTGCATGGCAAAGCGGTAAAGCAATTAGGCACTTCTGGCGGTGGTAACCACTTCGTAGAGTGGGGTTTAGTCGAACTGTTCGAACACAACAGCCTGGGCATTCGCCCTGGCAAGTATATGGCCTTACTGTCGCACAGCGGCTCGCGCGGGTTAGGGGCGACCATAGCTAAGCATTATACCAGAATTGCCATGGACACCTGCAAATTACCCAGGGAAGCGCAGCCATTGGCTTGGCTCTCCCTCGATAGCGAAGCCGGTCAGGAGTACTGGATGAGCATGAACTTAGCGGGTGATTATGCGAAGGCTTGCCATGATCAGATCCATTATAACCTATCTAAAGCCTTGGGCGAAAAGCCAGTAGCTAACGTAGAAAACCACCACAATTTTGCGTGGGAAGATCGTATGCCGGATGGACAAAAGGTAATCATCCACCGCAAAGGAGCGACTCCAGCCCGGCGGGGCGAACTGGGCATTATACCAGGCAGCATGGCTACTGCTGGGTATTTGGTGAGTGGAAAGGGAGCAGAAGACTCACTCAATTCCGCTTCACACGGCGCAGGCCGAAGGTTTTCGAGAGGCAAAGCCAAGGAAAGTTTCACTGGTTCGGCTATGAAAAAGATCCTGTCTGCGGCGCAGGTCACCTTAATGGGCGGTAGCGTAGAAGAATGCCCATTGGCCTATAAGGACATCGAAACCGTGATGCAGGCGCAACAAGCCTTGGTAGAAGTAGAGGGAAAATTCATGCCCCGGATTGTAAGAATGTATAAAGAATAAGGGGATGCATAAGTATATGATACAAATCTCTTCTGGTCGGGGACCGGAGGAATGCGCTCGGGTAGTGGCCAAAGTGTTGGAAGTTTTGCTGAAAGAAGCCAGAGCCCAAGACTTACAGGTCGAAGTAGTAGAAACGGTTCCAGGTAATTTAAATGGCACCTTGCTTTCCGCCTTGTTGCAACTAAAAGGTACCAACGCGGAGGCTTTTACTCAGTTGTGGCAAGGCACCGTCCAGTGGATTGCTCAAAGTCCTTACCGGAAATACCACAAGCGAAAGAATTGGTTTGTTGGCGTTCAGGTCTTTGATATAACCAAAGACTTTCAATGGGAACCTAAGCAGGTGAGTTATGAAAGCATGCGCGCTTCGGGACCTGGAGGACAGCACGTAAATAAAACGGAATCAGCCATTCGCGCCAAACACTTGCCTTCTGGAATTACGGTCGTAGCTTCCGAAAGAAGGTCACAATTGCAAAATAAGGCCGAAGCAACGGAACGGTTGAAAGCAAAAGTGCAGCAATGGTCTATGCAAGAAGCGGCTAATCAATTACAAGATCAATGGGAACAACACACTGCCCTAATTAGAGGCAATCCAGTCAGGACCTTTCAGGAAAGGTTGT
>JAZKGK010000071.1:0-9289 GCA_040385915.1 Bacteroidota bacterium
CGAATTCAATCGTAAGTGCTTAATTATCAAGAGCCCACTGCCGGACTCGAACCGGCGACCTGCTCATTACGAATGAGCTGCTCTACCAACTGAGCTAAGGAGGCGAAGAAGAGGTCAGGGGACTCGAACCCCCAGTACGCTTTAGGCGGAGTACATCATTTCGAATGAAACTTCTGATCCAGCCGGATGACCTCTAGCGTGTGAAGCAAAACTAAATAAATTCTGCAAAATTAGACGGCCTTTTACAAAACTTGGCAGTCTGTAACTCTCCAAGGGTTTGAAACGCTTGGAGAGTTTTGCTAAGTGATTTGATCCCCGCTGACATCCCTATTTCTAAGGAATAATGCCGTATTCCTCTTTACAGCGCAGTAGTGAAAGCGCATTAAAATGCCACCATTCTGACTCAATGGGCGAAAACCCAGCCCGGCGCATGGTATTCCGCAAAAGCTTCCGGTTAGTAATTTGTTCCTGCGTAAGCTTGCCTTCTCGCAACAAGCTGTCCTCTTTAGAAGGATAAGCCAGTTCGCCAAAGAAATCATAAGTAGTTCCCATATCGAGCGGCTGGCCATCCTGGTCAGCAATGGTCAGATCGACCGCGGCACCATAATTATGAATGGAGCCTTCTTTAGGGTCGGCCACGTACAGTGGCTTCAGTTTTATGGGCTTTTGTAAGGTGTCCCACAGTATTTGCTGTACCCGTTTTGAGCGGGCGGCATCGTACACTAACAAGCTGTAATCAGGGTGTTTGTCTTTTAAGTATTGCTGAGCCTTGGCTAGTTTTTGGGCGGGTATTTCTTGTAAATAGGCTTTCACTAAGTCGCCATACACATCTACGCCCACAAAATTGTCAGTAGTAGAATATTTCAGTTCTACCCGGATGGTAGAATCCAAGTGCTGCACATCCACTAGACCCGCATCGATCAGGCTTTGTTCGGCAGCAGAAATAGCAGGCTGCTTGTGGGACACACCCGGGGGCGCTATTATGGGAGCGGGCACAACAACGGAGCTAGTGGTTATAGTATCGACTTTTGTTTCAATCACTTTATTCTCTTGCTGGCAAGCACTTATGGAAAGGACTACCCCCGCCAAGCACCCATACATCCTAACTTTTGCTCGGTTTACTTTCATACGCACACAGCCAATGGAAAATGTTTTTAATAGAGATACAAAATCAGGGTTCAATTTTGAAAAAAAATTTCAATAATGCCTACAAACAACCATTTGAAAAGCATAATTTCCCCGTCAGCTTGGCTTTGGAAAGTTGAATGCTTTGTTGTAATTACAGGCTTATTGACTAACAGAGAAAGGCGCACCTATACAAAATGGACGGAACGGCAATTATTTTAACCAATGGTTTTCAGGACCCAAACTCGGCCAAGACTGCACACGGCTTGGTTAGAGGCACTGACCGCTATCATATCCGCGCAGTCATTGATCCAAAAAATGCCGGAAAAGAGGCTGGTGAGTTATTGGACGGCCAGCCTCGTGGTATACCAATTTTCGAAACTGTTCAGGCTTTTTTGGCGAGTGGGCTAGAGAAGGTCGATTTTGCTATTATTGGCATTGCCACCAAAGGCGGCGTGTTTCCGCGCGAAATGCAGCCATCTGTGGAAGCAGTGCTTCGGGCGGGCATATCCATGGTCAGCGGCCTGCACGAGTACCTGGGTGATATTCCCGAACTGGCAGCGCTGGCGCATGAGCATCAGGTCAAGATTATTGATATCCGACGACCCAAACACAAAAGTCAACTGCATTTTTGGACAGGCGATATAGATAAGGTGACTTGCCCGCGGGTGGCCATACTAGGCACCGACTGCAATATGGGCAAACGTACCACTACCCGCTTCCTGACTGAGGCTGCTAACCAAGCTGGCTTGCGAGCTGAAATGATTTTTACGGGTCAGACTGGCTGGATGCAGGGAGGGAAGTACGGCTTTGTTTTCGATGCCACTTACAACGATTTTGTATCAGGCGAAATAGAGCATGCCATCGTTTCCTGTTTTGAAGAAACACAGCCTGATGTTATTTTCATTGAAGGCCAATCGGCCTTGCGTAACCCTAGCGGCCCCTGCGGATCGGAACTACTGGTGTCGGGTGGGGCTAAAGCAGTGGTATTGCAACACGCGCCTGCTCGGAAATACTACAATGGCTGTGAAGACGTGAAAGTTGAAATTCCGTCTCTGAAAAGCGAAATTATGCTCATCCGTATGTATGGGGCAGAAACGTTGGCTATTACTCTCAATACCGCTGATTTAGATCCAACGGAAGCATTGCGTTATAAGCTACAGTATGAAGATGAACTGGGAATTCCGGTCTTACTCCCATTGGAAGAAGGAGTAGACCAAATCATTCCCCTTATCAAAAACCTGATTGGCCAATCTAATCTACTAGTATAATTACCTATTCAGCAACAACTAAACGATTGACTTACAGCATTTAAAATGAAAATTAAAAAAATAGTAGTTTGCAGGGAAAACCTGGAACTGACTCGGCCTTATACCATTGCCTTCAAAACAATTACAACCGTAGAAAATTGTATTGTCGAAATTATTGGAGAAAACGACATGTATGGCCTCGGGGCGGGAAATCCCAGCAAAGAGGTCGTGGGCGAATCGATGGATGATGCCATGCGGGTACTGAGCGAAGACCACCTGGCATGGTTGATAGGGCGAGACATTCGTGAAATCAACCAGCTATGTGATGAAATTGAGCTGAAGTTCCCTAAAAATCCGGCAGCCCGGGCAGCCCTTGACATTGCTCTGCACGACTTGTTTACTAAGTTCCTGGATGTACCTTTGGTATATTACCTGGGTCGGAAGAAAAAATCTTTGCCTACTTCTATTACCATCGGTATCAAAGGGGTGGAGGAAACGCTGGCGGAAGCAGATGAATACCTGGGGCGCGGATTCCAAATTCTAAAGATAAAGCTGGGCACCACGCTGGAACAAGACGTGGAACGCCTAATGAAACTACACGAGCATTTGAAAGGCAAAGCCATTGTGCGCATTGATCTGAATCAAGCTTACAATCCGGTTACCCTGGAGTCTTTTTTTTATCAGACACAGCAGCTGAATCTGGAGCTGATTGAACAGCCTTTGCCCGCTAACTCCATTTACCCCATGAAGAAATTAGCGGGAGAAATAAGGAAGCTCATTGCTGCCGACGAATCGCTTATCAGTCCCGAAAGTGCGTTTGAACTGGCTTCTTCGCCCGCTGCTTGTGGTATTTTCAACATCAAACTGATGAAGTGCGGTGGTATTAACCAGGCTCGAAAAATTGCCTCTATTGCTACCCATGCCAATGTAAACCTCATGTGGGGCTGTAACGACGAAAGTATTATCAGTATTACAGCAGCACTGCATGCGGCCTTTTCCTGCGCTAATACCAAGTACCTGGACTTGGATGGAAGCCTGGATCTGGCCAGGGACGTTGTTTCAGGTGGGTTTATTCTAAAAGATGGAAAGATGTCTTTATCCGATAAACCAGGCCTAGGCCTAACCAGAATCAATTAACAATGAATAATAAGCAATGAACAATGATTTTGCATTCGCATTAAATAGGTAGCATCAATACATTAGCAAATCGACCTTATGATCTTAAATTACATCTGGATTGCTTTCTTTCTGATTTCCTTTGTCTTTGCCTGTGTAAAATTGGTGGTGTTTAATGACCAGGAAATTTTTCAGCGGATCGTTACAAGCACTTTTGAAAACGCTGAAAATGGTTTTCGTTTTTCACTGGGCTTAACGGGAGTAATGACCTTATGGCTTGGAATTATGCGGGTTGGAGAGAAGGGTGGCATGATCAATATTTTTGCTCGGCTGGTAGGTCCTTTCTTTGCCAGATTGTTTCCCGAAATCCCCCGAAATCATCCGGCCATTGGTGCCATATTGATGAACTTTTCGGCCAATATGCTGGGCTTGGACAATGCCGCCACCCCGCTGGGACTGAAAGCGATGGAGGCTATGCAAGAGCTGAATCCCAAAAAAGATACGGCCTCCAATGCCCAGATTATGTTCCTGGTGTTGAATACCGCCGGGATGACCATCATTCCCATTTCGATTATGACTTACCGGGCGCAAGCTGGAGCCGCCAATCCAGCCGATATATTCATTCCTGCGCTTATTTCCACTACTTGTACCGCACTTACCGGACTGATTATCGTGGCTCTTTTCCAACGAATTAATCTATTCAACAAAGTAGTATTGGCGTATTTAGGAACCATTATTCTGTTGGTCGGTAGCATCGTTTATTATTTTACTACCATTCCTCAGGATCAGATTGCCAGCATTTCCTCTACTGTCAGTGCCATGATTCTGTTTGGGGTCATTGTATCGTTTATCAGCTTGGCCGTTTATAAAAAGATCAATGTATACGATTCCTTTATTGAAGGAGCCAAAGAAGGTTTCGGAGTAGCGATTCGAATTATTCCTTATCTGGTAGCGATGCTGGTGGCCATTGGCGTTTTCCGAGCCTCTGGCGCACTCGATATGATCGTTACTAGTTTAGGTTATGGCTTTGCTTTGCTGGGAATGAATACCGATTTCGTGCCCGCACTGCCGGTAGCATTTATGAAACCCTTGAGTGGAGGAGGAGCCCGCGGCCTGATGCTAGATGCGATGAAAACCTCCGGTGTTGACTCATTTGTTGGCCGAACAGCTTGCGTATTAAATGGCGCTTCCGAAACTACTTTTTACGTACTGGCCGTTTACTTCGGGTCAGTCAATATTAGGAATACGCGTTATGCCGCAGCCGCTGGTTTATTGGCAGATTTGGGCGGAGTAATCGCCGCTATATCCCTGTCCTATCTATTTTTCCACTGATGCTACGAAACCCAAGGTCGGCAGCGTTCCAAACGCTGCCGACCTTTTCAGCTTAACAACTAACTCTCCAAGGGTTTGAAACCCTTGGAGAGTTTTAGGCTTGATACAAAGCCGACTACCTACTACCGAAAACGTCAAATATGCCCTAATTCCTGCTCAAGCTTGCACAGAAAGGAGATAATTACGTAAGTTGAGGCAAATTTTTGCCCAATGAAACCAATCTCCATTCTATTGCTCTTCTTTTGCTTGCTGGTTTTTTGTTTTTCTCCAGCCTACAGCCAACTTTCATCTACAGCACTCAAAGCCGATCCGCCGTTTTTATCCTACAATCCCCAATGGGTTGATTCTGTCTTCAAACAATTGACTCCGGATGAACGCATTGCCCAATTGATTATGGTGGCAGCGTACTCTAACCGCAGCAAAGGCCATGTCGACACCATTTCAGCCTTAATTAAGCAATACAAAATCGGGGGCCTGGTGTTTTTTCAGGGTGGCCCCGTCAGGCAGGCACGACTGACCAATCTTTACCAGGCTCAATCGAAAGTACCGCTCTTAATTGCCATGGATGCCGAATGGGGCGTAGCCATGCGACTGGACAGCACCATGCGTTTCCCCTACCAGATGGCTTTGGGCGCCATTCAGGGGCAGGACAGCCTGATTTACCAAATGGGTGTGGAAGTTGCCCACCAATTCAAACGGTTAGGGATGCACGTTAATTTTGCGCCAGTAGTGGATGTAAATAACAATCCCAATAACCCGGTAATCAATTTCCGCTCTTTTGGGGAAAACAAATACCGGGTCACCGAGAAAAGCTACGCTTATATGAAAGGCATGCAGGACAATGGCATTATGGCCGTGGCCAAGCATTTTCCTGGCCACGGCGACACGGATGCAGATTCTCACTATGCTTTGCCGGTTATTACCAAAGACCGTCCACACCTGGATTCGCTGGAGCTTTATCCCTTTAGAGAGATGATCCGGCTCGGCATGGGCGGCATGATGGTGGCTCACCTCAGCATTCCTTCGCTGGATGCGACACAAAATTTGCCTTCTACTTTATCCAAACCAATAATTACCGATTTGCTCAAGAAGGACTTAGGTTTTCGGGGGCTGGTTTTCACAGATGCCATGAATATGAAGGGCGTAACCAAGTTTTTCCCCGCTGGGTTGGCCGATGCCAAAGCCATTCTGGCTGGAAATGACGTGCTGGAGTTTACCGAGGATGTAGAGAAGGCGATTGCTCAAATTAAAGAGGCGATTAAGCGGGGTGATATTTCACAAGCCGATATTGACTCCCGTTGTAAGCGCGTGCTGGCTGCCAAACTGTGGGCTGGATTAGATCAGTCACGCTTGGTCGAGTTGAAAAATATAGTAGAAGACCTTAATTCTCCGCGAGCTATGGTGGTGAATCGGAAGCTTGTCGAGGCTTCGCTTACTTTAGTAAAGAATGAGCAAAAGTCCGAGGGCGCTTCTATTATTCCTCTGCAAAGGCTCGATACCTTGCGTATTGCGTCTCTCTCGCTGGGTTCAGCACAGTTGACGCCTTTTCAGCAGATGCTGGGAAACTATACGGCAGTAGATCATTATAACCTAACAGATAAAAGTACGGAAGCAGACATTACGCAGGTTAAAGCAAGACTTAAGGCTTATAACCTGGTTTTGATGGGAATTCATGGACTCAGTATTCGGCCAGCGCGTAACTATGGCATTACGCCTGCGCTGGCTGCCTTAGTAAAAAACATGAGCAATACAGTGCAAACGAATGGAGGCAAAGTGGTGATTAGCTTATTCAGTAATGCCTATACTTTGGCCAAGTTTGAAGGCTTAGAACAATCCAATGGTGTGTTGCTCAGTTATCAGGAAAACCCGGTAACGCAGGAATTGGCTGCTCAAGCATTGTTTGGAGGCATTGGCGTGCAGGGTAAACTGCCCGTGACCGTCAATGCGCAGTTTGGACTGGACAATGGCATACCTACGACCGGCCTTTCGCGCTTTCGCTACGGCATTCCTGAGGAGGTAAATATTGATTCGCGGTTGCTAACCAGAAAAATAGACTCATTAGCCCAACAAGCCATTGCTGCCAAAGCCACGCCTGGTTGTCAGGTAGTGGTGGCAAAGGATGGAAAAGTGGTTTTTCAGAAATCTTACGGTTATCAGACGTATGAAAACAAGATTGCTGTCACCAACCAGCAAGTGTACGATCTGGCTTCCATTACCAAAGTCAGCGCGTCGTTACCAGCCTTGATGCGGCTGGCCGATGAAGGCAAATTTGATGTAAACAAGACGTTGAAAGATTATTTACCCGGAATGTTTGGCAAGTCGAACAAGGCGGATATTCCTTTTAAGCAAATTCTTACCCATCAGGCCCGACTGAAAGCCTGGATTCCGTTCTGGAAAGAGGCATTGAAAAAAGATGGGGTTACTTTCAAAAAGTCTATTTTCAGAACCGATTCCTCCAAGCGTTTTTCTATCAGAGTAGCGAACAAGCTTTTTCTCAACCGGAAATACTACAAAAAGATTTACCGCGAAATTGTGGAGTCACCGCTGAACGATAAGCCTGGCTACGTTTACAGTGACTTATCCTTCTACCTCTATCCGCTCATTGTCAAAAAAATCACGGGAAAAGATTTTGAAACCTATTTAAAAGAAACCTTTTATCGGCCACTAGGCGCTTATTCGTTGACTTACAATGCCTATCTACACAACCCGCTGGCTCAGGTGGTACCAACCGAATATGATTCTTTGTTCCGCAAGAACCTGATTCACGGACGGGTTCATGACGAAGGTGCTGCCCTGCTCAACGGCTTATCGGGTCACGCGGGGTTATTTGGCAATGCCAACGACTTGGCCAAATTGATGGAGATGTACTTGCAAAAAGGGTATTTTGGTGGGCAAAGATTTCTAGGCGAAGCGACACTGGCCGAATTTGCGCGTTGCCAGTTCTGCCCGGAAAACCGCCGCGCCCTCGGCTTCGACCGGCCTGTTACGCCATCGGCTGGAAATGCGGCCAAGAGTGCTAGCACGCAAAGCTTTGGTCATTCGGGGTTTACAGGCACGTTTACCTGGGTAGATCCGGTGTATAACTTGGTTTATGTATTCCTGTCTAACCGCGTATATCCAACTCGAAACAATGCTAAGTTGAGTGAATTAAACACCCGCACCAACATTCAACAAGCAATTTATGATTCAATGATCAATAGAGGAGGGATGAAATAATTGACTTACCTACTTATCATAAACTGGTAAACTAACTCAGAGACATTGGCCAGTGTTTTCTTGCCTTCCTGTTGGTTTTCTAGGTCTTTGGATAGTAAAACCAGCACATACTTTTTACCGTTTGGTAAGTAAACAATGCCCGAATCGTGGTACACGCCCTGAATATTCCCTGTTTTGTGGGCTACTTTTACGGAAGAAGGTAAATGGGCTGGGATAATGGAACGGTCAGCCTGGTCGAGGAGCGTCTGAATCATATCATCACTGGCGCGATGGCTCAATACTTCTCCCTGAGCCATTTTTTCATAAATAACCATCAGGTCGTAGGCGGTAATGGTATTGTTGAGACCTTTTTCAAACGCCTTGGTGTCCTCTACCCCGCGCAACACCTGTATGTCTTTTGCGCCTAGTTGCCGCATGGTTTGGGTAATTCTTCGGGCATCTACCAACTCTATAACTAAATTAGTAGCCAGGTTACTGCGCTGAATAACCATGTCGTACACCAACTCGCGGAGCGCTTTTTTCTTGCCCACGAAATCATATAAATCCTGATTGCTGTCGTCGGTTACATTCAAACAAAACGAACTGCCATCGACAATGCTGGTGAATTCATTTTTTACTAGCACCGAATCGTTGAGTGATAATCTACCCGAGGCGGCCTGTTTATAGACTTCAATCATCACCGACGTTTTCATGGTACTAGCCGCGTGAAATGTTTCTCGTTCCTTAATGTATAGCGATTCTTGTGAATTAGATAGGTTGCGAAAAGCAATAGCAAACGCTCCAGGCGTGAGGGCAAATTCTTGCTGTATGGCGGCTTCCAGCGTTTGGAGCGACGTAAAAACAGCGGGTTCACAAACTTGGGCTACAGTCATAAATGAGTGAGAAAAGAAGTGAGAACAGTAAAATCTTTACAAGTAACACTTGCTTCCAAAGCCTAGTAGCAAGCTTGAATGTATTTGAAGGAATAAAATTAAAAATTAATATTGCATAAAACGACAGGTTATAAATTTATCTTTGGCTTTTTGATAAAAAGGCAAAATTTAAAACAAGTGTGAGCGCTTTTATCAAATCAATGGAGTAAATTTTGTTCTCACCAAGGAATGTAATTATCTTTGCGGTTCTAAAAACAAAAAAATGGCATTAATCAACAAAATCAGAGAAAGATCAGGTATCGTTATCGGAATTATTGCAGTTAGCTTGATTCTTTTCATTGTGGGAGGAGATTTGCTAGGTGGCAAAAGCTTTTTTAG
>JAZKGK010000071.1:9389-11946 GCA_040385915.1 Bacteroidota bacterium
CAGAAGATGTGGAATACCTTCATCGAAAATCTCCGCGCCGATCGTCAACGAACCAAATACGAAAACCTGCTGACGCTTTCTACCTACGTTACTACGTCAGAAGCCAAGCGTGAGTACGAAGCGCAAACGGCTAAGGCCTCGGTTAAATATCTATACGTTCCCTTCTCCAGCATTATCGATTCTACGATCAAAGTAACCGACAGCCAGCTAGAAGCTTATTTGAGCAAACATAAAGACGAATATAAAGGTGCTGATGCCCGGTCGCTTCAATACGTGACGTTCGCCATTTTACCTAGTGCAAAAGATAGCGCCAACTTCCTTCAGGAATTGAAAGATATGGCGAAAGGACTGGCTACTGCCGAAAATGATTCTGTTTTTGCCCAGGCCAATTCCGACGTTCCATCTGAGCCAGGCTATATTGGCGTCGGCCAAATGTCGGAGCCTTTGCGCAGCACCTTGAGCACTTTCTTCAAAGGAGGCGTATATGGCCCCTATCAGGAAGGCGCAACGTATGTTATTTACAAACTGCTCGACAGCAAACAAGATAGCATTTATTCTGTTCGTGCCAGTCATATCCTGATTAACCCAGTCAACCAAAGTGATACGGCCAAGGCCACTGCTCGTAAAAAAGCAGAAGGCTTATTAGCTCAGCTTAAAGCAGGTGCTAGTTTTGAAGAACTGGCTAGCATTCACGGCACTGATGGAACGAAATCACGCGGTGGTGATTTGGGCTGGTATACCCAGGGTGGGGGTTTTGTAAAACCTTTTGAAGACGCTTTACTGAAAGCTTCGGGTAAAGGGCTTATTCCAAACGTAGTGGAAACCCAATACGGCTATCACGTCATTAAGATTACTGAACCCAAAACCAACCAACGGTACAAGTTCGCTACCATAAAGAAGACCATTGCCCCAAGCACCGAAACTGAGGATGAAGCCTTAAATAAGGCGAACCTATTTGCGTCTGAAAGCCCCACCTTGGAAGCTTTTCAGGCAAACCTGAAAAAAGACAATACCTTGGTAGCCTTTACTGCCGACAAGATTCAAAAAGATGCCAATACACTAAATAGCTTACGCGGTGCCCGTGAGGTAGTCCGTTGGGCTTTCAACGAGGAGACTGACCTAAATAGCGTTTCTCAACCTTTTGAAGTAGATAACCAATATGTGGTGGCTGCCTTGACTGGAGAAACAGAAGAAGACAAAGTAACCATCAACGATAAACGCGATGAGTTGACAGTGAAAGTACGCAACGAGCTGAAGGCAGAGGAGATCCTGAAAAAATTAGGCACTGCAGAAGGTAAAATGGAAGACGTAGCGAAGAAATACGGATCACAAGCGGTAGTAGAATCGGCATCTGATATAACCTTGGCCAGTGCTTCTCTAAAAAGTGCCGGTTTTGATCCTATAGCCGTAGGAAAGATATTTGGATTGAAAAAAGGACAACGTTCTAAGCCATTTGCTGGCGAAAGTGGGGTACTGGTAGTAGAATTAGAAAACCAGATTGCGGCACCTGAAATTGCAGATTTCGCTCAATACAAAACGCAATTGAAACAAACGTATTCTTCCCGGACTACTTACTTCCTGAACGAAGCCATTAAAGAAAAAGCGAACATTAAAGATAATCGCGCTAAGTTTTATTAGTAGAGCTTGGGCTAAAACGTAAACGTTAGCCAAACTAACAAAAAAGCCAGTACGGAGCGTACTGGCTTTTTTGTTGGATAAAATAAAAAGCGCATATAAAAAGAGCGTATAAATCAATCAGTTTAATCGGGTGAATCTGCCTAATCCTAGTATATTTTCGTTTATTTGCACGAATTTAAATACTTCCTGCTCTATGTACAGTGGACTTCAACCTTTGCATTCCTACTGGGCTTACCTAGTAGTTTTAACCCTGGCCTTCGCATTCATTAATTCGCTTCTGGGTCTGCTCGGCAACAAGATCTTTGCTGAAAAAGACCGTAAGCTTGCCCTTTTTGCCCTTATTGCCGCGCACACACAATTTTTGTTCGGAATCACTCTTTATCTTATATCTCCTTTAGGTTCATCCAATCTGGGCGGGGCTGCTATGAAAGATGCGACCCAGCGTTTATATGCGCTCGAACACCCACTGATTATGCTTATTGCCATTGTGCTCATCACGATCGGTTATTCAAAATCGAAAAGGCTGGCCGCTGCTAAGTCGAAGTTTCGGACACTTACTATCATGTATGGTATTGCTTTCTTGTTGATTCTAAGCCGTATTCCCTGGGCCGCCTGGTTTAATTAACCTGGAATAACTGCGGTGTGGTCTTCACTACAGAACGTAGCTTGTTTATTTCAGTAGATTGTAGACAAAAAAAGCAGATAGATAAGCTAGCCCCGTCATGTAAACAAGTTGGATTAAAGGCCATCGCCAGCTTTGGGTCTCCCGATACACTACGGCTAGCGTGCTCATGCACTGCATAGCGAAAGCATAGAAAATTAGTAGAGAGAAGGCCAGTGCAGGTGTGTACATAGGTTTGCCGGTAGCTGGATTGACTTCAGCACGCATCCTGGTTTTGATTGTAGCATTGTCTTCGCT
>JAZKGK010000071.1:12046-23368 GCA_040385915.1 Bacteroidota bacterium
GGCATTTTATACGTGGGCAATTCCATGATAAAATAGCTTTTATCCCGCGTATTAAGGATTAATTTCATAATCCAGGCAGAAAACAAAGCCGCCAAAAATCCGAGGAGGTACAAACTCATCAAAGCAATGCCCTGTAAATTCAGAAAACTGATGCCAAAAAGGTTTTGATTCGGTACTACTAAGGCAATAAGAATGGTATAGACAGGAATACGGGCAGAGCAGCTAATGAGAGGCGTCACAAAGATAGTGATCAGACGGTCTTTCCAACTGCCAATGTTACGGGTAGCCATAATGGCTGGTACCGCACAGGCGGCGCTGGAAATAAGCGGTACTACACTTTTTCCATTCAACCCAAACTTGCGCATCACCCTATCCATAATGAATACCACCCGCGACATATAGCCAGACTCTTCCAACACAGAAATAAAGGCGAACAGCACAGCAATCTGCGGAACAAAAATAAGCACTCCTCCTATGCCAGCAATAATTCCGTCTGTGAGTAAACTTACCAGTGCGCTATTGGGAAGTGTGTCTTTCAAATAGCCATTGAGTGAAGCTATGCCTGCATCAATCCAATCCTGAGGATAAGTGGCCCAGGCAAAAACGGCTTGAAAAAGCAAAAACAGAATACCGAAAAAGATGAAATATCCCCAGAAACGGTGCAGCAGAATGGCATCTAACCGTGTGCTGACCGGTTCGTCCTCTTCCATTTCAGAGAGCGTTACTGAGCGGCTAACCAGATTGCCAATGATTTCATAACGGGCAATGGTTTCTTTGGCTTGTAAAATGGAATTCTCGAATTGGTACTGAGCACATAAAGCCTGTACGTTCTTTTTTTGTCCCGGACTTAAGAAACTGAGTTTCGAATACTGATGAGCGTACTGCAATGCCAGGTAATCATTCTTCAGAGAAAATACGTCCTTTAATTGAGCAACTAACGCTGAGGCATATAAAGAGGGCGCAAAATAGCTGGTATCTGCTTGATTTGCAGCCATCGATAATATTTGTTGAATTGCCTCCTTAAGTGTAGCCAGACCTTCGCCTTTTCGGGCATTGATACCAACCACCGGGACATTTAACTCAGCTTTTAAAAGATCAATGTGTACTTCAAGTCCCGATTGTCGGGCTACATCCAGCATATTCAAGGCTAAGACGACCGGAATGCCCAAATCCCGAATCTCCGTAAATAGCAAGAGGTTTCTTTTTAAGTTTGATGCATCAGCCACCACTATGGCAACATCGGGATAGTCAGGACTTTGCGGATTAGCTAAGATATCGAGGACTACTTTCTCATCCAATGACTTGGGATAAAGGCTATAAGTGCCTGGCAAATCGATGATTCGACATTCTGTCTGATCATTTATTTTGCTGAAGCCGACTTTTTTATCGACCGTAACGCCAGGGAAATTTCCCGTTTTTTGCCTAAGGCCGGTAAGCTGATTAAAGAGAGAGGATTTGCCAGCATTGGGATTTCCAATAAGGGCGACGACAGGGTTGGTTAAAGCAGGCAAGGGTGGATAGTAGTAGGAAACAATAACCAATTAATTATCAACTATTGGCTACTGACGACTAACAACTAAGTTTATTTGATTAAAATAGTAGAGGCTTCGTCTTTTCTTAAGGATAAACTGTAACCAGAAACCTTAATACAAATAGGATCACCAAAAGGTGCTACACAGCTTAATTTTACTTCTGTACCAGGAAGGCAGCCCATTTCCAACAGTTTCAGCGACATTAACTCATCTAAGAAGAACTGAATAATGCCTTTCTCTCCTACTTTCAAGTCAGCTACACTCCTGTTTTTCATATATCCTTATTTAGACTGATTTAAAACAAGTGCAAGATAGGCCATGGTATTGAGACTTGCAATAGGTTTTCTGGAAGATATATCATCGATACAGATGACATGAGCTATTCTTTATAAAATACCCGTTTTACCCTTTCTCCCACGCTTGTCAAAAATTCGTACGGAATCGTACCGATCGCATGAGCAAGATCAGTAATGGAAAGTTTTTCACCAAAAATAATTACCTCATCTCCTTCTTCCGCTTTGGCATGAGTAATGTCTATCATACTCATATCCATACAAATGCTGCCAATAGTAGGGCAAAGGGTTCCGTTGATCAATACTTTTCCTACGCCGTTGCCAAATCGACGGTCATATCCGTCAGCATATCCAATGGCAATAGTCGCGATTGTAATATCAGTGAAAGCGACCCCTCGTCTGCCGTAGCCAACGGTTTCTCCTGCCTTTACATGCTTAATTTGGGAAATAACGGTTTTGAGTGTTCCGACCGAACGAAGTTGCTGCTGATCTTCTGGATAGGCTGAAATACCATATAAACCAATCCCTAAGCGCACCATATCCATTTTGAACGGATGATATCGGTCAATCCCTGCCGAATTAAGGGCATGCCGGATAAAGGAGTAGCCCAGGCTATGTTCGACAATATTTGCGTATTGTTCAAACTGCGTCAGTTGTTGCACAGTGAAAGCTTCGTGCTTTGGATCGTCTGAAGCAGCCAAGTGGGTAAAGGCGGTTGATACCTGCACTCGGTTGCTTTCTTTCAACGTCTTAATCAGCATGGGCAAGTCACTTTCATCAAAACCCAACCGATGCATGCCCGTATCGAACTTCAGATGGATAGGTGTCGTTTGATTATTGGCCTGTAGGTAGCGCAAAAAATCATTCAATATACGGAAAGAATAAATTTCTGGTTCAAGCTTATATTTCAATAGCTTATGAAACGATTCCTCCGCCGGATTCATGACCATAATCGGTAGCTGGATTCCATTTTCACGCAAGGAGACGCCTTCATCAGCATAAGCAACGGCCAAATAATCTACCCGATGAAATTGGAGCAAATTGGCAACTTCTGCGCTCCCACTGCCATAAGCAAAAGCCTTTACCATCACCATAATCTTCGTCTGATTGCCCAGCTTATCCCTATAGTGATTCAAGTTATGAGAAAGTGCATCCAGGTTTATCTCCAGTATGGTACCATGGGTCTTTTGCTGTAACCTATTTACCAAGCGCTCAAAAGCAAATTTTCGGGCTCCTTTGACTAGAATCAGGCTATTTTGCTGTGTCAGTAGGTGTTGAGAGTCTAGTAAATGCTCGGTAGATTCATAAAACTGACCATCCGTAGCGAAACGATGCCGGTTCCGACTCATTACTTCGCCTACCCCAATCAGTAAGTTCACTCCTTTATCTCGAATCAATTCGGCAATGCGCTGATATAACTCTGCTTCGGCTAATCCAGATTCCAGTACATCAGAAAGGATAAGCACTTTGCGCGGACGTTGCTTTTGTAAATTCAGGAAATCCAGGGCCATCGTTAAGCCTGCGAGATCGTTGTTATACGTGTCATCTACCAAGTAACAACCATTAATGCCTTCTTTCAACTCCAAACGCATCGCTACTGGCCGAAGAAGGCGTATTCGTTGGCGAACTTCTTCCCAAGTGATCTTTAGAAAAAGCATCAAAGCGACGCAGTGTAACACATTCTCTATAGAAGCATCGTCGATGAAGGGAATGGACAGAGGATAGACGTGTGATTCAAATTGAAGGGTCAACTGGGTTTGCTGGCGTTTCTTTTCAATGGCTACAACCTGTAAGTCCGCCTCCTGGTATTTTGACCAGGAAAAGGGGTTGAAACTAGCTTTCCTAGAATTAATTAATTGATGAATTGCTCCTTCAATTTCAGGGTAGTCTTTGCAATAAATGAGCGTTTGACAAGTATTAAATAGCTGTAGTTTCTCCTCTACCTTTTGAATACGATTGGTAAATCCCTCATCGTGGGCAGATCCAATATTGGTAAAAATGCCAATGGTCGGTTGGATAACTGTTTGCAGGCGCGCCATTTCACCGGGCTCTGAAATACCCGCTTCAAATATGCCTAAGGTATGCGTCGCATTTATTTGCCAGACCGATAAGGGCACGCCTAGCTGCGAGTTGTAGCTTTTTGGGCTTTTTACAATCTGATAATCAGCACTCAACAACTGGGTAAGCCATTCTTTTACGATGGTTTTGCCATTGCTACCCGTAATACCAATGATAGGAATCTGAAATTGTGTGCGGTGAAAAGCAGCAACTTCCTGTAGCGCATCAACACTGTTTTCCACTCGTATGACATTGCTATCACTCAGCTTATGTAATTGCTTTAAGAAAACTGGCGTGCAATTCTGGTGTTCGACGACAAACTGTCTTACACCCCGGCGATGCAGTTCCTCTATAAACTGGTGGCCATCGTGGTGTTCGCCTTGAATGGCAAAAAATAAGGACGTGTATGGAGAAGTAAGCTGGCGGCTGTCAGTAAGCAGGTAACGGATCGGACAAGCGGGAGTACATTGTTGAATAATTTCCCCCTGAGTAATATGGACAATATCCTGGAACGAAAGCATAGTCAAATGTGCAAATAGATAGAACCGCTCGCTTCAGTAGGGCAGTTATGCAAATGTGCAGATTAAGATTCAACTAAGGAATCAAAATCTGCACATCTCTTTATTTGCACCTGATTTTTATACTAAGCCTTTTTCGAGTAGATACTCTGCTATCTGTACGGCATTGGTAGCTGCTCCTTTACGAAGGTTGTCAGCTACAACCCACATATTCAATGTTTTGGGCTGAGTTTCATCCCGGCGGAGGCGCCCTACAAATACTTCGTCTTTCCCGTGTGCATTCAGCGGCATCGGGTATTTAAATGCTTTTACATCATCTTCCACAATGACACCAGGAGCATTATTCAAAATTTCTAACACATCAGCCAAATCAAATTCTTGGTCAAATTCTGCATTGATTGCTTCTGAGTGTCCACCCATCACAGGGATTCGAACCGTGGTAGCCGTTACCTGTACACTATTGTCGCTAAGGATTTTTTTGGTTTCAAGCACCATTTTCATTTCCTCTTTGGTGTAACCGTTGTCAAGAAACACATCAATATGAGGAATCAGATTGAGGTCAATTGGGTGAGGATATACCTTGGAATCAGTAATACCTTTGCGTTCGTTCATCAATTGATCCACAGCAGCTTTGCCCGTACCAGTCACGGATTGATAAGTAGAAACGACTACCCGCTTCAAACCATATCTTTTATGCAATGGATTCAATGCGACTACCATTTGTATAGTAGAGCAATTGGGGTTGGCAATAATTTTATCTTCTTTGGTTAATTCATGCGCATTGATTTCCGGAACAATCAGCTTATTCGCTGGATTCATCCGCCAGGCAGAAGAGTTATCAATCACAGTAGTACCAGCAGCAGCAAATAATGGAGCTAAAGCCAGCGAAGTGCTACCTCCAGCGGAGAAAATAGCGATGGCCGGTTTGGCTTTAATGGCATCCTCTACACTGTGAACAATATAAGGTTTTCCTTTAAACTCAATGGTTTTACCTACTGACTTTTCGGAAGCAACAAGAATTAAATCCGTAACGGGGAAATTTCTTTCCGCCAGCACTTTAAGGATTTCACCACCGACCAGGCCAGTAGCACCTACGACTGCAATTTTCATTTTGAGGGAAACTTAGATATGTAAAAAGTAAAGAAACATTTTCAGGCTACCTTAATTCGCTTTAAAACGGTGTCTGACAGTAGTTCAGAACACTCCTCCAAGCTTTTCAGGTGAGTGGGGAGTACCAAGGCAGGCTGCTTTGGTGACTCGAAGGGGGCATCAATGCCCGTGAAGTTTTTTATCTCGCCCCGGCGGGCCTTGGCATACAGCCCTTTCACATCCCGTTTTTCGCATTCCTCTACTGGACATTCCACAAATATTTCCAGGAAGTTAGCCTCTCCAATGATCTGGCTAGCGGTCTGTCGGATAGCTTCAGTTGGGCTGATAAAAGAACAAATAGTGACCACGCCACAATTCAGGAACAATTTTGCTACCTCAGCCGATCTTCGGATATTTTCTTCCCGATCAGCTTCGGTAAAACCCAGGTTATTATTGATTCCTGACCGCAAATTATCTCCATCGAGCAATTGAGTCAAAAAACCGCGTTGGTGAAGGTCATTTTCTAGGGCAGTAGCCAAGGTGCTTTTTCCCGAACCAGATAGCCCTACCATCCAAACCACAACGGCTTTCTGCTCCAAAAGTGCTTCTTTGTGGGAGCGGTTAAGCGTTTTCTCAAAAATGGGATGAATATTTTGCAAAGCTAATTAAGTATAGTAATCGTGTCATGACCTATTGGGGTGCAAAATTATCATTATTTTGGTTTCATTTCACAAATAATTCTATTTTCTTGAGCAGAAGCTTATTTTTGCTGTCTATGCTTACTTTCTCGTCAATTCAGGCCATTAATCAGATTGCACGGGATGCCGGTGCGCGCATTATGGATATCTATCATAATGAAGATTTTTCTCAGGTAGTAGATTTCAAGGCTGATAGTTCGCCTTTGACTATCGCCGACCGCGAGGCTCATCGCATTATCGAAGCCGAGTTACACAAAATATATCCCGATATTCCCGTACTTTCTGAAGAAGGAAAGCACACCGATTACGAAATCCGAAAAAAATGGCCCGTTTACTGGTTAGTCGATCCATTAGATGGAACCAAAGAATTTATTAAGCGGAATGGTGAATTCACGGTGAACATTGCACTCATAGAAAACAACCGACCCATTGCCGGAGTTATTTATGCACCCGTTCCTCAAGTGCTATATTTTGCTACCATGCTTTTTGGTGCCTTCAAACAAGCGCACAACCAAGAACCCTCGCCAATCGAAGTAAATAATAAGTCTACTGACTTAATAGCGGTCAGCAGCCGTTCCCATGCGGATGAGGCCGAGGAAAAGCTACTGAGTCAGTACCCTATTAGTGGGCAGGTGGCTATTGGAAGCTCTCTAAAGTTCTGCCTGATCGCTGAAGGCAACGCGGATTTGTACTATCGCCACGGGCCTACGATGGAGTGGGATACTGGTGCTGGTCAAGCCATTCTGGAAATAGCAGGAGGGACGGTAAAAAATCTGGAAGGAGAAAATTTGCCCTATAATAAACCTTCGTTGGTGAATGGAAGCTTTATTTGCCAAGGCTAATGTTGATAGGCTGAAGAATAATTTGTAGTCGGTTCTTCTTTGCTGACGAAAGCACAATGAATATTGTAATTCAAAAAACACGAGACGGTTCGCATACCCTTTATAACGTTGACTTGAACGAAACGTACCATTCCGTTCACGGAGCCGTGCGCGAATCGATGCATATCTTCATCCGGGCTGCGCTTGAGCCAATGTTGGAGAAGAAAAAACGAATCCGCGTATTAGAAATAGGCTTTGGTACTGGCTTAAATGCCTTGCTTACTTTGCAAAAGTTTATAGAGCCTACTTCAAATCAGCCCTCTTGTGAAATATTCTATACTAGTCTTGAACCCTATCCTGTGGCCGCTGAGGTAGTTGCGCAGCTTAATTACGCGCAGCATTTTGATAACCCAGTTCTATTCCAATCATTGTTTAACCAGCTCCACGCGGCTGCCTGGGAGCATACCCACGAAATTGTGAAAGGGTTTTCTTTAAAGAAAGTAAAAACCTCACTAGCTGACTTTGCCTTTACAGAACCGGTTTACGATTTAATTTACTTTGATGCATTCTCGCCTAAGATACAACCCGAACTTTGGGATAAACCTGCAGTAGCCAAACTCGTTGAAATGCTCGCCCCTGGTGGGATATTGACTACCTATGGAACGCAGGGAACTTTCAGAAGAAATTTGAAAGAATGGGGCCTTGATGTGAAGCGGATTCCTGGCCCACCAGGCAAAAGTCAAATGACTCGAGCAATTAAACAGATAATTGGATTGAATACCGATTAATTCGCTTTTAGGTCTTATTGCTGACTAAATTCAGAGTAGTGAAGGGTATAAACTAGACCGAAGTTTGATAGTACCAATGCCTAAATAAGCCTATTAGATATTTGGACTATATCGAGAGAACCAGCCTTATACAGAAACGGTAGTGGTTAGTTCAGCGGCTGTTGCTGGTAGATATCTCTGTATACACTACCAAATAGTAGAAGGGCCAGGAGAAATATGCCTATATAAACCATTCTATAAAAGGGAACAGCCAGAGTAAAAACAGGTTTTTGGCGAGTATTCATCCGTTTGGCAATGCTGTATTTTATCCTTAGATTTGTTACCTGTTACGTAACAAGGAACATAGTTTCTAATGATTGTTAGCTTCAAACACAAAGGACTAGAACAGTTTTTTCTTAAGGGAGATGCCTCTAAGCTACCAGCCACTCAATTGGGGAAAATACGCTTGATTCTGGCCACCTTGCACGCCGCAGAAACCATTGATGATATCCGAGTGCCTGGTTTTGATCTACATCCTTTGAAGGGAGATTTAAAGAGCTTCTGGTCAGTAAAAGTGAATGGTAACTATCGAATCATCTTTCAATTCCAGCAAGCTAAGATAGAAGTTATTGACGTCAATTACTTAGATTATCACTAATCTCAAAAACTACTGAGCTATGATCATGTTCAATCCCCCCCATCCTGGCGAAATCCTGCGGCAATATACCAATGAGATCGGTAAGTCCATTACTGAAATTGCCCAGGGGCTGGATGTCAGTCGCAAGAATTTGTCTTTGATTCTCAATGGTCACGGTGGTATTAGTGCTGAAATGGCGATTAAGCTATCGGTTGCCCTAAACACAACGCCGCAGTTCTGGCTTAACCTACAGAAGAATTATGATTTATGGCAGGCTCAACAAAAAGTGGACACCTCTCGGATCCGACATTTTCTGGAACCAGCGGCCTAGTTATAAAAATAAGCACACAGACAACATACTTGTAATTCCCTGTTTGTTAGTTATTTGCAGAAGCCAAACAATAGATTTTTGTTAAACAGAGTCGTTAGTTAGATTAGGCTGGAAAAGTAGACCAGTTTCGGCTGCAAATGGAGAGGGCTAACTAAATTGGTTCAGCTTTTTTTATGACAATTAAATATCCCTGAAAAAAATTGTCACAATTCCCTAGGTATCGATAGGTTTATCCCTCGCTAGACCCAAATGTCCACAACTGCTCTGGGGTAATGCAGGCATCTAAGCGTATATCGTGCTCAGTAGTATCGCTGATAGCAGCAATCGGCTCAAATAACGACAGTCCCACTTTGAGCGTATTCAGGCGGCATTCCGCAAGGAAACGATCATAAAAGCCTTTACCATAGCCAACTCGGTGGCCATTTTGATCGAAAATAAGTAAGGGGATTAACACCAAATCAATTTTTTCGGCTGGAAATGGATCTCCTCCCATCGGTTCTGGAATTCCCCAGGCATTTTCCTGTACTTGCAAATGCTCATTCCATACAAAATTTTCCAGGGAATAATCCGATAACCGAACCCTGGAAATAATAAGCTGAATGTGAGGAAATTGTTTTCTTAAATGATCGATAATGAGATAGGTATCGACCTCCTTTTGCTTCCGAATGGGTAAAAAGCAGTGAATACTCTGAATGGCTTTTAACTCAGAATAATGAGAGGTTATCCAGTTGAAAAAACCTGTACAAATAGCCTGGCTATCATATGATAGCTGTTCTTCGCTCAGTTTTTTGCGTTCAGTGAGGTAGTATTTACGTAGAGCAGCTTTGTTCAATCTTCGGTTAGAATATAAAATTGAAAGTTAAGCGGATCAAAAACAGATTTTACTTCCTGAATAAAAGTCGGGTTATTGAAAGCAAAATTCAGATAGTTATCGGTACGCTCCTGTAAACCACCACCAGGAAATAGCTTGGTTTTTAAACCTAACACTTGATTAACCTCCGTTTCCTGGGTGTTTTCCACCGCCTTTTTCAAGCGCTTTTCAATATTCTCGGTCACCTTCAATACTTTTTGCTTTTCTGCCAATACAAAGCCCTCCAAAGATTTATCCAGGCGGATGGCTTTTTTCAGTACAGTATCAAAAACCTCATCTAAGGCCCTGGTTTCTTCATCCAGAACAAAACCATCCGAATTTTTTTCTAAGAATCGATTTTTCAAACTGGTGTCCTCCAGGAAAAGGTCTTGGTAAGTAAGATTCAATTTCTGTATCCGTTTCACACTCACCTTGTTGATAATCAAGGCAAAATTGCGGGGCATTACTATAGGGAATGGGATTTGGTAATGGGTAAAAACACTTTTTAACTGAAGCCAGTACGCTACTTCTGCCGGGCCACCAATATAAGCCAGGTTTGGCAGAACAGTTTCCTGGTAAATAGGGCGCAGAATCACATTGGGACTCAATTTTTGTGGTTCATTCTCTATTAAATCTAGTAATTCCGCTTGACTGAAGGTCAGATTGGTATTCAGTACCTTGTATTTTTTCCCTTCTTCCACAATCCGTTCCCGTATGTTTCCGTCCAGGTAAAAAAAGTTAATTTCACGGGCATTGACTTGCGTCTTATACCCAAGCGCTTCTAGCTGTTGCGAGGCATTCTTTACTAGGCTATACGCAGTATGATTTGTCAGATCATCCCGCATCACATGAGTAAATAAGGATTTTAAGGCTATATCATCAGCATCGATGCAAACCAGACCATCATTGCCAAACAATTCATTGGCAAAGAAACGAGTGGCATTGGCTAAAGTGTCGTGGTTCAGATAGGCTTCCTCGAATAAGCTTATCTTTTCAGGTATTGTCTGAAAAAGCGTGCGCATATCCTGGGGATTCATTCGGCCAACGGCACCGGTTTGCTGGGTTTCCCACATGTGCTTTTTTCCAAACAAGTGGAAGTGATTGATTTCAGCTAAGTCATGATCTTCACTAGCCATCCAGTAGACAGGCACGAATTTGTACTGAGGGTAGTGGGCTTGCAATGCTTTTGCCAGGTTTACGGTCGTAACCAGCTTATAGATCACATACAGTGGTCCAGTAAAAATATTGAGCTGATGGCCGGTAGTAACAGTGAAGGTATTGGCGTCTTGTAAGATGGAAAGATCTGGCTTTTGGGCAATTGCTTGATATTGCTTAGTCAGCGTCTGGTATAATCTCTCGCGATTATTCAAAGAAAAGTAATTAGCCTTGGCCTGAATTTGGGCTTCAAAACTTTCTATAGAAGGGTAGAGGCTAAAAAAAGGCTGTAACGCCGCTTTATTCTGAATATAATCTAAAAAAATAGGAGAGAACTGAGTAGTCTCTCCTAGCGAAAGGGTGTGTGAAGTCATGAGCAAGTTGGCCAAACGCAAGTAACGTTAGCTATAAATATGGAGCAGGTTATAGGCTTATTATTCAAATAAGAGGCTATTTAAATCGATTTAAAAATACTTGCTCCATCCAATGGCGCGTTGGTGCATAATAATAAAGTAGGAGCCCAATAAATAGAATGAGCAATACCCATTTGATAATAGATTTTGCCAGCCGAAA
>JAZKGK010000072.1:0-9118 GCA_040385915.1 Bacteroidota bacterium
GCTGATTCAAAAGCACGTCATCAGCGAAGATCAGCTGCGCATTGCGCTGACCGAACTGGACAAGCACCTACGTTAAGAAATAGCCAGCAGGAGTCTATGCAAACCTCCTGCTGGCTTTCTCACTCCACCCAGTTGGGCTTCTTGGCTATTCCGATTTCATTCATCGTATATTATAAGGAAGACATAGCTTGATGAGTAAAATAAACTTTACAATAAGACAAAAATATTTTTCTTATTGTAAAGTTTATTTTACATTTGAAAAAGATATTCTCTCCCTATGAAAACACGCTTTTTATTTCCCCACCGCTTTAAGAAAGTGGGCTGGGCATTGTTACTTCTTTCGTTGCTGGCACTGGTCAGCCATGCATTCGGCCTTATTCATGTTCCTGATTTAGAAATGCCGGTTCTCTCCCTGATTGAAGGCGGTGAGGAATCCAACTCCTTTTTCGTAATCAAAAGGACAACCATCACAGACGAAATCTTCACTGTGTGCATGATTGTAGGAGCTATGCTAGCGGCTTGTTCGCGGGAGAAGCAGGAAGACGAATTTATTGCCCAAATCCGGTTGGAATCGCTTTT
This sequence comes from Bacteroidota bacterium, assembly GCA_040385915.1. Classification (GTDB taxonomy): domain Bacteria; phylum Bacteroidota; class Bacteroidia; order Cytophagales; family ES-bin-26; genus ES-bin-26. The sequence continues at coordinate 580 of JAZKGK010000072.1, forward strand.
ATGGGCTACCTATATCAACTATGCACTACTATTAGTTACCGTAATTTTTATATATGGTAGTCTTTTTTTCGAAGTGATGATCTACAATATGTTTACGTTGTTGCTTATTTTCCTACTCCGCTTCCACTTCATCCTGTATTCTGCAACAAAACTGGCTAGCCGTGAAAAATAGAATCAAAGTTGAACGGGCGATTAAGAACTTTACGCAGGAGGAATTGGCCAAACAGATTGGTGTTAGTCGGCAGACGATCAATGCGATGGAACTGAATAAATATGTGCCTTCTACCGTGCTAGCACTAAAAATCGCCCGCCTTTTTGAAAAGAACGTAGAAGACATTTTTTCTCTAGACCCAGAGGATTGAACCTAAACCAGTATTTGAGTATTGCCTATTGTACTCTGGTTCTAGTCTGGCGGCAATGGCTGCGGCGACAAAGCCCATTATGCCGTGATGTTACCTGCTCCAAAAGCACTATAAACCCTTTCGAAACGCTGGCAAAAGCCACTGGCCAACGAGATATCTTATTGAAACAAAGTGGTGCTACGAGTGAAGGGGTCGCCGATGATTAAGCGGAAGTAATAAGGGGAGTAATACAAAAAATGCGTGTCGAAAGCGCTTGATACTGCTCCCGACACGCAGGCTAATTTTCACTACAAAATTTGAATCAATTTCAGTACGTCTTCCTGAATGGCAAAGTTTGTATTATTTTCCTTGACAAATTTCTTGATGTCATTCGACTTTTCGGGGAATACCTTAGCCACTTGCTTAGCATTCTTAATCAAGAAATCGGTTTTGTACCTTCTCAAGACAAATTCCATCGTCGGCGTAATGACATAATCGTCAGGCAATTGAAGATCATAGCGCTGACCCATTGAAATTACAGCACTTCTGGCATTAGCGGCGGCTGTTTGCGAAGTTCCTCCATACCCCACATTGGCTCCATTGGCCACTGTTCCCACATCACAAATATGCCTTGCCAGGAGGAATACGGGTGTATTGGTGATTACTTCATAAAACATCTTGTTGCCTGGAATAAACTTCCGGTTCTGAATAAAGACGGTATCAACACTTTGGGGCTCAGCCAGTGCCAAGCGGGTACCATTGTCCTCAAAGATCATCTCCTCAGTCAGGGAATTGTAATTCAATAAAACTTCTTGCTTAGCACCTGATTTCAATAGCACGGTTCCTTTTTTGAAAGCTAAAAAAATGTAGTGTGATTTCAGGATAGCCGTAGGTACTCCCTGTGCGAAGATGAAGGTGGACATAAAAAATGCCCAACAGAATACTAGAATAGATTTCATAGAGTTTTTTGGTATAATCATACGTCTATCCCCCCAATAATGCAAGTTATTCTAGGAAAAAAATCAGGTTGCAAAATCTAATAAAATGTGATGCTAGCTCTTGCCAGAGTAAATGCTTGAAAGTCAATATGCCTACCAATTGCGACGAAATGCTTCAGCTGGCATTCGGTTGACTCCTCTATTTGCCTATTCCTTCTCAATAGAATCTGGATATCAATCCTTTCAGTGGGGCGCTTGCCCAGCCTTTTTGCTTATTCACCCGTCTTAGCGGATATTTGCCGAACGATTCAATCATTCAATCGCCTTAATACTTCCTCGCAATTTCTAACCAACCTTATTTTAGCTATGCATTCGTTCATTAAAGTTGTGTGGGTAACTTTTTTCCTGGTCTCAAGCCAGGCCTTTGCACAAACTACCTTTACCAACCCCATTGGCGGCTATGAAGCCGATCCCTGGGTAATTTACAAAGATGGGTATTACTACTACTGCGCCACTTCCGGCGATAAAGTGGTGATTCATCAATCAGCCAAGCTGCACGAGGTAGCCAAAGCACCCGGCAAAACCGTATGGATAGCAGACAATAGCCAGGAGATTAAGAATGCCATCTGGGCACCAGAAATCCATTACCTGAACGGAAAGTGGTATATCTATGCGTCGGGTAGGCCATGTGACTATGCCAGCCAATGTACACACCAAAGCTTCGTACTGGAAGGCACCACTCAAAATCCCCTTGACCCTTTTGTATTCAAATCTATCCTGGCCGAAGGCATTGATGGCACTGTACTGCAAAAAGAAGGAACGGCGTACTTTAGCTGGATGCGTAGCGAAAAAGGTATAACACACCACATTTCCTTGGCGCGGATGCTTTCGCCCACCCAACTCGACACGGCCGTCATTACCATCTCCCAGCATCCTTTTCTGGAATGGGAAACCCGCGACCAGTACTGCAACGAAGGACCGGCCTTTTTGCAAAGAGGTAACAAGACGTTTATCGTTTACTCAGCTAGTGCCAGTTGGACTAAATGGTATTGCCTGGGTGCTTTTGTAAACGAGGACGGCGATTTCATGAACCCCTCCTCGTGGAAAAAACTACCGCAGCCGCTCTTCGTAAAATCAGATGAGAATGGCGTATATGGTCCCGGCCATTGCTCATTTACCCAATCGCCCGATGGCACTGAAGACTGGATTCTCTACCATGCACTGGCCGATCCAAACGGTGGTTGGGGCGGACGGACGCCCCGCATTCAAAAGATCAACTGGTCGGCAGATAATTTGCCGATCATGGGCGAACCATATGGCTCGGGTATACCGTTGCCGGTTCCTTCTGACAAGACTTGTAGTCCGCAAACCATTACTTTCGAGAAAATTCTCCCTCACCGTATTACAGATCCTGATTTTAAACTCAATGCCAACTCTGATGCGAGTCTGCCCATTGCCTTCTCTATTACTGGGCCAGCCCAACTGGTAAAAGGCCAGGTGCATCTTACTGGCAAGCAGGGAAAGGTGACAATTATTGCTAGCCAGGCCGGCAATACCCAAGTATGCGCCGCCTGGCCACAGAGCCGCCATTTCAATGTAATTAACCCAAAGTTGAAAGCAGGAAAAGGCAAAGGACTAAAGGCTACTTATTACAACGGTCAGAATTTTGAAAGCCCGGTACTAGAGCGGATTGATAGTACCATTAGCCTTGACTGGCAAGGAAATTCGCCCTCAAAAGACATTCACCCCGATCACTTTTCGGCGCGCTGGGAAGGATTGATAGAGTCGAAGTTTACAGAAGAATATACCTTTTCCATCGTATCGGACAATGGCCGTCGGCTTTGGATCGACAACAAGCTAATTGTGGACAAATGGCTTGATGATTTTAATAAAGAATACAATGGAAGTATTTCGCTGCAAGCGGGTAAGAAGTACTCGATTCGTTTGGAGTACTTTGAGAAAGATGGAGGAGCCAACATTCAGCTTTTTTGGAAAAGTGACCAACAACCAAAAGAAATTGTGCCTAGGAGCCAGCTATATACTACTAAATCCAACTAATATGACACACGTTTTATCTCGATTCTTTTTCCTGATCTTTTTAACCCTGCTTACCACCACTTCTTACGGACAACGTACCTTCAACAACCCCATAGGCGGCTTTGAAGCTGATCCGCAAGTGTTCTTCAAGGATGGTTTCTATTATTACACAGCTACCTCTGGCAACGGCATTACGATCCGAAAGTCGGCTAATTTGCACCAAGTGGCTACCGCTCCAGGCGTATCGGTTTGGCAACCCAGTGGCGATCGAATCATCAATACGATCTGGGCTCCTGAAATCCATTACATCAACGGGAAGTGGTATGTCTATGCCTCTGGAAGTCCATGCGGTGATTTCACCAAATGCAATCAGCTTAGCTTTGTCTTGGAGGGAACCACCCAAAACCCGCTGGATCCTTTCGTCTTAAAAGAGGTGCTGGCGGAAGGCATCGACGGCACGATTTTGCAGAAAGACGATGGCACGCTGTATTTCGTCTGGATGAGAACGGATGGACCAATTACATTAGACGTCTGCATTGCCCTGATGGAATCTCCAACTAAATTAAAAGCTGGCAGCCCCATTGTGCGCATTTCTAAGGATCCCTTTCTAGAGTGGGAAACCCGAGATCAACACACCAACGAAGGCCCAGCCATTCTGAAAAAAGGAAACAAAACCTTTATTATCTATTCAGGCAGCGCCAGTTGGACGCAATGGTATTGCCTCGGCGGTTTTGTCAACACCGATGGCGACTATATGAATGCGGCCTCCTGGGATAAATCACCAGAGCCACTCTTTTCCAAGTCCGACAAAAATGGCGTATATGGTCCTGGGCATTGCGCTTTTACCCAATCGCCAGATGGCACCGAAGACTGGATTATCTACCACGCGCTGGCCGATCCGAATGGTGGCTGGGGCGCCCGTACACCGCGCATCCAGCGGTTTACCTGGTCGACCTCAGGCTGGCCTGTTTTCGGGGAGCCTGCCGCTACTTCTATGTCGCTGCCCGTTCCTTCGGACGGAAGTTGCACCAAACAAACTATCCTGTTTGCAAAGCCTACCAACCACTTGACTACTGATGCGGATTTCAGTATTAACGCCACTTCCGATGCCGGGCTTCCGCTCACCTATACTGTAACAGGCCCAGCGCAGGCCTTGAGTGGAAAAATACACCTGACGGGTATTGCGGGGCTGGTCACTATTACGGCATCCCAACTGGGCAGTGCCACGATATGCGCGGCCTGGAGCGAAACCCAACAGTTCACGGTGATCGATCCTTCGGTGACCTTAGGAACGGGTACTGGACTCCAAGCTAATTACTTCAACGGCATTAACTTCAATACCGCGCAAGTAGATCGGGTGGACAGTGTCATCAATTTCAACTGGTATGCTGGCTCTCCGGCCACTGGCGTGAATGTAGATCAGTTCTCAGCGACGTGGAAGGGTATGGTACAACCGCTGTACGCGGGCCAATACAAGTTTTCAATTATTTCGGATAATGGCCGCCGGTTGTGGATCGACAATACTTTGGTCATTGATAAATGGCTTGGCGACTGGAATATAGAATACAGTGGAACCGTTACCTTAGAAGCGAATAAGAAGTATCCCATCCGGATTGAATACTTTGAGGAAGGTGGCGGCGCAAACATCCGGTTGTTCTGGTCTAGCGACAAACAGTCGAAGGAGATCGTTCCTAAACGTCAGTTGTATCCCGATTTTGTCACAAGCACGGAAGAAAACCTAGCTTCTACCTTCTCGATGCTACCTAACCCAGCTAGCCAAAAAGTTGTTTTTAAATCGCAAAATGCCTTGCCACTAGAGCAAATACACATCTGGGATCTGTCTGGCCGGGAAATCCACGCCATCGACAACCTACGGTCAAGCCAATACGAATGGGATGCCAGTTCGCTGAGCTCCGGTATGTATCTGGTGCAGGTAAAATGCGGCTCCTTCTCGTATGTGCGCAAGCTGGTTATCGATTAGGCAATAGGCCATTGGATACTATATACAAGGATTCTATTATCCTCCACCCCACAAAAAAAGCCAGGTTACACCTGGCTTTTTTTGTCACCCATTCGGTAAGGAATGGAGTTACATCCTAGAACAGTTCTACTGCACTTTACTGTATTGTTTCATAAAGATAGCTTCGTATTTCTTAGAAGCGGCTTCCTGGTTTTCGGCTTTCAGCGAAGTCACAATCTGGTTCAATACGTACAGATTGCCTTGTACTTCCCTCTTATCAGTAGTTTTTCCGTTGAGGTAATAATTCAGGTTTTCATCGGCCCGTTTAGCCATGATATCCGCTATTTGAAGTGCTTTTTGCGTTTCTCCTACTTGTAACAAAGGCTGAATAAAGCTAGCGCTTACTTCGTCATACGGCACCGTTTTATCAGGAATGACCTTAAGGCTATACAGCAGCACTTTTTTGGCTTTGTCCTTTTTACCTTCATTAATCAATTGCTCGGCTAAACGAGAGAAACTCAACCGCACGTTGACGAAAGAACGCTGGCGATAGTTTTCGTCGTAGTAAACGTTAGTATTGTCTACTTCGCGCCAGTACATTTTCTTCATCATGTTTTCGTACATAATGTCCGAGTTGACAAAGCTTTGAGAGGCACCGGGTACTTTAACAGGTAATAACCGATAGGCTAAACCTTCTACTTGCATAAACTCACGCAGACTCAGGTAGCTTGAGGGAGACAGGGTTGAAGAGAAATAGATAGGTCGTTTCCATTGATTGGTTACCAACATATCCAGAATCACTAAATCGGGTTTAAACAGGTTGGCCTTGCTTAACGTCCACACCATTTGTTTACCAACGAGCCCCTGCAAGTCTTTAGGAACAAATCCCATCTTTACCACCGCAGCAGAATCTATGGACAAGGCCAAAATACTGGATGGCAATGAGTTAATACTCTCCCCACTTTGCAAAGGCACTTTAATGATGGGACTATCTTCTTTTACTAAACGAATATACTCTCCCAGGTCAATGGGCTCTTTCATTCGTTCCACATAGGGAATCTGGTCGTTTTTACCCGAGATATATTGGTTAAAATCCAGCGAAATGGGCAAGGCTTCCGATTCGTACACCTTGCGTTTCATCTGATCAATGTACCAGTCAGTCCCTAGCAAGCTCAGGTTACACACCCGCACGTCGGTACGGAAGCCTTCTACTTCCTGCACGTACCAGAGGGGGAAAGTATCGTTATCGCCGCCGGTAAACAGTATCGCATTAGGAGCGCAGGAGTTGAGCAGGTTTTTGGCCGAATCTACGGAGTAATACCGGTTAGAACGGTTGTGGTCATCCCAGCCTTGCGCCACCATAATACCCGGTATCAGCAAGCCAATCAAAGTAGCCACAGCCGGACGAACCCGGTCGTTGCGAATCACCTTGGTCAGCATTTCAGCCAAGGCCAATACGCCCATACCAATCCAGATGGCAAAGGCCCAGTAAGAACCCACGTAAATATAATCGCGTTCGCGCGGCTCTACAGGTGGGGAGTTGAGGTAAAGCACGAGTGCCATACCTGTGAGGAAAAATAAGAGTATGACTACCAAGAAGTCGCCCCGGTCTTTGCTGTAGTGGAAGAAAAGACCGAGCAGACCCAGGATAAAGGGCAGCATAAAAAACTGATTACGTCCGTGGTTGTTGGCCAGTAACGCAGGCAAACCCTTGGTGCTATCAAATGGCTTTAACCAGCCAGCTCCTTCCATGTCACTTGCGCGCCCAGCAAAATTCCACATAAAATAGCGCCAGTACATATGGCCCAGTTGGTGGGTAAACATAAACTCGAAGTTATCGGCCAGGGTAGGCTTTTTCCCTTCGGGGATATTTAGCATTTGTCGGTATAATTCCGCGTGGTTGTCCTGACGGCTATGCAGCCGGGGCAATAGCATTTTGCGGGCCTGCGGATCGTACTCAGGAGAAGATTTATAATCGTAAATTTCGTATCTGTCTTTCCCTCTGCGATAAAGCGGCTCACCTTTGGCGTAACCTACTACATCCGTAGTAAAGTCATAGCCAGTCAACAAAGGACGGTCACCGTATTGTTCGCGTTTTAGGTAATATACAAAGCTGATGATATCCTTCGGGTTGTTCTCATTGATCGGCGGATTGTAGTTGGCTCTTACCAATACCATCGCATAGCAGCAATAGCCAATGAGGATGAAAGTCAAGGAAAGCATCACCGTATTGAGCAGCGGATTTTGCTTTTTAATGGAAAACCGAACGCCAAAGATTACGGCTGTTAAGAACAATAACAGGAAAATAATGATACCCGATCCAAAAGGCAACCCGATGCTATTCACAAAAAATATCTCCAGCATACCCGCCATAGAAGGCAAGCCAGGAATGATAATGTTGTTGATAAGAATCAGAATAAAGCCTCCAATGGCCATAGCTGCAACGCCGCCCCAGAACGTAGGTTTGTATTTCTTGAAATAATAAACCAGCGCCAAAGCAGGCAATGTAACCAGGTTAAGCAAATGGACTCCAATGGATAAGCCTATTACATAAGCGATAAAAATAAGCCAGCGATTAGCCGCGGATTCATCTTCCATGCGTTCCCATTTGAACATAGCCCACACCACAAAAGAGGTAAAGAACGAGGACATAGCATATACTTCAGCCTCAACAGCAGAGAACCAGAAAGAATCGGCAAAAGCACAGGAAAGAGCTCCCACAACACCCGCTCCCATCAACAGGATGGTTTGAGAAGTAGTCAGCTGGTCGCCTTTGATGTTCAGCGCCTTTCTGCCCAATAAAGTGATTATCCAGAAGGTAAATAAAATGGTAAAAGCACTGGCAAATACCGAAAGCATATTAATCCAGAAGGCAACCTTGGTTACATCTCCGAAGGAAAGAAAGGAGAACATACGGCCTAACAATAGGAAGAAAGGTGCCCCTGGCGGGTGAGGAACCTGAAGCTTATAAGAGGCGGCAATAAACTCCCCGCAGTCCCAGAAACTGGCGGTCGGCTCTACAGTAGCGGTAAAAGTGAAGGTAGCTATGATAAAAACTACCAATCCTGTCAGGTTATTTACCTTCCTGAAATCAAGGGTGGGAGCCTTCTGTAGATCAGCTACAGGTTGAGGGCGCGATTGACTCATAGTATTCTTGCGTGTATAATGCTCTATTAAAGCGCGAAATTAGGCTGCAAAACTAGTGAATATTGGCAGATTCGCATGGGAAATACGAATTTAGGTAGGAAAAATTGTTTTGAAAC
>JAZKGK010000072.1:9218-18266 GCA_040385915.1 Bacteroidota bacterium
TTAAACCTTATAAAATAACCACTTCGATATTTCTTTGAAGTTGACTTTCTTCCCGTACATCAGAATGCCTACCCGATAGATGCGAGATGCTACCCAGGTAGTACCGATAAACCCAACCACCAGCAGTGCCATTGAAAGGGCTAATTGCCAGCCTGGCACGCCAAAAGGAATACGAACGATCATAATAATGGGCGAAGTAAGCGGAATCATGGATAGCCAAAAAGCTAAAGCGCCATCGGGATCCTGTAATACGATTTGTGCCACAAAAAAAGAGGCAATCAACGGAATAGTAATGGGCATCATAAATTGCTGCGTATCAGTTTCATTGTCGGCAGCCGCGCCAACAGCAGCAAATAAAGCACTGTAGAGCAAGTATCCCCCTAAAAAGTAGAATAAAAATGAGCCAACGATTAATGGTATGTTTTGGGTTTCTAGGGCTTTGAATATTTTACCAATACTGGTTTCATCTTGATTGGCCAATTGTTCTTTTTTATCCTTCTTCTGCGACATTCCTTGCTCTATTTTTATTGGTGCGCTTTTAGGGGAAAAATAGAGAGTGGTAGCGGTTACGACCGCCCAACTGAGTACAATCCATAAAAGAAATTGCGTGAGTCCTACCAATCCCACCCCCAAAATTTTCCCCATCATGAGTTGAAAAGGCTTGACCGAGGATATAATGACTTCTACAATTCGAGTAGTTTTCTCTTCCAATACACCCCGCATGACTTGAGCACCATAAAGAAATATAGAAAAGTAAACAAGAAAGGCGCAAAAGTACCCAACCCCAAAAGCGGCTCCCGAATTACTATTCGTCTCTCCTTCAGCGCTTAAGGCAATCGTGCCTACAGCTACTTTTGATTTAGTTTGTTCCAATACCTTCTTATCAATGCCTGCCTTCTGAAGTTTAATATTTTCAAGCTCGTTGTTAATAATGTCTTCAATCTGGTTCTGAAGCATCATGCTTACATTTTTATCGGCAAACAGCGTGATCCCCTTTGGACTGTTTACTTCAATCGTTGGAATATACAACAGAGCCTGATATTGACTCTTGGGAAGTGCCTGCTTGGCTTTATCCAGCGACAGGGCAGTGTAGTCAAATATAACATCTCCACTATTAACAAACTTATCTTTAAACAAACCGCTTTCATCTACTACTTGCACCACTTTTTCCTTAATAGAGCGGGTAGCTAAAAATACAGTGCCCCCCATAAAGCCACCCATAAGCAAGGGGCCAAGTAAAGTCATGAGTATAAATGATTTTTTTTGTACCCGAACCAGGTATTCCCGCTTCAGAATCAACAATATTTTCTTCATAAAAAAGCATTAAAAGTCTATGAGTTTATGAGTGCAAAGTGTATGAGATAGTTCTGCACATCTCCTTACTCTGTGTAAATAGAGCGGGTTTCATTCCCAATAATAGAGGCATCTTTTCCAGTCACGCTTTGGATAAAAATATCATTCATGCTGGGAATGGACTCTTTGAATGAGTGGACGCGCACTTGTTGAATGAGTAAAGCGAGCAGATCGTTGGTAGTAGCCGGCGACTGGATGCGAATTTTCACCCGCTTGAATTGGTCGTCCACCACTTGCGTTTCCAATACTGTAAAGTCGGTATAATGCAGGTTTAGTTCCCCTTCAAATTCTACAAAAAAGGTATTGGTTCTGAACTGGTTACGAATGTCTTTGGTAGAGCCATCCAGCACTTTTTGCGATAAATTGATGAGGGCAATATGGTCGCACAATTCTTCGACAGACTCCATTCGGTGGGTAGAGAAAATAATGGTGCTGCCTTTTTCTCTTAGCTCTAATATTTCATCTTTAATCAAGTTGGCATTGATGGGATCGAAACCTGAGAAGGGTTCATCCAAAATGATCAGTTCTGGCTCGTGCAGTACGGTAGCGACAAACTGTATTTTCTGCTGCATCCCTTTAGAAAGATCCTCGACAGTCTTTCCCCACCAGGTCTGAATCTCAAACTTCTTGAACCAATGTCTCAGCTTGTCCATAGCCTCCGCTTTCGACATGCCTTTTAACTGAGCTAGATAAAGCAATTGGTCACCTACTTTCATTTTTTTGTACAAGCCCCGTTCCTCAGGCAAGTAACCAATTCTGCCAATGTGTTTAGGATTTAGCCGTTCTCCATTGAAGAGGATTTCTCCGCTATCGGGCGCAGTGATTTGTGTAATAATGCGAATAAGCGACGTTTTACCTGCTCCATTGGGACCTAACAACCCAAAAATACTTTGCCTTGGAATGGAAACACTTACATCGTTTAGTGCTGTGTGATTGGCATACCGTTTCACGACATGATTTGCTTGCAGTATATTCACAATTTTTGTAGGTTAGATTCTTTCCAAAAGTAATCAAATCGCTCACATAGGAGATAGAAAAGGGATGATATTCCCTTTTGCCAGGGTGAATGGTCATAAAAAAACAGGAATGCTTGTATGCATTCCTGTCCGGGTCATCAATCTATCTAAAGGAAGAATTTATTGAAACATCTCCTTCATTCTTTCAAAAAAGCCTTTCTCGCCTTTGCCGGGATTAGGCACAAAATTCTGTGAATCGCGCAAACGTTCAAGTATGGCCGTTTCTTCGCGGCTTAGCTGCTTTGGGGTCCAGATATTGATATGGATTAGTTGGTCACCACGTCCGTATCCGTTAATTTCTTTAATGCCTTTTCCCTTCAACCGTAAAATTTTGCCACTTTGGGTGCCCGGATCCAGCTTTATTTTGACCTTGCCATCAATAGTGGGCACTTCGGCTGATGTTCCCAAAGCTGCCTCTGGGAAGCTAATATATAAGTCAAAGATGATATTCTGTCCGTCGCGTTTGAGAAACTCATCTTCAGTCTCTTCTACTACAATAAGCAAGTCACCGGCCACTCCTCCACGTGGGGGTACGTTGCCTTTGCCGCTCATGGAGAGCTGCATTCCTTCACTTACACCAGCAGGTATACGGACAGGAATTACTTCTTCCTGCAATACCCGACCTTCTCCGTGACAACTTTCGCAGCGATCGGTAACAATTTTGCCATCGCCATTGCAAGTAGTACACGTAGCGGTTGACACCATTTGGCCCAACATTGTATTTACTACTTTGCGTACCTGTCCAGAGCCGTTACAACTACTGCAATTTTGCAAGGAAGTACCGTTTTTGGCACCATTTCCTCCGCAAGTGCTACAGGAAATATGGCGTTTTACTTTTATCTTTTTCTCTACGCCGTTGGCAATCTCCTCCAGGTCGAGTTTTAGTTTAATACGCAAATCGGTGCCTTTTCTCACCCTTCTGCCTTGGCCACCACCTCCACCGCCAAAGAAGCTGCCAAATGGACTGCCTTCGGAGAACACATCCCCGAATTGCGAGAAGATGTCGTCCATGCTCATGCCGCCGCCATTAAAGCCGCCGCCATTGGCACCATTTACTCCTTGATGGCCAAAGCGGTCATACCGTTGACGCTTTTCAGCATTACTCAAAATCTCATAAGCTTCTGCAGCCTCTTTGAATTTGTCCTCCGCCTTAGGATCTTCCGGGTTTTTGTCCGGGTGAAACTTGATGGCAATCTTACGATATGCCTTTTTAAGTTCGTCTTGAGAGGCGGAGCGTTCAACGCCTAAAATCTCGTAATAATCTCTCTTTGCCATTTGTATAATAGTACATATCCCACAGCCAATTGCGCTATGCAAAAATTAAGGACATTGACGGGGTAATTTTCTTCGCACCAAAGTTGCCATCTGCCGTCCTGGATTGGAAACCAGGCTTAACTTCCAATAACTACTTTAGCGAAACGTATCACTTTATCATTCAGGAAGTAGCCGTTCTCTACCTCGTCAACCACTTTTCCTTTTAGTTCTTCTGTGGGGGCAGGTATCTGCGTAATAGCTTCGTGCAGATCAGCATCAAAAACCTTCCCTTTGGCATCCATAGGTTTCAAGCCCTTTTGCTCTAATGTTTTGTATAGCTTGCTGCCAACAATTTGCAATCCCTCTTTGGCAGCGTTTGCATCAGTAGAATCGCCAGAAAATTTAAGTGCCCGATCCAAATCATCCAAAACAGGCAGGAGGGCAACGATCATTTCTTCATTGGCCGACTTGAGATATTCCAGCTTTTCTTTTGAAGTACGTCTTCTAAAATTCTCAAAATCAGAATAGAGCCTCACGTACTTATCTTTCATTTCTGCTAATTCGGCAGCTGTTTTATCCGTTTCCTTGTCTGTGGATAATAATTCTTCTGTATCCTGCTCGGTAATATTGTCAGTAGGGTTCACTAATTCTTTCTCTTCAGCAGTTTGTTCTTTTTGATTTTCCATAGAGCATGACTTAATATTTACTCAAAAATTAACTTGGTTGGTAGCTTCAATTTTGTTGCCAAAGGTAGTCAGTCTGTCAAGATGACATTGGCAGAGGACTTGTAGACATAGGGCAAACGTATTTTTTATAGAACAGGAGACAATAGTACGTGTAAGTTAAATAGCCCAAATAAGTAAATATGATTGCTTTTGTGAGAATGGCTATTTAATCTGTCAACAAATATACTACGCAAAAAGACAAAGGAAAAAGCCTGGCCGCTACCTGGCACAGGCATTGAACATACATAAGTAGCGCAAGAGTATATAGATTTTGTTCTACTAGCCAGCAGAGAAGAAAAAAGCATTCAAAAAAATGGTTATTTCTGCATTTCGGTAAATAAAAGCCATATTTTCAGCGTATCTTAGCTACAAAGCTCAAAAAAAGAAAACAGCCGTTACAACCTTTCAAGCTAGCAAATATTAGCATTATTATATTCTACACGCTTCTTAATTTCACTTATTACTCTTCGTTTTTTCTTTAAAAAGGTCAATAAAATTTAATATTTTTTTCAAAAAAGCACTTTGTCATGAAAAATGCTGTTTGGTTACTTCTTTCAGTCCAATCCGATTAACAAAAACTGCCAGCCAGCCCTTCATGAACAGAATACAATTATAATGAAACAGCCTTCTGCTCCAATTATCCATCCTCCGCCAGCCCTACACCCTACCGAGCTCCTGTTGGCTATGGCGGTAGGACTGCATGAGTCAGAAGAAAACGACCATTTCCTTGATTATCTGAGCTTAGCATTTGCAGTAATAGTGACCCAACAAGTAAATACCTCTGATATAGCCAATAACGAAACGCCTGATGAGTGAAAACTACGCTCTTCGCCTCTATATTCACTAACGCCGGCCAGTGTTGCCATATAAAAAAAGACCCTATTCGCATCAGCACGAATAGGATCTTTTGCTTTGTAAGGCAGAAACTGAATAGCTAGACAACCAGAAAGCCCGGATGATCGAGCTTGCGGGACACGCGAACGGCGGCATTGATTAAACCTACGTGGCTATACGTTTGAGGAAAATTGCCCCATTGACTGCCATCTGACGAATCGACATCTTCGCTCAGTAAGCCTAAAGGATTGGCATACTTCAGTAAATCTTCGAAATACCGTACTGCTTCGTCTATACGTCCTACACAGGCCAAGGCTTCTACGTGCCAGTAAGCACATACTAGGAACGTGCTTTTGGGTTTGCCAAAATCATCGGCATGTTTATAGCGATAAAACAATCCATCTTCTGACATTAATTCCTGTTGCACCCTTTCCAAGTGCTGAGCTGCCCGCTCCGACTTAGGATCAAGGTAATTCATTGTAATGAGCTTGAGCAGGCTGGCATCCATTTGCTTATTGCCAATGGCCTGGGTATACGCCTTCAATTCTGAATTGTAGCAAGCTTCTATTTGTTCTATGGCCTGTTCGCGAAGCTTGGTAGCCTGTTGCACCATTTTCTCATCGTTTACTTCCTGGCCAATACGAATGGCTGCACTGCTTCCGGCCCAATGAAATAAGAAAGTGTAGCAATGCATCTGGCTATTGTTTCGAAACTCCCACAACCCAGCGTCAGGTTCGTACATCGTTGTTTCAATGCCGTGAAGCAGGTTATAAATCAATTGTACCGAACGACTTTTTTCCCGGTCTATCAGACGGCCATCAATATAGAGCGGAAGCAGCGATACCAGAATCTGGCCATATACATCATTCTGAATATGTTCCAACGCCTGGTTGCCTATACGCACTGGTTGATTGCCGAGATAACCTTTTAAGTCTATGGTACGCTCCGCAAATTTGTCATCGCCCATGATTGAATACACTGGGTTATAGCGCATATTTTCTTTGGTAGCAATATTCTGAATGAAGGAAGCATAGTTTTCCAATTCTTCAAAATGCCCAATGTCGTATAAAGCTTGCAGGGTATAATACGTATCGCGCATCCAGCAATAGCGATAATCCCAGTTGCGCGTGCTACCTGGGTGTTCGGACAGACTGGTAGTGCCTGCAGCAATGATGGCTCCCGTATCTTCGTACTGATGAATTTTTAGCACCAGCGCCGAACGAATCACTTGTTCTTGCCACAGGTTGCGCACATTACAGTGCTTTACCCACGTACGCCAATAGTGCATGGTATTCCGCAGGAAATCTTCCGCAGTCATTTCGAGTGGCGCTTCCAAAGGTTGTCCGAAAGTGAGCACCATGTATTTGGCTGTTGTCAGGTTAAAAGCAATCTCTTCCTGAATATAATTGAGGGGAATATTGGTTGTCAGGCGCGTTTCTCGTTCTAAGCCGCTATAATATATGTGATTGCTACCCAGATGTGCTTTCCCCTGTTTTTTGCCATAGTCGCCCACTGGCTTGCATACCACCCGAATGCGGACGCTACCGCCCAAGGGCTCTATTTTCCTGATGAGCATCAGCGGTTTGTAATACCGATCGTATTGAGAAAAACGCGGGGCAAAGTCGGTCACCTTGAATTTGCCGTCTTTGCTTTCGAACTCGGTGCAAAGAACATTGGTATTGGAACGATAATACTGGCGGGACGAGAACTCGCCTTCGGCTGGCATAATAGAAAATTCTCCGCCTTTGTCGCGGTCGAGCAGGCCTCCAAAAACAAAACTACTGTCAAACTTAGGCCAGCACATCCATGAGATATTGGCGCTTTTGTCGATGTATGCTAGGTATGAACAGTTACCTATCACGCCCATTTCGTACTGATGCTTTCTTTCTGTCATAACCGATCTGAATTAAAGTATGGTACAGATTTACTTAGTAGCGTATACCGAATGCAGTAAAAAAGGTTTGATTGACTAAAACGCTTCAATAAAGGAAGAACTTTGCGATTATGAAAAAAAACGCATATGTTTTCAAACAAATAACGCAACAAAATTACATAACAACCTTGCCTCATTTTGAAATAAACAGCATAACACAT
The DNA here is from genome assembly GCA_040385915.1 of Bacteroidota bacterium. Taxonomy (GTDB): domain Bacteria; phylum Bacteroidota; class Bacteroidia; order Cytophagales; family ES-bin-26; genus ES-bin-26. The sequence continues at coordinate 16,495 of JAZKGK010000072.1, forward strand.
TGATTAAATGAATAATAAAAAAAACAGTTACGTATCTAAAACAGCCACTTATTCAGCAATTATTTTGCATTTATTTTCGTTCTTATTCTCCAAAATAACCAAAAATCCTTGCAAGTATTCTCATTAAATCCCTATCTTTATCCATATGAGAACAACCCGCATATTGCTGATTGAGGATGACGAGGCTGATGCCTGGTTGTTGCAGAAAGCGCTACAGGAATGCGAAGCAGATACACAAATATATCTGATAGGGGAAGGTCAGGCTGCTTTGGATTTTCTAACGCAACCCTACTCAGACAATCCATTTACCACACCTGATTTAATTTTCCTTGACTTATCCCTTCCCAAAAAGAGCGGCATGCAAGTACTTCAGGAACTCAAATCAAATCCCCGGCTTCGCTATATACCAGTCATTATTCTAACACATACCGTCTTTGAAGATGAGGTAGATCAGACGTATCATTACAAAGCCAGCGCCTATCTTACCAAGCCTGTTTGCGCCCGAGAAGTAGCAGACATCATTAAGTACCAGCACCTATTTGCCCCTACTGCTAGTCAAAAACGCTTTAATATCGTGTAAGGCAGGCGCCTCCCTAGTGTACGTTTTCTTCAATATTGGATCTGAATACGAGTGTTTGGCGATGGCAATGTCCAGGCAGTATCGCGTTGGATGGACTTCATACTATACCTGAACCGCCGCATAAATTTCGGTACATCTGTGAAAGGCACTGTCATCGGATGCTGGGCTAGTTTATCCATTGGCTGAAAAAAGTTTTCCCAATGAGCCAAAATGACGTGCCGGGGTTTCAAATGAGCAATGATGGCCTTAGGATGCCTTTTCACATAGTTGAAAGAAGCTACGCATAGGATGGCTACATCCACTTCATGGACATCTTTTCCCCGCAATAATGGCGGAAAGCCATAGGGTGCATTGCTAGCTGAGCCCTGGATATAGATCCGAAAATTAATTGTCTCGTCCGCATTCAAAAAGTCAATCAGATACGCCAACGATTGCCCTTCTTTATAGCTCCTGGCCTTTTTAGGAAGCTTAGGTAAACGGGGCTTTATTTGACCCGTAAAAAAGCGCCAAGGCAGAATAAAATAGAAATGCGGCGCATGCTCGGTAATGATGGGCAACACCCGAATACGCCGGTTGGGCACATAAAGCCATTGTCCCACACCATTTGCCTGCACTGCCTGGTTCTCTACTGGTAGTATATGGTCTTCTCTGATTGGGGAATGATAATTATTCTCCGAAGCCCGTAGCAACCGCTGCAAACTCGCGTTTCCGTACACCCACACAGAATCTTTATTCAATTTTTTTTGATAGATATACGGTATATCAAATGCATGATCGTAGTGGGAGTGCGTAACCAACATAGCCTTAATAATACCCGCCGTATCTTTCTGCTGACCTAAGTCGCGATCAAAAAACGCATTGATTCGAGCAGTATCAGATTGCATTCGGAAAAAGTTGAGCAGGCTTAAAGGACCCACATGGGTAAAGAAAGGATCGGTTAGTAGCGCCTCGTTCCCCTTCCTGATTAGGAAACCAGAACAACCCGTATAATATAAGGAAAGACTGTCATGGACATCGGCTGTTAGGTTCACCCGAACCGTGTCTTTGGCAATCAAATGCGCTAACTGCTTGCCTTTATAATAGCCCGTACAATTGACAAATGCACTACTAAAACAAAGCGCTAAAAGATAGTTCTTCATAATGCGAATCAAGAGTTGGAATGTAAAAACTGCCCTATTAGTGGATTCAGGCA
>JAZKGK010000073.1:0-4739 GCA_040385915.1 Bacteroidota bacterium
CTACGATTAGGACACAACTACACGCTCCAGCGGAGCACCCTGTTTATAGCGATGAATAAGGCTCAATACTTGGCTCCATCGGAGCCTCCTGTATTCTATTTGGGTTGAATTGAGGAGGCTCCGATGGAGCCAGAACCAATTTCCGAGTAGCTTTTCTACAAACAGGGTGCTCCGCTGGAGCAGCAAACGTGCCTAAAAAGTTGTGTCCTAATCGTAGGTCTATAGGGCGGGGGCAAGCCCGGCAGATCGCTGCCCGGATCCTACGGCAAATCGATCCACACCAGGTTTATTCCGGCCTCCTAATCCATCACCCGCACGCCTCCACATATATAACTCCTTGCTTCCAATGTTGGCGGATAAAATCAGCGGCAAGGGGCTGCATTGTTTCCAGGCGGTTTTTCTCTACTGCCAAGCCCAGAATTGTTCCCGAATGAGCAATGAAGACGCCTGCCTGATGTTTTTGAGCAAAAGCTAGCCAGTGGGCAAAGCCAGGAAGAGGCAAGTAAGACTGGTTACGCATGGCACTGGCAGACATAGAATTGAACAGTGCTGGATAATTCCCCTTTTCAGCGGCTTGTATAAAATCGGTCAGTAGGCTTCCAAAAATAATCTGGTCAGTATTTGAATAATTTCTGACTAACGACAATCGGATCGTATCGACCTGTACCGCAGGCATACTATCGAAGTAAATAACTCCCAGCGGCGGCATTGGAATGGACTGCATAATACGACCTTGACTCTGGTCAAACAGCACAGTATTGATGGATAAACAAGGATCGGTGGGCTCAATCAGCGCAGCAAGTTGATACAATTTGCTCTCGTCAAACGGCTGTTGGAAATAGGTATTGAGTACCACCAACACACTCAGTACATCGGCAGAGCTGGAAGACAGTCCTTTGCCCGGCGGAATGTTGCTTTGCACGGATAGCGATAAACCTTGAAGCTCAGCCGCTTGGCAAGCAGCCAATGGGAAAACAGCTTCTTGTCGGAATGCGAGTGAAGCGTGCTTTTGCAGAAATAAAGTGAAAGCCTGCGCAGCCTTGGGCGGCAAATCCAGCTGCGGCTCTATACTGTTGGAAAGAGTAGCGGTAGAATAAAAGTGTTGGGAAGAACAACCGCTTACCAGAAAGTCGCCAGCAGAGGATTGCCCCTGCATAAATTCTCCCACCCGAGCCCAAACGGTCGCTTGTACATTTACTTGTGGCATATTCCTGCAAACCTATTCGGATTTAGCCAAGCTATTCAAATCTTCCAGCGAAGATTTTCATCAAATATTGATTTCAACTCCAAGATGGGCGATCATAAATCAAAATATCCAATTGTCATCCTCGGGTTTGTTAAGCCGCCAATTGTCCGCTAATTTTGTCTATCTCATGTTGAACCAAACCCTACGCTGTTGCAAATCGATAGCTTGTCCTCGCTTAAAAAAGAGTTACTTACCCGGCTTCCCAGCGAACTAGTGCAGATCTGTCTGGGCTTAGCCAAGTTAAAGACCGAAAATAAGCAAATGCTGGCTTATCTGCTCTTCGATTCCGATAATCCGCTGGCCTATGCGGAGCAGATCAAGGGCGCTATCGATGAACTGCTGGAGGATATTGCGCGAAATCAGTACGGTGGTACCAAGACTTTTCGTAAAGCGATGCAGCTCATTACGCAATACAACCGATTCACCAAATTCAAACAGGGCGAAATAGAATTGCTGCTGCATTTCATTACCCGTTATCTGGAAATCGTGAGCCCGGATACTCGCTACCCGCCTTTGCTTGGCCTGGCTTTCCGAGCACTTCGAAAAGCACGTACGCTCATAGCCAAACTCCACGAAGACCTGCAATACGACTATACCTCAGAATACAACAAAAAAGTAGAGGCTGTGCATGACACCTTTTACCATTGGGATCGCCACCGTTTTCCGCTTCAAAATTTAGATTTTAGCAGTTAGTGATTAGCAGTTAGCCTTTTTCAAATCACCTAACTACTAACAGCTAATTACCTAATCACTAACAGCTAATCACCTAACCACTAACAGCTAATCACCTAATCACTAACAGCTAATCACCTAACTACTAACTGCTAATACCTAACTGCTACACATGAAAACAACCATCGAACCAGTAACCCAAGTCCAATGGGAAACGATAAAAGAGTTTCGCGAAATTCTGTTCCTGTATTATGAAGGCATTGCCAAAATCAGCATCAACCGGCCGCACAAGCACAATGCTTTTACGCCTTTGACGGTGAAGGAAATGATGGAAGCCATGGAACTGGCTCGTCAGGATGAACGCGTGGGCGTAGTGATTCTGACCGGAGAAGGCGGCAAAGCCTTCTGTAGCGGCGGCGACCAGTCGGTACGCGGCGATGGCGGCTATATTGGCGAAGATCATGTACCGCGCCTCAATGTGCTGGACTTACAAAAGCAGATCCGTTCTATTCCTAAGCCTGTCATTGCGATGGTAGCTGGCTGGGCCATTGGCGGCGGACACGTGCTGCATGTGGTCTGCGACCTATCTATTGCTGCCGAAAATGCCCGTTTCGGCCAAACCGGCCCAATGGTGGGAAGCTTCGATGGCGGTTTTGGCGCTTCGTACCTGGCAAGGGTCGTTGGACAGAAGAAAGCCCGAGAAATCTGGTTTTTATGCGACCAGTACGACGCGCAAGAAGCCTTGGATATGGGCTTGGTGAATAAAGTAGTGCCCTTAGAACAACTGGAGGCAACGACTATAGCCTGGTGCAAGAAGATTCTTCAGAAAAGTCCGCTGGCTTTGCGGATGCTCAAATGCTCGTTCAACGCCGAATTGGATGGTCAAGCGGGTATTCAGGAACTGGCCGGAAATGCTACCTTACTCTATTACCTGACGGAAGAGGCAAAAGAAGGCAAAAATGCTTTCCTGGAAAAACGCCAACCCGATTTCTCTAAGTTCACCAAGTTTCCTTGATAGAGTTTATGAGTTCAAAGTTTATGAGTTAATTTAAGGTCGGCAGCGTTTGAAACGCTGCCGACCTTTGTCTTTGATAGTAGCCAGCAAATCCACCAATCCGCACATCTACCAATCCGCCTCTGCTACATCACTTATGGCTAATGAATTACTCATTCGCGCCTCTTTACATTCTGCCGATTTTTTGTATATTGCTTTAACTAGCTTTTACGCCCATGTCAACCTATATACACTTCACTTCACGAGTAATCTTGCGTTGTTTGGGCATTTTTCTCTGCCTGGTTCTCTTCAACTGCTATCCGGGTCAAGCCCAGTTAGACCAGACGATTCGGAAGGAATTCGTCCCTAAAAACGAAGACATTGATGATATTTACGATGTCATACCTTTTGAGGAAAAAGGCTTAATTCTTTCGGTCAGAAATGGGGATATGTTTAGCCGGGGCGAACGCCCCTGGACGTTTCACCGATATGACACCAGCCTGCACGAGATCTGGACCCAGGATTTCCTGATCAATTCTATGTTGGTGCCGCTGAAGATGTACCACAACAGTCAATACCTTTTCATTCTGCTTTCAGAGCCGGAATCGCTCGACATTTCTGTTTTTCGACTAAGTGTGGAAACGGGAGAAGGCGAAATGGTTGAAGGTAGCTTGATCGCCAATATTGAAGTATCTGATTTTAAAGTGCTCGAAAACCAGGCGTATATTGCCGGAATGGTCAAAAACCGTCCGGTGGTCATTGCCTTCAGCCTCTTCGATAAGCGTCCGCGTGTGTTGCCGGGCTTATATGGGCAAAACTCCGAAATTAATGGCCTGCAAATAGACGAACTCAACCGTACAGTGAGCGTAATTATGTACGCTACGTTCAAAAACACGTGCAAGCTGGTGGCCAAAACTTATTCTTACGAAGGTAAATTGTTAGATGAAGTAGCCATTAAAAATGAAAAGGACTACAGCCTGGTAACGGGAAAAATAAGCAAAGTAAACCCTCATGAGCGCCTGCTGATGGGCAATTATTCCATAGACTGCTCTCCTTATTCGCAAGGATTGTATTTGGCCAAATTCAATAACGAGGAACGGGAATTTATTCACTACTTCAAATTTGCTGACTTCAAAAATTTTTTCAATTATATGAAACCCGCTAGTCAGGAAAGATTGAAAAACCGGATTATCAAAAAGCGGGAAAAAGGAAAGGAATTACGACTTCACTACCGCCTGCTTATCCACGACATTATCCAAACCGACGACCAGTTTATCCTGGTAGCAGAAGCCTATTATCCGCAGTACAGAAGTGGAACCACCAACTATGCGCTGAACGGGAGATATAATGACCGCATTTTCGATGGCTATCGCTTTACGCATGCGATTGTTTGCGGCTTCGACAAAACCGGCAACCTTCTTTGGGATAACAGCTTCGAAATAGTTGACTTTAGCAGTTATGAATTAGAAGAAGTAGTGCAGGTGAATGTAGAAAAAGATCGCTTAGTACTGGCCTATCCTCAGGATGGAGCGATCTATACCAAAGTAATCAAGGGAAGTAGCATCCTAAAGAATAAAGAAAATTATAAAATATTGACCAACTTTGAGCACGACAAAGTGGTAGATACTGAGCCCGCCAAAGTAGCCCAATGGTACAATCAATACTTCCTTGTCTGGGGGTTTCAAAAGATCGGCAATACCCGCGATCAAGGCGTAAAGCTAGAAAGAGACGTCTTTTATTTGAACAAAATTATTTACCTCAACGAAAACGACTTGACAATTAACAATTAACAATTAACAATTAACAATTAACAATTAACAATTAACA
>JAZKGK010000074.1:0-13833 GCA_040385915.1 Bacteroidota bacterium
ATATAAAAATAATTACACAAAAATCCTTGGCTTTTATCACAGTACCTTGCGCCAGGGGTTGGAAAACAGGTAGTTCCACTGTTTTTATCCATACGGAAGGATTTATTCCTGAGTCGTTGTTCATAAGGGAGTAGGTGTTAGTAATTAGCCGTTAGGTTTTAGTAATTAACTCTTAGTCAACGAACAAATGCTTGATTGATTAACAGCTAACAGCTAATACCTAACGGCTTACATGCTTAGAAGCCTATTAGCTGGCTGCTCTGACTTGAGCTGCTTTGCCGCTTTTTTTGGGCTTGTCTGATTGCAGCAGCGCATGGCGTTGACTCAATTTATTATACATCGTTAGTGCCTGGGCTACTACCTGATCCATATTGTAATAGCGATAGGTGGCCAGCCGCCCCACAAAATGAACGTTCGGTAAGGCATCGGCCAGTGTTTTATATTTTTGGTAGAGCTCCGCATTCTCCGGACGTGGAACCGGGTAGTATGGATCGCCATCCCAGCAAGGGAACTCGTAGGTAATGCTGGTTTTGTTAATGCCCGTCTGCCCAGTCAAGTGCTTATACTCCGTTATGCGGGTATAGGCGTGGTCGTTCGGGTAATTGACCACGGCTACAGGTTGTAGTTGCGGTGTATCAAGGGTTTCGTGCTTAAACTGTAAAGAACGGTAAGGTAGTTTGCCATAGCAATAATCAAAATATTCGTCTACTGGCCCGGTATAAATGATTTCATTATAAGGAATGATGCCCTCAATATCCCTGAAATCGGTATTGAGCATAATGTGAATGTTGGGGTGCGAAAGCATTTTGCTAAACATCCGCGTATAGCCGTGCAATGGCATACACTGATACTCATCGGTGAAGTAACGGTCATCGGTATTGGTACGGGTAGGGATACGCGACGTTACTGACTTGTCTAGCTCCGAGGGATCGAATCCCCACTGCTTGCGGGTATAACCACGGAAGAATTTCTCGTACAAATCACGCCCTACCTGGCTCACCACCACATCTTCGGACGTTCGGATATACTGCATTTCTTCCTTCACCGAATCGAAAAACTTCTCTAGCTCGGCCGAGTCCAAGCAGAGGTCATATAATTTATTTACCGTCGTCAGGTTAATGGGGATCGGCAACAGTTTGTCGTCTACGGTCGTCAATACGCGGTGTTCGTAAGGCCGCCATTCGGTAAAGCGCGACAAATGATTAAATACTTCAGCCGAATTGGTATGGAAAATATGGGGGCCGTATTGATGGACCAGAATGCCAGCATCATCATAGTAGTCATAGGCATTGCCACCAATGTGGTTACGCTTGTCAATGATCAATACTTTTTTCTTACCATCATTCGCCAAACGTTCAGCTAAAACGCTACCCGCGAAACCTGCTCCAACAATTAAATAATCGAACATAGCTATAATTGAATTTAGATAGAGTAAAAAAATAGTTAGTACTGTTTTTCCTGTTGCATCAATTGTCGGCACATTAGGTCAGCCATGTGTGCCCAGGTATTATCCCAGGATAAGTTGCAAAGATATGTATCTACTTCGCTTAACCATTGGGCATCATTGCCTTGTAGCAAAGCCTTTTCTGTTGCTTCTATAAACTCCTGAGGCGATTGCGCAATGTGTACCAGCCCCAAATCGCCATAAGGACGTATTACATCAGTAATGGGAGTAGACACCACAGGTTTGCCAGCGGCCAGGTACTCAGGCGTTTTGGTCGGGCTAATAAATTTAGTCGACTCATTCAGGGCAAAGGGCAGCAAAGCCACGTCCCATTGGCTAATATAAGCGGGAAGCTCATCGTACGATTTCATTCCCAGGTAATGAATATTGGCTTGTTTGGGCAAAGTATTGGGATCGATTTTCACCACTGGCCCCAACAGCACTATTTGCCATTCGGGTCTCTGACGGGCTACTTCGGCAACTAAGCCAATGTCCATCCGCTCATCTATTACCCCGAAAAAACCTAACCTGGTAGGTGGAACAGAAGCTTGATCGGCTGGCTCGGCCATAGAACCACGTGCCTGCCCAAAATGTTTCCGATCAATGCTACTAGGAAAAGCATATACACGGGCATGTCGCTCACGCTTGGCCTCGAATAAGCTTTGACCTCCCGTAAAGACTAAGTCAGCCCGGCTAAACAGTTCTTTCTCCCTTGCCAGTAGGGCAGGAGGTGCTCCGGCAAAGGCCGCCAATTCGTCCATACAATCGTAAACCGTCAGCATAGGTGTTAGTTCATGACTATAGCCAAGCGCCATCGCCGTATAATACCACGCAATAAAATTTTCGATCTGGTGCTCTTGCATAAACTGTTGGAGCAATTGCTGCTGAGCAGCTTCGTCTTCTTCTGCACTACGGCCACCAGGGAAATGAGGCGTTAAAATCCATAATTGTTCGCCTCGTAGGCGTACTTCTAGGTAGCTGGCTGATGGATCTGCGTCAAAAATTGGTTCTTCCATAAAGAATACCCGCAAATGACTGGCAAAACGGGTAAGCAAATGCTGAGGTCTCTGAAAAACAAAGTCCCAGCGTAAATGAGAAAAACATACCAAGTCAGGTGTTTGAGATAAGTCTTTGAACGTCAGGAAAGTAGAATTGTTAATTGATTGAGCCTGTTCACTATCCTGTTGAGGAGTAGCATAATCGGCGGGAGTCAAATGGCTACTTGAAGGCCTGCTGCTTGGATGGATAGTGGAGTATTGCTCAGGCGAAGTAGTACGAAAAGTAACTTCGTTAATTGAATTACTCGAAGAGAGGTCTGTTAGTTCATCCATGAGATTGAATAGATTTTTTAAATTAATAATATAGCTAAGTTGAGTATGTATGCTACATAGTTATCCCTTTCAGATGCCTTGAATTGCACTGGATACTAGGAGGACTGTCTCTGAAAATTCAAGTAAAAGCCACCATTGAACAGCAATGTGACCGGGATTGTATAAGAGTTATGAGCGCTACTTTCAAATACAACCCCTCATCCGCCCGTTTCAAAATGCAGAAATGGTACCTCAAAAGGCGGGATATTTCAGCAGTAAACGGGTAAAAGGGAAAGGATTAAGAGTATATACGGACGACCCGCGCGAAGGTTTTGTAGGCAAAAGGGAATAAGATTGTCTGAAAGCGCAGAAACAGCCAAATTAATTTAAGTCTTCACGAAAGCATTCTATTTTTTCAATACGAGTCGTTGTCTAATTTAATTTCTTTACTATCTAATATGTACGGCCAAAATGCTACTTCGTCTACTTGCCAGAGCCACGGGTGTTTTCCTAAATACTTTTTATTTAGGTAGTTATTCAAAAGAAAAAGGTTTAAAGGGAATGAATGCCAGATAAGTAAAAATAAAATCTACTTCTGTAAAAATGTTCGTAAGCGCATAATTGTAACTATTCGAACAAATTTTCAGCCGTTATTCAGAGAAGAATCACCAACAAAAAATCTTTCCTAGAACGTTATTTTGTGCATTACAAATAAATATTGATCTATGTTTTCCCTTCGTGCAAATGAATATTTAATCCCTCTTTCTGCTGTTTACTTCACAGGCTTTACCGAATGAAGTAAGAATAAAGACACAATCATTGTTGGGAGCTGCCCTTTACGTCCCAACGTAGTTGAGTCTGACATACCCAAGATGCATGAATGCAGAAAAAACGCTTGCCAAGTGGATTGGAAACAAGTGCTAAAAAGGGGTGTGGAATTAGAATGTATAGAGGGAAATATGAAAGCAAAAAAAGGCTAAAACAAATTTTCTTACGGAAAACTTTTCTTAGCTTATTTATCGTAAAAAGGCTTGCTTTGGCTGTCTAACAGCAGCATGTTTTTCGCTAAGAAGTCTCTAAAAAGCTGCGATGATTAGGCCAGTTTGATAGTATTCAAGAGGCAATGGCGTTTTGGATAGAGATAGTAAAAAAATCCTTTGGCAGGGTTGACACGGCAATCAACTATTTCTCAAATATTCTGAATGGTAGTCTTTCTGTACATCTATAAAAAATCATGATTTCTGTATCATACTATAGAGACAATTATTACTATATTCATCTTTCTAACAGATAACTACCCCGAAAAATGAAAAATAAACTGCTTCTGAACTCCACCTCACTGAACTACTTTCAGTTAGTGCTTCTTTTACTGATTACTCTTCCAGGTTGCATGCGCAAAGACCACGTGATGGTGGAGTCGGATTACAGTTATCGAGGCAATTTTAGGAAGTATTCCTCCTTTTGTTTTGCCAAGGTTACCCAGGACAACGACTCCAGTATGAACAATCCTGTGTTGACCAAGGCCATCAAGTCAAGAATGGAGCTACAGGGATATCAGATGACACAAAAGAAGCCCAGTTTATTAGTCTTTTATAAAGTTTATTACAAAGACCTGAAGTTGCAGGGATATGTGCAGCCCGAGATAGAAAATTGGGTAAAAAACGAGGATGACGACGCCAAATATGATCCGGTCAAGTATAGCCTGAAAGAGGGAACACTGCTGATTCAGTTGGTAGATGCTAAACGGAATCATACTGTTTGGCAGGGCTATGCTTCGGGTGTATTTGACCCAAATTCGTTGAACAACGAAAAATATTTGAAAAGAGCTGTTAGAATGGTGTTTGACCGATATCGCCTTTTTGCACGGGGTTTTCTAGCCAACGAAAATCCAGATGCTTCTCCAGAAGATGAAACGGAAGACGTAAAAGAAGAAAGCAACGACTAAGCTGAGAAAACGCGTTTAAAAAAGGAAGTTCTGGCCAGGCTTCCTTTTTATGTGGGGAAAATAATCTATTTCATAGAAAAAAGCTATTTTGTCAGAGGAGCTGCATCTTTCCTGCTATTTTTGCGCCTCATGAATATAGCTATTGATGTAGGCAATACGTTTGTAAAACTAGGCGTATTCGAAGGCAATACCCTGCGAGAATCATTTGAAGGGCTTTCGCCAGAGCTTGCCTTAGCCAAAAGCCTAGCCATTCGACCTGCCCATGCCATTGTTTCTTCTGTAGGCGCGCCCGTGCAGGTATGGCAGGAAGCATTACAAGCCATAGCTACGCAAGTGTATACGCTCAACCATACTACGCCGCTTCCCCTCATTAATCACTATGAAACGCCCGAAACCTTGGGTACCGATCGGATTGCCGCTGCTGTTGGAGCCCAGACTTTATATCCGGAGGAAAATTGTCTGGTCATTGACATGGGCACTTGTATCACTTACGACTTCGTAGATCGCGACCATCATTATTGGGGCGGCAGTATTTCTCCGGGCTTGCGTATGCGATTAATGGCTATGCATACGTTTACCTCTCGATTACCGTTATTAGAACTAAACGAGGCCACCACCGATCTGATTGGCCGCAATACCACACAAGCCATGCGCAGTGGAGCTATCTATGGAATGGCCGCTGAACTGGATGGGATCATCGAAAGTTACCTTCAGCGGGTGGGTACACTTCGGGTGATAGCGTGCGGTGGCGATGCCCCTTACTTTGAAAGAAGAATAAAAGCATCCATCTTTGTTGTTTCAGAACTGGTAATCTTCGGATTAAACCGTATTTTACAGTATAACCTTTCCCTCTAATGTCTTTTAAATTTAAGCTGCTTTTTTTTATTTTTTCCCTTGGTTGTGTAGGTGTATTGAAAGCCCAGACAGTAGGGAATTCTCCTTATTCGTTTTTGGGTGTAGGCGATCTGTATAGCCCTGCGTTTATTCCTAATACGGCAATGGGCGGCGTGGGCGTTAGCAATGGCAATGGAAGTTATGTCAATCACATTAATCCAGCATTGCTGGCGCGCAATAAGATTGTTTACTTCGAGGCGGGTCTGTTTTTGCATTTTAAAACATTGGTGCAAAGTTATAAAAGCCAAGGTGTTAAGAGTGGAAATCTTAACTATATGTCTCTCGCCTTTCCTATATCCTCCCGCTGGACTGCAGGCCTAACCCTGATGCCCTATAGCCGAGTAGAGTATACGGCCAAGGGTTATAGCCGGTTAGCGGCGGGTATTCTAGGCAATAACTTAGTAAACTATACCTACAAGGGCCGTGGCGGACTAACGCAAGTCAATTTCACGAATGGAGTTGATTTGTTTAGAACTTTTACGGATAAACAGAAGAAGATTCTTAGGCAACGGCTCTCCATTGGGCTCGAAAGTACTTTCCTGTTCGGCAATATTTCTACAGAGAAGATTTCTCAAATCGTTAATGACCAGAGTTTTATCGTAGCAGGACTGGATCGGGTAAATTACGCCGACTTTTCTTTTAAGCCAGGTCTTGCTTTTCATCAACGATTGAAAGAAAACTTGTTTATGAATGTAGGCGCCACTTATTCGCTGGCTGTTAATACGAATGCTAAACGGTTTGCCGTTTTACAGCAGCGTGCTCCTAACGATGAAATTCTTGCCGCAGATACCCTTATGCTTGACCGCAAGGGATCAGTGACGCTTCCCTCTCAATACCAATTTGGGCTGAGCCTGGAAAGTCCCTACCGCTGGACAATCGCAGCCGACTTTTCTTACCAGCAATGGTCTCAATATCAATCCTATGGTGACAAAAAAGGCTTAAGTGATACTTACAAGTTTTCTATTGGTGGGGAGTTTACTCCCAATCTTAATGCAATTGATGGCTATTTAAACCGGGTTACGTACCGCTTAGGAGTGAATTATTCGCAATTGCCCTTCGTGGTCAACGGAAGGCAGTTAGAAGACCGTAGTATAAGCCTGGGCGGCTCTTTTCCTATGGGCAAAGGCATCACTGACTTGAACCTGGCCTTCGTTCTGGGCCAAACAGGACAAAACACCCCGATTAAAGAAGATTATTTCAAACTATTCCTGGGCTTTACCCTCCGGGACAATTCTTGGTTCCATAAGCGCAAAATTGATTAAGTAAGTCAGCTATCAGTTTTGAGCAATCAACTGATAAGGAATGATTGCTTTATAGTTAAGTCCGTCATCAGTATGCAAGTCTTATATTATTCAGGGCAATGAATCAAATGCAGATCAATTCAGGTATTTATCCGTTGCCCCAGCGTGGTGTTTATTTATTCTCCCGTCGTTCGCTTACTTATTTGGTTTGGGTTTGTATTTTGTGCGGGTTCTTCGCCTGTAAGCAAGAGACAACCAAGCCTGTTAAGCCCATTATTTACGATGGGCCTCAGATGGAGGTCGATAATATTCAAACGCTGTTCAGCGATTCTGCCCACGTCAAGGTGAAGATGACCGCGCCTAAACAACTGACTTACACCAATGGGGATGAATTTTATCCTAAAGGAATTAATATCGTGTTTTATGAAAAAGACGGTAGTATATCGGCCACCTTGCGGAGTGATAAGGCCAAGAAATTGAAAGATAAAGAGATTTACACGGCTAATGGAAACGTGGTTATTGTAAATAACAAGAAAGGTGAAACAATTAATACCGAAGAACTGAACTGGTCGCCTCGTACCAGGAAGATTTATACTGAAAAGTTTGTTACTATTACTACGGCCGATGAGTTGCTGAAAGGCGAAGGGATGGATACCGATCAGGATTTCACGTTCACCAAAATCCGTAAGCCATCCGGTATTTTTCCCCTCAAACATTAATGAAACTAGCCCCAACCTTGCTTTTATCCACGTCGGTGGCGCTGTTTATCATTGGCGTTCACCAAACCTTTACAGTGGGGGTGTTGGAAAGCTACTGGATCTTTATGCTTTGCGTAGGATTTTTATTACTTTACAAAGTAAAAAAAGACAAACCCGTGTCACCATCCCCTCAAAGTACTACTTCAGCTAAGCCTGGACCAGCAAGTAAGGCTGAGCGTTCACTTACCAAGGCTTCGACAAAATCACCTGCGGGAGTAAAAAAGCCAGATAAATCTTCGGCCAAGCCTGGTGGTGTAACGAAGCCTTCGGCAAGTTCTCACCAAACCCGGAAATAAATGGATCCCTATCCGATTATCGGTATTTTATTTTCTTTACTGACGGCGGCATTTTTTTCGGGCATTGAAATGGCATTCCTCGCTGCCAGCAAGACTCATATTGAGCTTTTAAGCAAACAGAAAATATTAACGGGACTAATTCTGCTTCCCTTTATCAAGCGTCCTACCCGACTGATAGGCACGACACTGGTGGGGCACATACTTTCGTTGGTAATGTATGGCGTTTTCGTAGCCTATACTATCCATCTGGTATCGGGCCAGCTTCCGCGGGGAGGAATAACTCAAACACTACTGATGCTGGGAGTTATTCTAGTGGGTTTGCTCATTGCTCTGGCCTTATTACTACTGGTTGATTTTCTCTCTAAAAGCTTATTTTCGCTCAACCCCGAAAGATCCTTAACCATCTTTGCCGTGCCTATGTGGCTGCTGTCCTGGGTGGTGATGTGGCCTTTGGTTGTGCCTATCTTATTCGTTTCCCGCGCTATTATCACCAAACTATTCCGGATGGAATACTCGGTAGACAAGCCCGCTTTTCGCCTTACTGACCTGAATCAATACCTGAATAACCTCAATAAAAAAGAAAACGAAAAAGACGAGTCGGAAGTCGATACCCGCATTTTTAATAATGCACTGGATTTTAAGACTGTCCGCGTACGCGATTGCCTGGTACCCAGAACCGAGCTAACGGCAGTGGCATTGACGACACCCATGGAAGAAGTGCGCCAAACCTTTGTGGAGAGTGGCCATTCCAAAGTATTGGTTTACCAGGAAACCATCGACAATGTCCTTGGTTACTGCCACGCCTTAGCCTTGTTCAAAAAGCCCACTTCCGTAGCTCAGATACTCACGCCTATCATCATTGTACCAGAAACGATGCTGGCCAACGAGTTGCTTGTCCGTTTTACCAACGAACACAAAAGCCTGGCGCTGGTAGTAGATGAGTTTGGCGGCACTTCTGGACTGGTAAGCTTGGAGGATGTGATGGAGAAGATTTTCGGTGAAATTCAGGATGAATACGATGTAAGTGAAGATTGGGTAGAACAGAAGCTGGATGACTATAATTACATTCTGAGTGCCCGCCAGGAGATTGACTACCTGAACGAAAAGTACGGCTGGAATATTCCAGTAGGGGATTACGATACCTTGGGAGGTTTTATTATTTCCATCAACGAGGCTTTTCCGGAAATCAACGAAATTATCAGCCATCCCCCTTTCACCTTCACCATCTTATCCATGGAAGATACCCGCATCGACATGGTAAAACTCACCCTGGATGAGGATTTTGAACCAGAAGCGTATTCTTGATGGCTAATGCGGCGATGTGCTGATAGGATAACATCTCATCATTACCTAACAATCTACAATCAATAGAGGAATGAAAAAAATGCCGTCTCCTAGCCAACGGTAGCGTTCTCCTTGCCGGAAGTAAGTAGGAAAATAGCCTAGTATAAAGAGCGTAATGCTCATCAGGGCTTCTGTGCTCGCCACTTCCCTTTGCCTTGCGTTCTGCGCATACACCAGCAACACGGCTCCACTAACCAGTATAATGACAATAAATAACCAGTTGAGTACACGCTGAGTAAGCGCCGTTCCCCAGTAAGTTGCCAGTGAGCTTTCATTCTTGCACAAATCATTTTCCATATCAAACAAGGAGAAAAGCAGTAAGTTTTGGAAAGCGACCCAGCCAAATACCAAACAAAGTACCCAATCGACCAGTGCTACCGGATGTTTAATTACCAGTACGCTGCCCCAAATCCCTGCCGTATATAAGATGGCCACCAGTGGTTCTTTATGAAATAAGTATCGGGAAGGAATGTGCGCGAGCGAACCCATCAGATGCACAAAGCCTAGGTATAGTACCACGAGTAGCGCCAATTCCAGCCCAAAGCGGAAGACTGGCAAGGGAAGGAAGGACAAGGCAAGCCAGCCGGTAACAATCGTCAGCAAGCTAATAAGTCCCCATAGTAATGGTTGATGCTCGTAATGAAAACGGTGGCGGGGAGTCATACGGACGAGATCGGTAGAGATGATTTTCGTCCGGCGGACATCCCAAAGTCGATCGGCTGTATAAATGATAAAAACTGTGCTGCCCAACACATAGAAAGACATAACAGAATACGCAGGCGTTTGCAAAAGATACCTCACCATCAAATTTCCTACCAATGCCCCGGCAACCACATCCAGGTTAAGCAAGTGCATCTGATAAAGAAGGCGGGAAATACTCCCTAATCTCGCGCATCTACCCATCTACTTTATGCCAGTTTTCTAGCAGCTGTAGGGCATAATGATTCACTAGCTCTCGCGTGATTTCTTCTTCCGGAAGGATGCGCAGCAGGCAGGGATAACCGGAATGCTTCAGAATGATGGATTCGGAATCTTCATTGGGCACACCATTGAAGATAAGGCCTTTCACCTTTACTCCGCGGCGCTTCAATTCCTGCACTGTCAGCAAGGTGTGGTTAATGCTTCCCAAATATAGGTTAGATACCAGAATGATTTCTGCCCCGAATTTCTCGGCCAAATCTATTACAAAGTGCTGGTTATTAATAGGTACTAGTAATCCGCCCGCTCCCTCTATAATCAAGTTCGCGTTCGTTGAGCTAGGCAGAAGTATTTCATTCAAGCGAATCTCTACCTGGTCTAGGCGTGCGGCGGCGTGGGGTGAAGCGGGGGTATGAAGCAAATACGCTTCCTGGTGAAAAATGGATTGCAGATTACTTACCAAGCTCATGACGGTATCTGTATCGCGAGGCAAGCCCGCCTGAATAGGCTTCCAGTAGTCGGCGTGTAGGGCTTGGGTTAGGATGGCACTGACCAAGGTTTTACCGCTGTCGGTATGAATGGCCGTTACAAAATAGATCATCTTGTTAGGTTTATCTATGGACAGATAACAAAAGTCAAAGAGGGGTAAATGTAAAAATTTGCCAGCTGAAAAAGCGGCTTCTTTATCATAATCTTACCTTCTTTCTGCTTTTAGGTGCGCAAAGCGTAACTTGCCACTTGCAATAAATTAGCTTATGCCCTCGCTACCTACCCAGGAATGGTTTAATGAATGGTTTAGTTCGCCCTATTGGCACATTTTGTACAAAAATCGGGATCGGAAAGAAGCCCAACTTTTCATTGATCTATTAGTGGAAAAATTGGAATTTGCCCCTGAAGACCAGATTTTGGACCTGGCTTGTGGCCGGGGACGGCACGCAGTTTACCTCAATCACAAAGGGTTTGATGTTACTGGCGTAGATATTTCACCAGAGAATATTGAATACGCTAATCGGTATGCTAACGAGCACTTGCGCTTTTATGTGCATGACATGCGCCATTCTTTTTCTATTCTACCTTTTGATTATATACTCAATCTTTTTACCAGCTTTGGTTACTTTCAAACCGAAGAAGAAAATTTTCGAGCCATTCAGGCGGTAGCTGACGCCTTAAAAACAGGCGGCTGTCTGGTGATGGATTTTATGAATACTGAGAAAGTAATTCGTGAACTATTGCCCCACGAAGTAAAGTTGGTCGACGAGTATGAGTTTCATCTCAACAAGAAAGTAAAGAATGGCTTTATTCTTAAAAATATTGATTTTGAAGTAGATGGAAAAAGGCTTCATTTTCAAGAGCAGGTGAAAGTAATACTGAAAGCTGATTTTATGCGCTATTTTGATGCCGCCGGTCTGAGGCTAGTCCAGCTTTTCGGCGATTACTCGCTTCAGCCCTTCGATCCGATCAATTCCGATCGCATGATTTTCGTGATGGAAAAGTAAGTTGCCTACACTGATGAAAACCTATATCATGCTGACTTAATAAAATAGAAATTTGATGCCATTATCATCTGTTCTGGCTTGGGTGGACTCACAGCAGCGGTATTATTGGGTAAAAGCAACAAGGGCTTTGATGGGCGAAACATATGACAAGGCCATCATTGAAGGAGATGCGTATGCGTTTGTGTGTAAAAAAATTTTTCTTACCGAGCAGGATCTCACCATCGTTGGCGTAGGTAGTGCGCTTTTTTCAGGCCTGCTTACCGCTTCCTCTATTCTGAACAAGAATTTGATGGAAGAGGCTCTTCGGTATAAAGCCAAATAGCTGAACGGAGAAAGGTTGTCTTTTCGTTGAAAGGGTTTAGACCAAGCCAAAACGCCCCTGCTACTGGTGCAGGGGCGTTTTGGTGAAAATTAATCAAAGGTTATCGCAGCTTAGCGCAGAATAATTACTTTCGTTCTTTCCCGACCCGCTTCGATAATATATAAACCAGGTTTGATTGTGGAAGGAACAGCTACAACCGCTTCGTTTTTGCCTTTTGAAGCCTCTTTTCCAACGGCATGCAGCTTCTTCCCATCGATACTATACATCGTAATCTCTACTTGTTTCGCTTCGTCGGCGTAAAATGTCACCCGCAGCTCTTCATTGGCTGGATTAGGAGCAACCGTTAGCTTGCCTGCTTCGTTCTTGAGTTCTGCAGGAGAGGAAGCTGTGTTGGCTGGTAAGCCCGCCCCTACTAATTCAAATTTCCACTGTTGGCAAGCACCACCCCAATAATCCCATACCTGTATTCCTGCTCCGTGGTTTGGCGAACAGCCAGTAATGTCCAGTCCTAGGTTCAAGTTGAGACGAGAACGAATGCTAAAATATCCCCCGTCGGTAGGTTCAATCTTCCACTGCTGCCAATAGGCTGCGTTCCAGTTCCACTGAATTACAGCAGAACCTGCAACTCTACTTCCACTAATGTCAAGCACCTTACCATTACTGTGGATAGCCGATAGCTTATAGAAGCCATCTCCCGAGTTTTCTACCTTCCAGCGCTGACATGGGCTTCCTAGCCAGTCCCATACCTGTACTTTAGCTCCTGGATTTGGATCGCAACCACTCACGTCCAATACGTTAGCCGTTGGCATCCGTGATACCAACCTATAAATCTGCCCTGATACAAGGGTAGTTCCCCCGTTGCCTCCGCTACAATTACCGGTAAGACAGCTCGACGAGTTGATGCTATTGATGATGCGCTCCCGGGGCTGCAGCCCAAACCCTTTCGATAAATTGATACCAGTGCTGGTCAAGTGACAGTAACTCATAATTGTACCACCTCCAGCAGGTGAAGCGCCTTCTACTGACGGACAACCGCCTTCTGTAGACCAGCAATTATCAATAGCGGTGTTATTGCCATTCCACGCGCAAGCATGGGTATGCTGAGAACCCATATTATGCCCCTGCTCGTGCGTCACGACCATTACATTCCAGGAATAGGTAGGGAAGTTATTATAGTTAGCATCAATGCCGCTGTACCCGTAGCCGAAGCCAGTGTTACACAGGGCATTGATGTAGGCAATACCGCCACCACCACCATAACTCAACAAATGCGCCAGGTCGCCGTTGAAAGAAGTCCGATAATTCCGGAAGTTATTCAGTCGATCCAGTGAAGAGCCGTTGCCATAGGGACTGGAATAAGTCCACACGAAGATTTGCGCCAGCGATACGGTAATTCCATCGTTATCGTAAATGATTTTTGACTGATTAAACAGACCGGTCAGGTAGTTGACCACATTGTCAACACTATACCCTTTGCTGGTAAAGAGGGGATAATCGGCTTCCCAGTACATGCGAACGCATTGGGTAGCCTCTACACGGGCACCCGGATGCTCTTTAACTTGATTGGCATGGTTCGTCTGACCAGGAATCTCTCTGGTAAAGCACTGGGGAGGGGTAAAGTTCTTGAGGTTTTTATCATTGTACAACACGTAGTTGTTGCCCTCCTTACCCAGTCTGCCCAACGTGTGATTGCCCTCTTCATTGATAATCAAGCCCATCACTTCGTTGTCATAAATGCTGATGGCTGCCAGCGACTGGTTATTCCCGTTAATAATGCCCCGGTAATGTTTGCCAGTAGATTGGAAGAGCTGCTTACCATCGGAAGTAAGGACGGAAAAACCTTCACTGTAAATGTTTACTTCATA
>JAZKGK010000075.1:0-5734 GCA_040385915.1 Bacteroidota bacterium
AGCTTCAAGAAAAAGCTGCCCCTGGGGGTGTTTTACCGTTTTGCCAGTGTATAAGGAAAGCTGTCAGCTATCAGCCGTCAGCTTTTAGCAGCATTCTTTTTCCTTTAGCTTAACGTTTTGTTATTGCTACGCTGAAAATTAGCCATAGCAATCTACTTGTAAATCAATTACTGTATTGATGGACAGTGAGTTGTATTTGATTGCTCAGATTAAGGCTGGTGATGAATCGGCCTTCGAAGCACTATTTAATAGTTGTTATCCCATGCTTTGTGTGCATGCTAAAAAGCTGGTGGGTGATTTAGACAAAGCCAGAGAAATAGCTCAAGGGGTGTTTGTGAAGCTTTATGAAAATCGCCAGCAATTGGTCATTACTACCTCTGTTCAGGCCTACCTTTTTCAATCGGTACACAATAGTTGTTTAAACTACCTCAAGCAAGAGCAAACCCACAACCGTCATCATCAGTATATCAGTTATACGACTTCCCTGGCCGATGAAACGGACGTGATGATGGAAATGGAACTAGAGGAAAGATTGTTACAGGCCATTTCAGCCCTTCCTCAGCAATGTCAGCGGATTTTTAAGATGAACCGGTTTGAGGGAAAGACCAATAAGGAAATCGCCCAGGAACTAGCCCTATCCATTCGCACCGTAGAAACCCAGATCAGCAAGGCGCTCCGCCTACTTCGGGAAGCACTCGCTGATTTATTCACCCTTCTTTTACCCTTAGCGCTGATTTTTACCTAAGGGCTTGCTACGCAATAACCTGTACATTTAGCCTAGGCGGCCCCACCTAGTTATTGTTCGTTTTTTCTGCGTTGCAAAATCCTTGAATAGCGCTACTATTGAAGGATTTTACGCCTTGAAAAAGCGAACAATCCCAGCGGCTATATATTGTACACTGTATTTCGTAACAAGCCCTAAGTTTTTTTTATTTCCGCGTACGTGTGTGTGGGCACTTATTTGTCATGACAACAAACCCACCCACGACCATGAACGATGCGGCTGACAAACCTATTGACCCCAACCTTATTACCAGATTTCTTTCTGGTGATGCCACTACTCAGGAAAGAGAGCAGCTAGAGGAATGGATACAGGCAAGCGAAGGGAATAAAGCTCATTTTGAGCAACTATCCCTGCTATGGGCCACCAGTGCTGCCATGAATCAGGCGGATGAGATTGATATAAAGAAGGATTGGCAACAACTGAAAGCCACCATCAACTTTAAGCAAGCACGGAAGGAAAGCAAAGTCCAGCCAAAACAAAGGAACTTGCTGTATCAATGGACAAAAATAGCGGCCATTTTGATTGTTGCGCTAGGCATAGGATGGCTAGCCTATATGCTTATCCCCAGCGCAGGGTCAAACGAGATGATGGTTGTATCAGCCGGGACTCAAGCCTCACCAGTCACGCTGCCCGATGGAACGAAGGTGTTTTTGAATAAGAATGCCGTCCTTACCTATCCTAAAGAATTTAGTGAACACAGCCGGGAAGTACAACTCAAAGGAGAAGCTTTTTTTGAAGTAGTGAAAAATCCACACCAGCCTTTTTTGATTACTTCCGGCCATACCACTACGCGTGTATTGGGCACCTCTTTTAATGTGAATGCGCATAGAGCTCAGGTGGTAGTAACGGTTGTCACCGGCAAAGTAGCGCTCTATGAATCGGCTCATCCAGGTCGGCAAATTACGATGCTGGCTGGTGAACAAGGCCATTACCAACGGGGGCAGTTGAGCAAGGCTAGCCATCCAAATCCGAATTTTCTTTCCTGGAAAACGGGTGTGCTTATCTTCAAAAATACGCCTTTACTTCAGGTAGTCAGGGATTTAAACCAGCACTATCAACAGCACCTGAGATTAGATAATCCGGCATTAGAAGCCTATACCCTCACTTCCACCTTTAACCAGCAGACCTTTAACCAAGTGCTGGAGGAGTTGCCATTGGTACTTCCGGTGTCAGTCACCAGACATGGAAAAGCCCTTCTGATTACCGGAGAAGGTTGTTCTTCGTCCCAATAATTTTCTGTTCCTCCATCATTTGAAAATAAAACCTATGAAGCACATTAGTTATCTGTTCGTTTTATTCGCTCTCCTTTCTCCTGCTTTTGCCATGGGCCAACAGTCTGTTTTAGATAAGCAGGTGGTTATGCTAAAAGACACAGGCACCGTAGAAGAACTCTTACTGGAAATCGGGAATCAGGGAGGCTTCACTTTCGCTTATAGCAACAATCTGATTTCCAGTCGAATAATCATATTAAAAAGTGCGAATCAGACAGTAAAGGCGTATCTGGATGAAATCTTTGAGAACGAATTAGTATCGTATATCCTGCGGGGAAACAAAATTATACTGGCTAAAAAAGAAACAAAGGATAGCTTCCCCCTTGCCCATCCAATAACTATGAGTGGATATCTCAAAGACTCGGCTTCTGGGGAGGCACTCATCGGCGCGACAGTATTTATTCAGGAATTAACCCAAGGGACGGTATCTAACTCGTATGGGTTTTATTCTGTCACCATGCCCGAAGGAACATATACCCTAGTTTATTCTTATATCGGCTATGAAACCCAGCGGAAAACCCTTCTGCTGCGCGAAAGCCAACACCTTAATATAGAGTTAGGGATGGCGAGCACCTCTCTTGAAGAGGTAATGGTCACGGCAGAAAATGCCAGCCATCAAGTTTCCTCCGCAGAAATAAGCACCCTTCAACCCAGCATGAATATCATCCGAAAAATGCCTGCTTTTTTAGGGGAAGTAGATATTCTGCGCAGTATCGTACAATTGCCTGGCGTGAGTACCGTAGGGGAGGCGGCACCTGGCATTAATGTCCGGGGAGGAAGCATTGACCAGAATCTGATTTTGCTGGATGAAGCGCCGGTGTATAATTCCTCTCATCTGATGGGCTTTTATTCCGTATTCAATGCCGATGCCGTGAAGGATGTCAAGCTGTACAAAGGGGGTATTCCCGCCAGATACGGAGGGCGATTATCGTCAGTGTTGGATATTACCCAAAAAGAAGGCAATAACAAGGAATGGAAAGGCTCTGGTGGGATTGGAGTAGTCGATAGCCGATTTACCCTGGAAGGCCCACTCGTGAAAAACAGAAGCTCTTTTATTATTGCAGCCAGAAGATCCTACGCCGATCTGTTTCTCAAACACATCAAAGCGGCCCAGGTTGACCAAGCTTATTTCTACGACATTAATGCAAAGGTCAATTATACCATTAATGAGAAGAACAAAGTATTTCTTTCCGGGTATCTGGGTCGGGACGTGTATCGAATAGGCGAAGATGTAGCCATCGACTGGGGAAATATCACAGCCACTGGCCGTTGGAACCATGTTTTTAATAAAAAACTCTTTTCAAATGTCACGGCTATTTACAGCAAGTATATCTATCGGCAAGGCGAGCCCAAGGGAATATATGCCTATGAAGGGGAAAGAAGCATTCTTAACTATAATCTAAAGGCAGATTTTAGTTATTTTATCAATCTCAAGCATCAACTGACCTTCGGGGCCTCTTCCATTCTCTACGCCTTTGAACCTGGCAAGCTGAAGCCAGTAGATATTTCCTCCTATCATACCATCGATCTTCCTGATGAGCAGGCGCTGGAATCATCCCTGTATATTGGGGATGAATATACACTTAATCCCAGAATCACACTGATGGCTGGACTTAGGTATGCGCTCTATCAAAACATGGGCCCGGGGAAAGTGTTTACCTATCAAACCGGAGCTCCCAAAAGTATCAACACCATTACAGATACCCTTCAGTACCAAAGTGGCGAAATCATCCAACAATATGGCGGTTTTGAACCCCGCATTTCTGGAAGTTATTTATTAAATGATCACAGTTCGATCAAATTGAGTTATAACCGCACCCGACAATACCTTCATTTTATATCCAATACAACCGCTGCTACACCCGTTGATTTCTGGAAAGCCAGCAATACGTATTTGAAGCCAGAGATGGCCGACCAGCTTGCTGCCGGTTACTTCAGAAACTTCCACCAGAATAGATTTCAAGCCTCAGTAGAGGTGTATTACAAACGACTGGATGGCTTGGTAGACTATCGAAATGGCGCTGATTTGTTGTTGAATGAAACAGTAGAAACGGAATTGGTATCCGGCAAAGGAAGGGCTTATGGAATTGAGTTGCTGGTGAATAAAACCAAAGGCAGACTCACGGGCTGGGCTGGCTATACCTTTTCCAGAACAGAAAGGCTAGTCAAGGGAAGCACGTTGCCAGAAACCATTAACCAAGGCCACTATTATCCGGCTAATTATGATCAGCCCCATAAAGTGAACCTGGTAGGAGTGTATGAGTGGAATAAAAAATGGACCTTTTCGGCCAATTTTACTTACAGTACCGGCCGACCCATTACTTATCCGGATGGTGCCTATCGACTGGATGGTCTTTTCCTGCCCGATTATTCCAGCCGCAATCAGGACCGGATTCCCGACTACCACCGCCTGGATCTTTCGGCTACTTTGACTAACCCAAAAAAGCCCGGACGAAAATGGGAAAGTAGCTGGATCTTTGCCTTGTATAATGTGTATGCCAGGCAAAATGCGTATTCTATTTATTTCAGACCCAAAGTCCGGTATGGTAATTTTAATTCCAGGCAAACAGAAGCTATCCAGTTATCCATTTTAGGAACTGTATTCCCATCAGTCACTTATCACTTTAAATTTTAATGATGCGCCATCTTTCAATGTTGTTGTTGTGCCTGGTAGTTGGTTGCCAGAAAGTGATTGACTTAGACTTAAGACGGGTGCAAAAGCGCCTGGTGGTTAACGGCACTATTACCGATTCGCCTGGGCCCTATACTATTAGTCTTAGCCATACGACGACCTATTCCTTCAAAGATTCCAGTGATTTCATTTCAGGCGTTACTGGGGCAAAGGTATGGATGGAGGATAATCTGGGAAACACTGAAAACCTACCAGAATGGCAACCGGGTTTATACCGAACGGATAGCACCGGCCATTTTCAAGGCGTGGCTGGCCGAAGTTATGCACTCCATATTATTACGCCCGAAGGCAAACACTATGCATCCCTGCCGGAATTACTACAACCGGTGGCTACAATAGATAGCATTTATTATAAATATAACGCTACCGAAGGAGCGAAGGGACAATATACCGTATCAATAGATATGCTTGACCCACCCGGGAAAGGCAACTATTACCGATGGAATTTTTTTATCAATGGCACTTATCTAATTGAGATACACGTAGATAGTGATAACTTTTTCGATGGCAGCCCATTGAAAGGCAAAGTGGTTGGTGGCTGGAGTCAACCTCAGGATTCTATGCTGGTAGAAGTGCAACAAATGTCCTTATCCAAAGATGCTTATGATTTCTGGCGGCTGGTTGATGTACAATACCGCCAACAGAGCAATGCCCCTTATGATACGCCCCCGGCCCCTATCCTTGGCAATGTGTACAACCTCAACGACCCCAATGATTATGCCTTGGGTTATTTTGGTGCTTCCGGTATGACTCACAAGAAAATCTGGCTTAGAAACAAATAAACTATGGATGCTGCTTACACCATATTTACTTCAGCCTGTAATCGGATACCGAACTTCTCTGCTACTGATGCCTGTACTTGCTCGGATAATTGCTTTATTTCTAACCCATTGGAATTTCCATAATTGACTAGCACCAGGGCTTGTTTGGCATGAACGCCCGTATTACCTACGCGTTTGCCTTTCCAGCCGCACTGTTCAATAAGCC
>JAZKGK010000076.1:0-28552 GCA_040385915.1 Bacteroidota bacterium
CCGGAGCCGTTGGGACAGCCATGAGCCAATTGGCAGACATGTGTATAAACGGTAGCCGTTCAAAGGTGGTGAGGAAGCTAGGGCATTTCTAACTTTCTTACCAGCCCCTTTGTTTAATCAGCCATTCTGCAACTCAAAACTGACAACTTACCGTACCACAGTGATTACGCCTTGTTTCTCGACGAGTGAATTGTCAATTTTGGCCTTGGCTTTGAACTGCCAGGTATAGGTGCCAGCCGCTACCACTTGTCCTTGGTACTTTCCATCCCAAGGCTCGGTTTGATCGTTTCCAAGGTACACAACCTCGCCCCAACGGTTGAAGATAAGCAGCTTCATGTCGTAGAAGTGTTTGCCGAAAACCTGCATCACATCATTTTTTCCGTCATTGTTGGGCGTAAAGGCGGAGGGAATGTACATACGCACCGGACAAAGCTCCGTTACCACAACGGAGTCGCGCACAGTGCAATCCCATTCATTGGTAAGGCTTACAAAATAAATTCCCTCCTCGGTTATGTCTACCTTTTGGGTGGTCGCATTGTTGTGTTCCCAGCGATAAGATACGTAACCTGTACCTGCATCAAGGGTATATATTTTACTGTCTTCAAAGCAGAAGCCAACAGGTTTGAGCATTGGTTTGCTTGGAGCCGGTTTTATTTCCATCATAACGGTGGCAGGCTTGCTTTCGCAGCCGTCTCTGGTTTGGGTAACATAGAAATTGGTTTTGCCTATTCCTCTATTGTTCTTTGTATCAAACCTTTCTCCTTCAGCCAGTTTATTTGTCAAAGTGGCATCGGCGTACCACTGCACTTGGTTGCCAAAGGCAGTCAGAGGAGCGATTGTCTCGTCTGAGCAATAGGGCGCAGGTGATGAAACCTTTGGTGCCGGAGGAATTGCGTTGACGCGTATCATGACGGCCGTTGCTATACTTTCGCAGCCGCCAATTTGCTGGGTAACATAAAATGATTTTGAGCCAGGAACAGACAGCATTCCTGTCACCAGGGTATCGCCAATGCGCAGTTGCTTGGTCAGGTCGATATCGGAATACCATTTGACTACTGCCCCTTTTATGGTACTTCTGGCTATTAGGGGAACAATGGTTTCGCCCTGGCAATAGGTAGCTGGAGCGGTCACCTTGGGTAGGCTAGGGGTATCGAACACGCTGACCTGTATTGTCTGCGCTGGGCTTTCGCAGCCGGTGGCAGGATTGGTTTGAGTCACGAAATAGCTAACATTGGCTACTGCTGGTGTTTGATAAAAAGTGCCTTGGTGAATAAGCGTGCCAGATTCTAGTTTGGCTGAAGTATACCACTTAAACATTCCCGATGGAAAGCCTGAAGCAGATAGATAAATGGTTTCCTTTTTACAATAATCTACCCTTCCCGCCAATGCAGGGGCGTCCAGTAAGGGATTCACTAATATCGCTACCTGAGAGAGATTGGTAGATATGCAACCACCTTTGTCTACTACTGTAAGCGCGTACACGTACATTCCTAGAGGATTGCTTGCCAGAAATTCGGGCTGGGCAATGCGGGCTGTCACATCGGCATCTTTCAGTCCATCTGCATCACTATTGGCGGGTGCGGGTGGCCGGGAAACTAATTGCCAACGATATTGATACGGCGCATTTCCATTCAAGCCGCTGCCTTGCAAGTGGCTTATTTTGCCCAAGCAGGCATTCTGAAACGAACCAGCATCGGCCAGGGGATTGATACTAATGACCTTTATTTTAGCTTCCACCGGACACTGGGGTGCAGTAGCATTTTTATCCTTGATTAACAGGGTATATTCTGTTGTTTCATCCAGCTTTTGGATATAGGCTGTGGCTTTATCTGCATCCTTTAAAACCCCATTGGTCACCGTCCATTCGTAGGAATAACTGCCCGTGCCGCCCGTTACGTGGGCAATCAATGGAATGTTGCTAGTGCCGAGGCATTTGGGCGATACCGGATCAATTTTCACCACAATCAGCGGGCTTAAGCGAATAATGATGTCTTTTGAAGCACTGCACCGCGCCTGCCCATTCACCGTTTCCTTCACTTCCAGTCGATAGGTAGTAACCAGGTCGGTTGGGGTGACGGTAGGCTCAAAGGCTGTAGCGTCGGTAATTTCGGCATTGGTGCGATTGCCCGAAACCTTAGACCATTCATACGTCCAGTTGGTCGATTGGCCCTTGCCACCCACGATTGTTGCCATAAGTTTGGTGCTACTTCCGTTGCAAATGATGCCTGGATCGGCCAGTGTGATTGTTAGGAAAGGCGTTATAGTAACCTTTACCTCGTCGGTTGCTGAACTGCAATGAATGTCATCCGTGGCCGTCACCAGGTAGGTATAGGTTTGGTTGGTGGTGGTGGTATTCGCCCATTGGAAGATCGTGCTTTGCGTATTGCTCGTTTGCAGGGCTTGCATGGGCGAGGGCAATCCATCGGAGCCAGTGCCAGCCGTCCACTGGTAGGTAAACTGACTGGTGCCGCCAATGGCAGTAGCGTTTAACAGCGTGCTGCCCCCACTGCACGTTTCTATATCTTCCGAAGCCGTTACTTCCACCAATGGATTTACGCGAACAAGTACACTGTCTTTGGTGGTACACTGGTTGGTGTTGTCGGTGACGAGTAAGTTGAATTTGTGTTCTCCCACGGCCTGGGAAGGAAAAGTAGGCGTAGTACCCGTTTTTGTGCTCCCATTGTCGGCGGTCCAGGTATACGAATAATTGCCAGAGCCTTTTTGCGCCGACCCCGAAAGGGTAATCGAAGCACCGGCGCATACCTGCTGGAAGGGACCCGCTTCTGCTTCGAACTGTGGATAGACGTCAATATTTTTTACATCGTAACTGGTACAGCCTCCCTCATCAGTTACCGTCAGAGAAATATTGATCGCATGGGTAAGGGTTACACTGACCGCCGGAATGGCCGAAAGTCCGGAGCCTTGGTACAGTTCTATATTATCAGTCAGGTTAGTCCAGGTCACCTTGAGTTTGCCGATGGCTTTGGGCGAAGGTGTGCCCTTCAATTGGACAGTTTGGTTCCAGCACTGTTTGGGTAAGGCAGTAATCTGAGGAGCCTCGCAACTATTGGCCACTATATTCAAGTTGGCTGGCGCATCGTACCGGCATTCCTGCTTATTGACAATCACCAGGCGGGGTGAATAAATGTTGGGAATGGTATAGCTGTGCGTCACCACGGCGTTGGTCGTCACTTCTGATCCATTGCCAAAGTCCCAGATATAGTAGCCTATTTTGGGTAAATCTTCGGGATCGACCACCGCACTGAACTGTACCGTATATTCCTTGGGAGTAAATGCCCCTTTTACATAC
The DNA here is from genome assembly GCA_040385915.1 of Bacteroidota bacterium. Lineage (GTDB taxonomy): Bacteria > Bacteroidota > Bacteroidia > Cytophagales > ES-bin-26 > ES-bin-26. Next base: position 3,311 of record JAZKGK010000076.1, read on the forward strand.
TCTACCGTAGCCCCGCTAGATAAAACCGCAGCCGGTAGAGGCGTAACAGATCCTTGTATTTCCTGAATGGTAAACGTGCCTAGAATCCCGTTGATGACAATGGGGTTGGGGTTTTTGTACGTATTTTTGCATCCGTTTTTAAACGTAACGGTCAGCGTAATAGAATACCCTTTTGGGTTGGGTCTTTGGTAAATCTTCAAGGGATCTTGAACCGTAGAATGGGGACTGCCATCGCCAAAATCCCAATCCCAGGCTGCTATTTCGGCTGCCGGTTCGGATTGGTCATGAAATTGAACCTTGAAAGGAGGGCAAATGCCGGGCAAATCATAAGTGAAATCTACCTGGAAAGCGTAGGGTTGTACGAGTACTGTCTTCGTGATTTCGGCCTTACAACCTTTCCCGGTTTGGTACTTGGCGTCTTCCAGTTGCAGGCGGATATCGTATTCCTGGGCTTCGGTTGCGCTCAGCGATTTGAGGCGAAAGGCGCGTGTAGCTGTGGCATCGGGGCCAAAGCTGGCAATCACTGGCGAGGTGGTTCCTTTTTTGAATACTTGCCAGGTGTAGCGGAAGGGCGTATAGCCTTTGGCTGCCGGGTTTTTTACTGTCACCGTTACGGTCTGCTCGTCGCAACTGACGGAGGCGATGCTGATATCAAAATCCGGTTGCGGCATAGTCGGACGAACTTTGATTGTCTTCGTGCTTTTACAACCGCCGGTTTCCGTTATCGTCAGGGTTACCGGAATGCCATCTGCTTGCAAAGCGGGGGCAGGCAGCACGGCAGGATAGGTATAATCAAAATTACTCAAGTCGGCAGCGGTGCCTTCGGGCAGGGGAGAAGCGTTGCTGATACCTGGGTCGTTGGAGAAGATGATGCCATTGCCCATATTCCAGGTGCGGTATTGGATGGGTTCAGTAAAGGTAGAAAGGTCGCGGAAGTGCATACTTTCGCCCAGGCACACTTCGGGTTTGCTGCATTCGAAGTTGGCGATTACCCCTTTTACCCGAATATAATCTGGATACGCTTTTTTGTAATGGCAGCCTTGTGCGGTGACAATCTCCAGTTCTACCGTGTAATTTCCGGCAGTCTTATAAATGATTCCTTGCGGGTTTTGCAACTTAGATGTCTGGCCATTACCCAATACCCAGTTCCATTCGACTGCACCCAGCGTATTGTTGCTGAAGTTAACCGTTACTGGAAAGCAATTGGGCAGGCTTGGGTCGTAATTGGACGTGATGGCTGCATTTTGCGTATTATAGTCTATCACAGGCACTTTTACCTTGATGTCATCTGTACAACGGACAAACACCACACTGTCGCCAGTGGTAAGGCTACCAAACCAAAAGAGGTCACCATTGTCGTGGTTCGTATAAGTCGTTTCTAAGCCTGTTTGCTTAAAATAGGTGTTTTTAAGATTTTCTCCCGTGATCTGGTCTGTGATGTAGATGACATTGTCTGACTCTACGTGCAATTTGGCCGTGTATTCTCCGGGAAGGTAATTGACTACCGGATTGAGCAGATCGATCGGAAGTTTGCCAATGGGGTAATCACGAATGGCTTTCCCGTCAGGATAGGGATTGGTTACATCAGTACTACCAAAATCCCAACGCCAGTATTGAGCCTCTTCCGACAAATCTTTAAAGGTGGTGCTGCTCTGCTCGCATAAAGTCTGTTTCCACGAAACCTTGGCTAGGGGAGCTACTTGCTGAAAACGGGGATCGGCAGGATTACCTACATTATAATGGGTAGAATCGGAACAACTGCCATTCCATACCACCAACCCAGCCACGTAGATGCCGGGGCTTTCCTTATAGAGGTAACTGAAATTTGGATCGTCTGTTGATTTTAACGTATAGCGAAGTCCTGAATAGCCTTTGGGGAACCAATGCAGTGAGTCGTAAGGAGTTGTGCCCAGATAAGTAAAGTCGACGCGGGTATTGGGGCAACCAAAGCGCGGATTAGCGTTGAAGCTGGCGGTGGGTTTATTGCCGACCCGAATATAATCTTTGGGGCTGGTATACGTGCTGGTACAGCCCGCCGCCGTCGATACGGTTAACCTGACCCAAAAGGACGTTTTATTGGCGGGCGCAACCGTATGAAAAGTGTATTTTGGATTTTTGTGAACCGCTGTATCGCTGCCTTCTATCGTATGTAGCAACTGATTGGCGGCATCAAAAAACTCCCATTTCCAGGCCGTAATGGGCAATGCGCTGGCCGTATTATCCAAGAAATTGACTGGGAAATTACCATTCAAATCGTTACACCCATGTGTGAAATTTGATCCGACAGAGGCGGTTAATGCAGTCAGGCGTATGCTGCCTTTCTTGATTGATTCACTCTTGCATCCGTTTTCATCCGACACAATTAGGCGCACATCCTTATTGCCATACGTAGTGTAGATTTTGGTGGTAGTAAGGCCAGTCGCATCAATTGAGCCGTTATTGTCGAAATCCCACTCATATTTGACGCCCTTTTTAGAACTGCTAGCATCGAATTTCACTACGTGAGGCAAAAGACAATTCACGGTGTCTTGCATAGTAAAGGATGCGACGGCCTGCCCCAGGTTTATGGTGATGGCCTGCTCCATGGGGCCAGACGCCGGACAGCCATACGTGCCGCCGCTGGCTGTAACGCGCACTTTCCATACACCAGTGGCCGCAAATACTACTTTGTTGGTGCCAGTCAGATTGGGCAGGTTGGTGCGTTTGGTTATTTTGCCCGAAGGATCTTCAATTTCCCAGTTGACGGTTTGCCCGGCTATCGTGCTGTTTTGCCACAGACTAGTAAATTCTCCATTAACCGAACTACAAGTGCCAGACGAGGGCGTGAGTACATAGCTGAATCCCGGCAATTTCAGGCTATTGGGGGCAATCACTATCGGAATGGCTTTTTCTAATACTGGTTGGCAGCCGGAAGGCTCTTTTACCAGCAATTTCACTTTATACGAACCCGTAAGCGTACATTGGAAGTTGGGTTTTCCGGCGGCACTGAAGCCAACCACTACCGAATCGCCTTTGGGATCGGTTACTTTCCAGGTGTAGGTGGCATTGGTGGCTACGCCTGTACTTGTATTGTTTATTTCCGTCAGAAATTCGCCGCAGCCTTTGTCTTTGGTAAGTGTGAAATTCAGGGTAGGTGGCTTGGTGACGGTAATGAGCAGGTTTTTCTCCACAATACTTCTACAGCCCTTATCACTTTCTACAATAAGCTTGACTGAATAAATACCCGGAATGGTATAGGTATAAGTGCTGGTGGAGGCGGAAGATTCTTTCCCGGTAGGGCCAAAATCCCAGATGCGTTTACTGATGACCGAGCCCTTGGGGTTAACAGTTATGTCTTCGAAATTGACTACAAGCGGCGCACAGCCCGATATATTGCCGTTTACCACGAAGTTTGCGGCAGGGCTGGCGTGTACCAGTATCGTACCTACGGCAGTGATGGTGCTAGTTGCTGCGTCTTTGAAGCGGACATTATATTCGCCTGCACTGTACAAGCGCCCTCCTCCGGCATCGGCACCCAGCAAATGGAAGCTTCCATCGCCAAAGTCCCAATACCCCGCTGGCCCCTTGAATTGCCCCAGCAAAGGTGAACAGCCTTCTGGAACAAAACCAGGAGCAAATGTTTGCCCATAAGTCTGATATCCGGCCAGTGTAAAGGTGAATAATATCAGAATAAATATATTTCGGTAGTATTTGTTCTCCATGCGCTAGTTAAGCTAAATGTGCGAGTATGCCCTTATTGAAAGGGTAAGAGAAAAGCGTTGTCTATGCTATGGAGGAATTAGGTTGGAAATACCTGTGAAATACTTTACTGCTTTATTTTAAGGTATTTACTTAGAATTACTTCTTGCAAATATGGAAATGTATTACCAGAGTATATGTTTATTATAGTAAGTAAAAACCCTTAGGTAAGTTTTGGGCGATTTTTAAAATGACTTCTGGCGGTAAGGCTATTGGGTGGGAGAAAGGCTATGCTCTGTCTTAGATTATTTCATTTTGTAAAAATTTATCTATAAAGATGTTTTTGTAGGAATATAGAATGAGAATTTTTCTTTTATTTGCTTGTAGTATTGTTAGCAGTTAGCCTTGAGGTATTTAACACTGTAGCAATCCACTACCTGTACACTTATCTTTCCAACCTTATTCTTCCAACCCTAAACCACCCAAACCCTTGGACGAGCTATCTTCGCGTGCGCGGCTGATCTGGTACTTCACCGTTGCGCTTCTTGTTATCGGCACGTTGCTGTGCTTTGCGCCCCTTACTTTTCATGTCGGCAACCTTAGGTTAGTTGGGGCATTGATTGGGGCAGTAGGCTTACTGGCGATTGGCCTGCTGCTGATAATTACTTTGCGCAAGTCGAGTTGGCTGCTTCATTTTCTACTGTTGTTCTTTCCCTTCTTTCTGCTGGAATTGTATTTTCAGGCGCACGTGCGGGATATGGGGCAATGGGCCTTATGGATGTACAAGATCAATTCCTTTCCACCCTTCTTGCAGCCTGTTTTTTTGCGCTTATTGGTTACTATGGCCAGTTTTGCCTGGCTTGCCGGGCCAGGTTGCCTGTGGCTGACCTGTCTGCTGATTCGGGTATGGCACAAGAAAGGAGTCAAGCCGCCGAAGCCGTCCCAACCACTTTTTATACCCGAATGGACGAATGAGGAGGTTAAGAAACCCGCCCGCCCGCTTGATTTCTGGATACTCCGGGTGATTGGCTTTTTCTACATGGCTTATTTTTTCCTATTGCTGGTGGGCAGCTTAGGGACTTCGCTGTGGCCTAAGCCGATCCGTGAATTTATTGAGATGGCCAATGCGAACCCTTTGTTTTCGGTAGGCACCTGCGCAAAAATGGCTATGCTCATTCTGCTTGCTTTCCAGGCTGCCTATAACAAGCAGCTTCGGTGGCACGCAACGTTGGTTTTGTGTGTAGCCCATGCGGTGGCTTTGACTACCTCCGTTGTCTTTTATTTGTTGGGCAATGATTGTAGTAGTTTTCCGGTGCTTCGCTTTGCTATCCTCTTTGAAAGCTTATTGGTGGGGCTACTGGCTTTGGTACTGATCCGCTCTTTTAAGAAAAGATACCGGTTTGAAGGAGAAGAAAATTTTCCGGACTTGTTTTCTATTCCTGCTACGCTTCTACGAAACGTCTTCACCATTTTCGGCATTCTCACTATCGGCTGGATGCTCTTGATGTTGGGAATTCACTTCTGGGGAGATCCTAAGGTTAGTTGGGGTGCCCTTTTTAGCAGACCTGACCCTATGCTAGGCAACGCGCTTACGGCCTACAGTGTGATGGCTATGCTCTACTTGATGACTGCCCATCGGGAAAGCTTGCGGAAGTATTTCTTTTCGGTGTTGCTGGTAGGGTACTGGACTTTTATTCTGATCGGCCTACTGTGGTTGGGGGTGGCCGATGTCTGCGTGCGTCCTATCGCGACGAAGAATGTTTGTTTTGGCGTCGATCCGACAATAAGTAGCTGCATTCCGGTGCAAAAGTGCTTCGTACTGATCATCGTTATGTCCGCCGTAGTACTCGGCATACTCATCGCCTTGCGAAGAATGTATTACCAGGTAGATTATACGATTACGTCCTTAAGTCCGGCCAGTGCGCATAACATAATCGGGATTCATCAATCGGTATTTGGAGATGAGCTGGACAATAGCAGCGAAATTTTGCAGTCGGTCGATCGCTATATCGGTTCTATCAGGGGGCGGAAACGCGGGATTTTGAATTTTCCTTTCTGGTTGATTGAAAATGTATTTAGCTGGCTACTGGGTTTTTATCCACCGTTTTCGTCCATGGCCAAGGACGAGCAGCGGTATTTATTCCGAAAAAGAATGATTCGCCCACCGCAGGAAAGAGCCAAGGCTTTCTCACCGGAGTTAGCCGAATTGGCCAACCAAATGGGGGTAGCCGCGCATGCCATCGTGTTGTTTGCCACCTATTCCAATATCAAGAAACACCACCAGATTGGCTACGTGGCACCTGGCGCACGCGATCGCTTGCAGCCGGAGTGCATTACTGGGTTGCCACCTTTCGATAACATTGCGCCCTTGCCGGCCGATGAAAAAGACGCAGTCAATTATCAGTCCAGTGTTCCGCCAGCGCCTGCCACCTACCGCATTCCTGCTCCCCGTATTTCAACCCCTGTGAATGAACCCGACATTCCTGAGGAAGTCGATTACCTGATTATTGGTTCTGGTCCGGGAGGGGCAGTGATGGCTTACCGCCTGGCCAGCGAACATAAGACGGCAAAAATACTGGTAGTAGAGCGAGGCAATCGGTATTCGCCTCTGCAAGATTTTAATGACCGGGAAATGGAGATGATGGCCAAAGTGTATAAGGAAGGCGGCTTGCAACAGACCAAACGAGCCAACATGTTTATGCTCCAAGGCGAATGCGTGGGCGGTGGAAGTGTGATCAACAATGCCGTTTGCTACCAGATGCCAGGCCATGTTGTGAGTCAATGGCAAACTATGTATGGAATAGACTTGAGCAATATTGGCCTGGAATACGCCAGGATTGCCACTGAACTGGGCATTTCACCTTTAGCAAATACGGGTATCAACCAACAGGTGAAAAAGAAATTTGACCAGGGACTCAATTGGTTTAATGCCAACCGCCTGCCTCACGAACAAATCCTGCCGCTGGGCGTGGCTGAAGTAAATGGAACCCAGGAAATAGGCGACGGGCTTTGGAATATTGGCAACAAGTACCTGCGAAAACGATCCGTACTAGAAACGTATATTCCCTGGGCTGAGTCGCGCGGCGAGATTGGGAGTGCTACGGCAGCGGCTTCTGCGCAAGTGTCGGTGGTTTCTAATACCGATGCCGTACAGTTTCTGCATACCAACAACCGGGCAGAAGCGGTGGTCTTGCGAACGGCGCTGGGAGCTTTGCGTTCGGTGAAAGTAAAGAAGGCCGTAATTGTAGCGGGTGGTGCTATTGCCAGCAGCCATTTTCTCATGCGCAGTGGGGTGAAAGGCGCTGTAGGTAAGCAACTGAGCTGCAATTTCGCTTTCCCGATGGCCTTTTCTTTCGGAGAATCAATTAAGGCATTTGACGGGGAACAGATTACGATGGGCGCATTTGATCCACAAAAGAAAATAATTTTTGAAACCTATTTCAATCCACCGAGTGCCTTTGCCCTTTCGATACCCTTTTACTTTGATAAGCACTACGAATGGATGCAACAATATGCGCAACTGTTAAATTTTGGGGCATTGGTCGGTTCGGAGGCTAAGGGCATCATTGAGCCCAAAGCCGACTTGCTCAATGGACGGGCATTTTCGTGGAGTCTGGGTCTTCAGGATCAGCAAAATATCAAATATGCCTTGTCTACCTTGTTAGAGCTTGGTTATGGTGCCGGAGCCCAGCAAGCCGTGATTCCTACCCAGCCTGGTATCATGATGGACCTGACCCAAGGCAATCTGGACACATTCAACAAAAGACTGGCGCAGTATCCTTTGTCCATGAACGATCTACTAATGTCGACGGCTCATCCGCAAGGCGGCAATTATATGGCTGGAGATACGGCCACAGCAGACATCAGGAACCAGCGGGTGGTAGATGGCGATTTCCGGGTGCAGGGATTGCAGAATGTCTTCGTGGCCGACGCCTCACTCTTTCCCACCAGCATCCATGTCAACCCTCAGTGGACGATTATGGCCATGAGTTCGTTGGCATCGCAGAAGGTACTGGCTTTTTGTCCATAATAAATTGAAGGATCAATACGCCGTTTCAACCAATCCATCAGTTTATCAATCGCCAACCTTCCGATCAATTTTACGTTACCCAATGGCAGGAATATATCAGTAAACTTATAACCAACCTACCGTATGAGCTTCATTAAAACAGGCACGGATGCTGCCGGCAAAGACATCAATCTCTATTACCAGGATTTGGGTACGGGCAACCCGGTCGTGCTTATCCACGGCTGGCCGCTCCACAGTGCCATGTGGGATTATCAACTGGCCGAACTTCCTCGCCACGGCTTGCGCGTGATTGCCTATGACCGACGCGGTTTTGGACAGTCGTCTAAACCCTGGGATGGCTATAATTACGACACTTTTGCCGATGACCTGAAGGCCGTACTCGACACGCTTGATCTACACAATGTTACGCTGGTGGGCATGTCGATGGGTGGGGGAGAAGTAGCCCGCTATATGAGTCGCCACGCTGGTGCTCGCGTGGCTAAAGTGGCTTTAATCAGTGCCATTACCCCGTTTTTGCTCAAGACCGACAATAACCCGGATGGCGTAGACAAAGAGGTTTTTGATGAGATGCAAGCCAACATCACGAAGGACCGTGCCGCCTTTCTTCAGGGCTTTTCCAAGCAGTTCTACAGCGTTGGCCTGATCAATCATCCGGTCAGTCAGGCGCACCTGGACGGCGATTTTGTGCGGACTTACCTGGCTTCTCCCAAAGCAACGCTGGATTGCGTCATCGCTTTTTCTGAAACGGATTTCCGCCAGGACCTACCCAAAATCAATGTTCCGACCTTGATCGTCCACGGCGATGACGACAAAATTGTACCCATCGAAGTATCGGGAGCGCTAACGGCCAAAGCGTTGCCGCATGCGCAGTACCTGGTGTATGAAGGAGGGAGCCATGGCCTGTTTTACACCGATAAAGATCGCCTGAATCAGGACTTGCTGTCTTTTATACAAGAGACTGTACCCGCACGGGGGCAAGCGGCTGACAAATTGTAGCAAGGTTTAGAAGCCGAAGTCACCCTGGATTTATTCTCCCCTAAGCCGCCTTAGAGGCAGGAGGAAGGTTAATTCATAGCAAAATGTTCATACAAACAAGCCCTGTTGGATAGTTTCCAGCGGGGCTTTTGTGTGTAAAGCCAAGTGAAACGACTCATGTATTTGTTGCCAAATTGGCCAAATATACGTTTTAAGGCTTCTTTTAGCGTTTGTAGGCTTGGCGCAGTCCAGAAGATTTGATACATTCTTTCCCTTTCTCTTGCAGCCGTACCTTAAGGCAGTATATCATTGGGTATGGAAGTAGGGCTTGGTTGTATACTTGCATGATATATTCGTGTTAGTGTGTATTATCAGAACGAGTGCATATATGAAAAATATTTTTGGGGTATTCCTTATTCTCTTTTCTCTGTCTAGCTTGGCTCAAAATACGGATGTGGTATTCCGCCATTATAGCAAACAGCAGGGACTTTCTGCGGGGCGGGTTATTTCCATAGTCCAGGATCGGCAAGGCTTTATATGGCTGGGTAGGGAAGATGGATTGAATCGCTTTGATGGCGCTTCGTTTATCACCTATCGGAATAATCCTAAAGACAGTACGACCTTGAGTGCTAATACTATACGAAGTCTTTATGTGGATCGCAAGGGTGATTTGTATATTGGTACTGATCAGGGTGGATTCAATATTTACAACCAGGGCAAAGATAATTTTACCTCTTTTCGCCATGATCCCAAAAAGCCTAACAGCCTGGGATCGGATAGAGTAATGGCCATTTTTGAAGATAGCCAAGGCCTCCTGTGGCTGGGTACTGGTGGCGGGGGACTGAATGCCTTTGACCGTAAAAGCCAGAAGTTTACCCATTTTACCCATGATCCCGCTGATAAATCCAGTATCAGTTCCAATTTCGTCAACCACGTTGCCGAAGATAAAAAAGGCAACCTGTGGATTTCTACTGATGGCGGAGGAGTGAGTGTTTTTGATAAGCGTACCAAGAAATTTACTACTTATAAATACAGCCCCACCACAGAGAGTATTTCCAGCGATTTTGTGAAACAAGTCTATGTAGACAAGAGCGGCAAAATCTGGGTCGGTACCTACTGGGGCGGGTTGGACGAATACGATGAAAAGACGAAAGTATTCAATCGCCATCGTTTTAGTGAGAATAGCATCAATGACATTATGGAAGACAACGCAGGGAATTTATGGTTGGCTCAACCGGCTGGCCTGCGGATTGTAAATAAGAAAACTGGCGAGTCTGTTTTTCTGACATCTGACGCTAATAATCTCAAAAGCTTGATGCACAGCGATATCAGGTGTCTGTTGCGGGACCGGACTGGCAATATTTGGGTAGGTAACGAAATGGGGTTAGACTTAACGTATGGCGCTAATAATAGCTTTCAGTATTTAAAACACAATCCTAAAGACTCGCTCAGCCTGGCTATGAATTACTGGATCAATGGCTTTTACCAAGATGGCCAGGGCACGATCTGGGTGCGGCATTCCAATGGCTTTGACTTTTTTGATCCCAAGAAGAAAACTTTTACCCATCAGAAAAACCCCGATCGAATGGTGGATAATAACATCATCGGGCTTTTGGCAGAAACTGACCAAACTTTCTGGCTGGCCACGGGCAGGGGCTTGCAATTCTATGATCGCCAAAAAAATACCTATCAAACGTGGATGCCCACTGCCGATAGTTTAAGTTGTCCACACGATACCTGGGGTATCCAGCGAGACTTGAAGGGAGTTATTTGGTTGATGTCGTATACCAAGGGGCTTTTCTATTTTGACCGCGAAAAAGAGACCTTCCATCGGATGGTTTGGCCAGGTAAGGATCTGCCAGTGAAAGACCTCCTCACTTTTCTTATCGATGCGGAAGGAACGATGTGGGTTGGCACGGGTAGCCAGGGAATATATCAATTGAACAAGGATAAAGGTATCTATAAGCACCATACGCACCGCCCTTCGGAGGCAACCAGCCTCAGTAGCAATTTTGTCTCTAACTTTTTTATAGACAAAAAACAACAGCTCTGGATTGGTACGAAGGAAGGCTTGAACCGCTAGAATCGGACAAGTCGGACTTTTTCCCACTTTACCACCCAAGACGGCTTGCCACACAATTTTGTTCTGGCCATTCAAGAAGACGACAGAGGTAATTTTTGGCTAGGCACTAACGATGGCCTTGCTCGGTTTAATCCTGATACCAAGGTGGTTAAGAACTATATTCCCGAAGATGGGATAGAGGATGCTGCATTCCGGTCGATGCCCTTTAAAACCAAAACCGGGGAATTACTCTTTGGCGGAAGTGGCGGGATGTATTATTTTCATCCTGACAGCCTAAAAGAGAATGCCTTTATTCCACCCGTGTATATCACCGATTTTCGGATTTTCAATCAATCGGTTAGTCTGCGCGAAGAGAATTCGGTGCTAGACCAGAACATCACTACCACGAAGGAGATTACCTTATCCTACGACCAATCCGTCTTTTCTTTCGACTTTATCGCCTTAAACTACAAGATTGGTAGCAAGAACCAGTATGCTTACCAAATGCAGGGCTTTGACAAAAAATGGGTGATGGCTGGCAATAAACGGACTGCCACTTACACGAATCTAGACCCAGGAGAGTATACATTCCGGGTGAAAGCTTCTAACAATGATGGGATCTGGAACGAAAAGGGCACTTCTATCAAGATTATCATTACGCCTCCTTTCTGGCAAACCTGGTGGTTTCGCACGTTGGTAGCGCTAGCGGTTATTGGAAGTGCGCTGGGCTATTACAAAATGAAAATGCGAGCCATCAAAGCGCAAAAAGCCGAGCTTGAAAAACAGGTAAAAGAACGAACGAACGACCTTCTGGAAGCAAATCACGAATTAGTAGAGCGACAGGAGGAAATTATGCAGCAGCAGGAAGAACTCCAAACCCAGGCTGAGCTGTTGCAAGATTCCTATAATAGTCTGAAAGAAACCCAGGAAGAGATTGAAGCGCAGCGTGATACGCTGCAACTTGTAAATGAGAACGTAATGAGTTCGATTCAGTATGCCCGAACTATTCAGCGAGCCATTCTTCCTTCCCAGAATAAAATTGCTCTTGCCTTGCCCCAACACTTTGTCCTTTACCGACCAAAAGATGTGGTATCGGGTGATTTCTACTGGTTTACGCAGCTAGCTAAGGAAGACATAGGCAACGAACGGGACATAATCTTTATAGCGGCGGTCGATTGTACCGGGCACGGAGTTCCAGGCGCCTTTATGTCTATCATTGGCAATACCTTGCTCAACGAAATTGTTAATCAAAAACATATTATTGACCCGGCTCAAGTGCTGGAGTTGCTCAATGAAGGCGTGAAAAAGGCCGTAGAAAAAGCCGAAGGCATGAACACTGCCGGTATGGACGTCTGTTTGGTTCGCATAGAAAAAGAGGCGGACAACCAAATCCGTATCCTTTACTCGGGAGCCAAGCGACCCTTGCTGTTTGTTCGAGAGGGAGAGAAAACAGTAGAGCGGCTGGAGGGCGACCGTAGATCCATTGGTAGCGATGTCAAAATACCCTTTACCACAAAAGAAATTATACTCGAAGCCAATACCGTTCTCTACCTGACGACCGACGGGTATGCCGATCAGAATAACCCCGCGCGCGAAAAGCTGGGCTCTGTCCGGCTCAGGGATATGATGACAAAGGCGGCTAGTGCGTCCTTAGTAGAACAACAACAGATCTTTGAGAAGCTCTTAGATGACCACCAACAATCATCCGAGCAGCGCGATGATATTACCCTGATTGGGGTGCGGGTATAGTCTCCTGTCTGAATACATTGGCCACAAAAAAAGGGCAGTGAATTAGTGTTCCGCTTACCTGCCCTGGACAGAAGTTATATAGGGATGGGTTATTGATAAATTTGCCAGCCCCAATCTTATGAAAGTATTTCCCTATACCCAAGTTAAATTTATTACCCCGTTAAATGCCCATGAGCTCAAGACGATAGTAAGGTCGTATGTTGAAAAAGTAGCTCATCCAGCTTTTGACCTCTATGCCCCCCATACTAATTCAACTTTTTTCGGATTAGTGGAGGAGAATAAATTTCAGATTTACCGAATCCGTTTTACCAATACTCGCCCCACTACAATTGTGTATGGAGAGTGGCAGACATCCCATTCTTCAGATTCAATGGGTGTTGAATTGGTCTATGCGCTTAATTTTTATAAGAAAGTGTTCTACTTTCTTTGGCATGCCCTTTTCTTGCTCATGGTAGGCGTATTGTTCATCGTCCCCGTAGAAAGCAATTGGTTAATTTGCTTGCCTATCGTTCTTTTAGGAGTAGGGAATCGAATAATGATTCGCAAGTTTGAAGCAGATGTCCAATTTTTTAACCAATTTTTTACCGAATCCATCGCCGCCAATTATCAATCCAGCGTTAGCGAGTATGCAGCGGTATAAGTGAAAAAATAAGCCCTAAGCAAAAGTTCGTATGCTGCTGACAAACAAAAAAGGCCACCTATAAACTAGGTGGCCTTTTTTATTTGTCAGACAAGCATCCTTTCATTTTGTAAGATCGAAAAGGATAATAATGGCGTATGAGTCGAGTGTTTACTATCTGGTTATGCACGGCATTGACTTATACAATCAGGTGATTTTACCTCAATGAAAATACTGCTAGCGCCTACGTATACCCAGGCTTAGCCAACGCGGATGCTATTGGTTAATGATAATTAATTGGCTGCTTGATTTACGGGTAAAATAAGTAAGGGTATACATAACCCTATATACTAATTGGTTAGCTCACAATATTTTTGATTTTATTTAAAAAAGTAACCTTGAAACAGATTTGGCCATACATACAACTATGTGGCTATTTGTATTTTATGTAAATTTTTACTATTTATGGAAGTCGTAAAAGGTTCCTAACGACCTAAGACTTGCTTGCTTACTTCAAAAAGCTAACGTATCATAATTTACAAAAATAACCTAGAGAAAACCTGTAATGATTTATAGATTGCTATAGGGTTATTCCCTTGTGCTCTCCTGAAATAATAGTCTTTCAAGCAATTGGTTTTTGCACTATTACGCAGGCAATTCATTTATTAATTCTGCCATGGGTACATTGATACTAAAACTTCTTTCAACAATAGTTAATGCGTAAATGTGTATATGAACTCAGATGAAGCTGTTTTGCATTCAGATTTCAATCTTTACGCTGTTTTTTTATTGAAGCATGTAGAGGCAGCTACTGAAGCCTACAACCATCTTTCTGCTGAATATGGGTTAGCAAGCCCCGTTTCCACGACTGTACCAGGAGCTAAACCACTGCACGTTAACCATTCATTGCAGTCCTTTTTGCAATCATTGGTAGAAGGCAAAGCGGCGGAATATGAACGGCAGCAGTTGGCTGAATGGAAAACACGCCAAGCTTTAGCAGAGGAGCACGCGTATGCAAATGCTACTCAAATGCTGGATGGTTTGCTGGTCAGAAAGTTGCTGCTAGTACAATTCCTGCCGCATTTTACCTCCGATCCCCATGAGTTGGCTAGCTTGTGTGCGCAAATTGAAAAATTCCATCACATATTGAATAAACAGCTTTTCAAGATATGCCTGGAAATGCAGAAAACTGCCCTGGTAGAAAAACAGGCAGCGCTAGAAGCAACCAATGAAGAATTGCAAGCGAGCCAGGAAGAAGTACAGACTGGAAGCATTGAACTACAAGCTATTAATGAAGCGCTATTGGAGCTAAATGACAGCCTAACCGAAAAAAAGCGCTTTATTGAAAAAATAACCGAAACCTCACCCGATGTCATCTATATCTTTGACCTTACGCTGCATAAAACTACCTATGTGAATAGAAATATCTTTTTGCATATCCTGGGCTTGAGGAAGGACGAATTTTATGCCTTAGAACCGGAAGCAATTAAGGACATTTTTTATCCCGGAGATTATGAAAAACGGGAGCAGTATTACCGTGATTTCCTGCTAGCTGAGGAAGAAATACGGGAAATAGAACTCAGGTTGAAGCATGCCGATGGCCGCTATCATTCCTTTCTATTAAAAGGAACTGTATTCAGAAGGACGCCACAGGGGGTACCCGATCAGATTATTAGCATTTTTCAGGATATAACCCGACTAAAGCAAACCGAAGCTGACTTGCGCGATACTTTATCAACGCTGCAAAATTATAACGAAGAACTAGAAGCAATAAACCTGGAACTGGCTGATAGAAAGCATTTTATTGAACAAGTAACCAATACCATTCCGAGCTACATTTTCATTTTTGATCTGGTTTCGTTCAAGGCTTCCTACTTCAATCGCAATCTTTTGCAAGACTTAGGCTACTCCTTAGACGAAATTCAGGAGCAAGGGATCTCGATGATCAAAAAATTATTCTACCCAGGAGATTATGAAAGGAGAAATCATTTTTATGCGAATTTTAGCACGGCTGATGGGCAGGAAATCAGGGAAATAGAGTTGAAAATGCTTCATGCAGATGGATGGTATCGTTCGTTTTTGATTAGGAATACCGTTTTTAGGAGGTCGCCCCATGGAATACCCAACCAGGTTATTGGCATTGCCCAGGATATTACGCACCTCAAAGAAATAGAAGCTGATTTACGCGGCACGTTGCTTCAATTACAGTTGTCCAATGAACAAACCACCATTGCCAATGAAAAACTCCTCAATGCTAGCAATGAACTGGCTCAAAGGAATCACTTTATTGAGAAGGTAGCCAACGCAGTTCCCAATACTTTTTTTATTATTGACATTCCATCTCTGCAACCCGTGTATGTCAATAAAGACAAGATACATACGATAGGATTTACGCGTGAGGAGTTTTATAACCTGACTGTGAGTGAATTGAAAAAACATATTCATTCCAACGATTATGAAGTATATTGTCAATTTTACCAGGATTTCATTTCGGCAGAAGACAAGGAAGTACGCGAAATTAATATTAGAATTAAGCATGAGGACGGTGGTCATCGTTTCTTTTTGGTCAGTGGCAGCGTATTCAGAAGAACGGACGAAGGGATGCCGGACCAGGTATTGAGTATCTCTCAGGATATTACGCACCTGAAACAAACTGAAGATGAATTAAGAAAGGCGCTATTTCAATTAAATGAAGCCAATGAAGCACTGACCCGAACGGAAGAAACCCTGAAGGAACTGAATACTGACCTGGAAGAGAGGATAGGGCAAAGTATGCTCGAACTGGCGGCTAGCAATGAACGGTTCGAACTGGTGGCTCAAGCAACCAACGATGCCATTTGGGACCGCAATTATGGAGAGGATTATATACATTGGAATCAATCATTTGAACAGATATTTGGCTATATTAACGACGAAGAGAAAAAGAACCCTACAGTAGATACTTGGTTTGAACGTATGCATCCCGAAGACCGGGAGAGTGTTCGCCAAGCCGTAGAACATAGTATTTACACGAGCAATACTTCTTGGGGAAGCGAATATCGGTTTTTGCGTTCTGATGGCACGTATGCGTACGTGCTGTCTCGTGCCGTAATTCTGTATGATGATTTCCAGAAGCCTCATCGGTTGGTGGGCTCGATGATGGATATTTCTCATTTGAAGGAAACTGAGTTTACCTTGCAGAAACAAAATAAGGAGTTGGTGAAAATTAATGATGACCTGGATAACTTCATTTACGTAGCCTCGCACGATCTGAAGCATCCGGTTACAAACCTGGAAGGGCTGCTGGCTATGCTGCGGGAGCATTTACAGCCACAGCAAGATGAAGAGAGCGAGAAATGGCTGAGCCTGATGGATGTCTCTACCGTGCGGTTGAAAAAAACCATCCAGGACATTGCCGAAATTAGTAAGGTGCAGAAGGGATTGGAAGAAGCCTATGAGGTGCTGTATTTTGCGTCGGTACTGGATGAAGTGAAAATTGATATAGCCAATTTAATCGCTCAGGCAGGAGCAACCATTACCACTGATTTTAAAGTCAAAGAAATCGGTTATTCCCATAAAAACTTACGAAGTATTCTCTATAACTTGCTTAGCAATGCCCTTAAATACCGTTCTCCCGATAGGCCTGTAGTGGTGCAATTGGCTACTTATTGGCAAGAGGGTAATATCATACTGACGGTGCAGGACAATGGCTTAGGATTAAATGCCCAGCAGCAGGCTAAGCTTTTTACTATGTTCAAGCGATTGCATACGCACGTGGAGGGAACGGGAATCGGTTTATATATGATTAAACGAATCATTGAAAATAACGGAGGGAGAATTTTTGTAACTTCTGAATCCCAGGTTGGAACTACCTTTACAATAAATTTCAAGCCTACATTTGCCCATGAAAAAACTTAAAAATATATTACTGATAGATGATGATTCTATTAGCAATATTCTTACAAAACTTCACCTGCAAAGACTAGACATTACCGAAGAAGTTCAAATTGTTACCAATGGACAGGAAGGCCTGGATTATTTAAAAAAACAGTGTTCTCCGGAACTGATCCTGCTTGACATCAATATGCCCGTAATGGATGGATTTGAGTTTTTAGAACAATTCGTCGACCTTCCCTTAACTGATAAGCCCATTATCGTGATGTATACCAGCTCCAGCGACCCCAAAGACATTAAAAAGGCCGAAAGTTTTCACGTGGCTGGCTATATCAACAAACCATTTACCCGCGAAAAACTATATGCCATCCTTGACAAACTAGGCTGGTTTTCTGCTTAAAATCATAAGAATGGCATAAACTAATACTCCCTATTAATCTTCCATTCGCTCATATAGTATCGTTTCACGCCCCGGCGTACCGATCTCCCGATCAATACATCTGCACACCTGCGTATGACTATACATGTAATTGACACCGGCCATTTTAAATTAGATGGAGGCGCTATGTATGGCGTGGTTCCCAAATCTATCTGGCAAAAGCTCAATCCTGCTGACGAAAATAATATGTGTAGCTGGGCTATGCGCTGCCTTCTCATTGAGGAGGGAAACCGTTTGATGCTGGTAGATACGGGAATGGGCGATAAGCAGGACGCGAAATTTTTTAGCTATTATTACCGCCACGGCCAGGGAAACCTGATCGGCTCCATTCAGCAAGCGGGCTTTTCTCCCACCGATATTACCGATGTTTTCCTGACACACTTGCATTTCGATCATTGTGGTGGTGCGGTGAAATACGGAGCAAACGGAAAGCTTGAGCCCACCTTTCCCAACGCCATTTATTGGTCTAACGAAGCGCATTGGCAATGGGCAATAAACCCTAATGCACGAGAAAAAGCGAGCTTTCTGAAGGAAAATATACTGCCGATCCAGGAAAGTGGCCAACTAAAATTCTGGCCTCCACTAGCCTCTGCGCCATTTCAACACCTGGAGGTGCTGACTGTAAACGGCCACACCGAGAACATGATGCTGCCGCATATTCGTTATAAAGACAAAACCTTAGTTTACCTGGCTGACCTTATTCCATCTGTGGGTCACGTACCAATCCCGTACGTAATGGGCTATGATGTGCGCCCACTGCTCACCATGCAAGAGAAAGCGCCTTTGCTACAAGAGGCTGCCGATAAAGGTTTCCTGTTGCTGTTTGAACACGATCCGGTCTATGAGTGTGCTACCGTAGAGCACACGGAAAAAGGGATAAGAATAGCACAGCGAGGAAAATTGACAGATTTTTTATGAGCGTTTACGTGTTTGCCTTTTAAGGCGTACTGGTATGAAATACCTCATCCTTTCACTCATACACTTTTGACTCTAAACGCATAGACCAATGAAAATAGGAGTGGCTTTATCGGGCGGTGGAGCGCGAGGAATTGCCCATTTAGGGGTACTGAAGGCATTGCTCGAACAAGGCATTGTGCCAGACATGATTTCTGGTGTCAGTGCCGGAGCCATTGCCGGAGCCTTATATGCTTCGGGCTATCATCCTGATGAGGTGTTGGAAATCATTGTCTCTACAAAGATGTTTCGCTTTATGCGGCCTGCCATGAGTAGGGTCGGTATCCTGAAAATGGAACGCACCGATGAAATTTACTTAAAATACCTTACGGGTAATTCTTTTGAAAAGCTCAATATTCCTTTGGTGGTCTCAGCTACCAATCTCAACTTGGGACAAACGGTCTATTTCTCTACTGGAGAGTTGATTAAAGCAGTTCAGGCATCTAGTTGCATTCCCGTTTTGTTTGAACCAATCATATTTAACGGCAACACCTACGCCGATGGTGGCATCCTAAATAACCTGCCGGTAGAACCCTTGCTGGAAACCTGTGATTGCATTATTGGGGTTCACGCCAATCCTTATGATACGCAACTGCGCTTGAAATCAATGAAAGCGGTGATCGAGCGAAGCCTTTTACTAGCCATTCATAACAATGTAGTGCAGCGCATAAAATGCTGCGACTTATTCATAGAACCCTCTGAACTAAAGCATTTTGTTACCTTCGATATTGCCAAAGCCAGGCAAATATTTGAGATCGGATACCGCCACACTATGGCCATGGCTAATCAAATTGAACAGTTAACAGTTAACAATTAACAATTAACAATTAACAATTAACAATTAACAATACATCAATTTCGGTTAGTATTGGTATTGAGTTCTTGAAGCATGGTGTTGAAGTCGGTGGCTTTCAGCAAGTCTTCCAGGTTGAGGTGGAGGCGATATTTCCAGAAGTTTTGCGGATTCGCGGGTACGTTTATTCGTTCCGCTTGCGTATCGGCTCGTTGTAACTGGCTGTCCATGGCTAACAAATCCTGAATGGGGAAGATGGCCCACATCGCTGGCGATTGTAAGTGCTGCACAATAATATCCTTTATTATCCACGGCTCGCAAATGGCAGGTGCTTCTCCGTGTTGGCCAAGCACATGGTTATAATAGCGCTGGGTTTTATGGCTGTCCTCTTCCCACCAGCCCCGAAGTGTTGACATATCGTGGCTTGAAGTCGAGACCACAGACAGGTATGGCGCGATTAACGGATTGCCGAATTCTACCGTTTCCTTGGGCATCCGCTGAATGCCCAGGCTTAACAGCCCTAATTCCTGCATCACACCCGGCACTACATCGGGCACCATACCTAAATCTTCTCCACAGACCAGCATATTGGTTGCATTCTTGATTACGGGCAACTTGATCAAGCCTTGTTCGCGCCAGAATTGTTCGTGTCTCTTGTAAAAATAATCAATGTAAAGGTCGTGCAGTTTCTGCTTGAGCCAGTCATCCAATTCCCGGTATGAATACGTGTTTTGAAAGGCAATACGCAAGTTAAACGCTTGGACGGCATCCCGTTGGACGGCATCCCGTTGGGCGGCATCCCGTTGGACGGCATGTCCTTTTCCATTAGTCGGAGCGGCTTCCAGGAATAGCACTTCGCCAATGAGCTGAAAAAGGCCTTCCTTCATGCGTGCGTTTTTAGCTATCTGCTCTGGTGTGGCTTCCGGTGTTGGAGCTAGCAGTGCTTCTACTTGTTGCTGGGTACTTACGTGCGTTTTCAGTCGGAAGTGGCCGGGTTGGTATTCCAATAAATACTCCTTTACCACTTCATCACGGTATTCGCCAAACAAATCCCACAGCATGTGCGCCCGAATATACGGTGTGCAATAGCGCGAGTAGTCAAACCAGATGCCTCTTTCAGCCAGTTCGTGCTCGTAATAAGGCAGTGCTGGGCTAAAATGTCCCAATAAGCCATCCACGCCTTCGGCTGGCATTTCCCAAATTCGGAAAAAACCTAAGATATGGTCAATGCGATAGGCATCGAAGTAATCAGCCATCTTCCGCAAACGCTCCTGCCACCAGGCGTATCCATCCAGCGCCATGCGCTCCCAGTTGTACGTTGGGAACCGCCAGTTTTGACCCGTGGCCGAAAAATCATCGGGTGGGGCGCCCGCTTGCCGGTCCATGTGAAATAATTCCGGGCTCAGCCAGGCATCCACGCTATTGCGATAAATCCCGATGGGAATGTCGCCTTTCAATACCACGCCGTGTTGGCGCGCATAGTTAGTTGCCTCTACCAATTGCTTGCTCAGGTGATACTGGATGAAGTAATGCACCGCAACATCGTCGTAGGTGGGGCTGTTAGGTGCGGCAAGGATTTCCAGTTGGGCGGGTGTAATGTGGGCATACTCGCCCCATTGGCTAAACTCGCAAGTGCCGTACTGATCGCGCAGGCGGGAGAAAACCGCGTAGGGAACCAGCCAGTGACGGTTATTGCTGAAAAATTGTTGAAAGGCCGGATCAGCTAGAAACGTATCGCGGTCCTGGTCGTATAGTTGTTTGAAATAACGAGACTTCACTTTCATGACCGCCTCATAATCCACAAAATCTTTCTTATTGAGCAATTCGCGCTGGTCGCGGTAAAATTTCTGGTCCTTTTTGCCTTTCAGCGTTCCCATGGCCTCCAGGTTGAGGTAAATAGGGTGGAGGGCAAAGACAGAAATGGCCGCGTAAGGATAAGAATCAAGCCAGGTATGCGTGGCAACAGTGTCGTTGATCGGCAAAATCTGGATCAATTTTAATCCCGTTTTCGTAGACCAATCCACCAAAGGCTTAATATCCAGGAATTCGCCTACGCCAGTTCCTTGGTGTGTGCGCAGCGAAAAGACCGGAATAGCTACCCCAGTGCCTTTCCAATGGCGCTGAGGAAAGCGAAATTGTTCGTCCGTTTGAATGTAGGTCATTTCTGTTGCCGAAGCCGGATTTAACCAAAGTATGCGGTCTTCGCCTTTTTCCCAGGTTTTTATTTTCCTGGTTTGGGTATCATACACGCCATATTTATACCGAATTACTTCCTTATTGGTCAGGGCTACGTCTGCCTGCCAGAGCGGATAGTGGCTGCCATCCATTACCAGGGCATTTTGTTCGTCCCAGTTGCCTAATGCCGGGTCGCTGCCAATCAGGCAGAGTTGGTAGCCCGTGTCAATGCGCGGAACTTCAATTTGGAAGCGGTAATTAGCCTGGCCGGAAGTCGGCTGGTTTTTTTTGGCTGTTTTGCCTGCCTTTTTCACTGTCGTGCTGGCAATAGGCGGTGCCGAAATGCTGGGTCGCATCAAGGCGTTGGTGAAAGCAGAAGTATACAATGCCGCTTCTTCCTGACTAAGTACACGCCAGCTATCCAACGCGATGAGGTGCTGCTTGGGCAAAGGAGCTGGACGAAAATTGCGCCGGTTGCCCTTTTCCCACTCGATGTGTTGGCTGCTCTCTTCCTTGACAAAATAGTTGTATTGAAAGCCGCTGGCTGGCAACTGCTGCACCTCTAGTACCAGTTTCCACATTCCGCCCGATAGAAAAGTCATGGCTTGGGCCTGGTTAGTATCCCAGTTTCCTAGTTCGGGAATAGAACCACTGATAAAAAGGCGTTGACCCCAATGGGTTCGGTAGTCAATTTGAAAAGAAATTTTCATTCAATTATTTTAATATAATGGTTTGTTGGCTCTTGCTTCCAAATATCTGCATTTGCGCCTGATATTTCTTAGTTGTGCATTAAATTTCCTGGAAAATATAATCATACCAACAGGTCGGTCGTAGAAACGTGCTTTATCAGTATGGAATGTCTGGCCTTGTAGTATTCAGAAATGCACTTCCAGCCAGATGAATGATCTACTACTAATCCATTAGGCCATTCATTGATTTAATTCAGAGCTTCCCTTGCTAAAATACTATTAGATCTCTATATCTAGATGTCCTGTACGTGATTATTCTTGTATAAGTATAAAAACTGAATATGTGATTTCCGTATTATAACTGTTTTAGGAGCGGCTCAATCCAGCGTATTTTAGCTCAATAATAAAGCAGTTAGTCTGCTTCAATAGAAAATACCAATTCCTTGATGGACCTTTTTACTAAAAATAGCTGGGATAATTAAACATTTTAAATATTTCTAACATTAAACACTATTTTATGAAAAATTTTCTGTTTAAAAAATCGCCCTTTCTCGTTTTCTTTTCAGTAATTCTGTTGATTTCTATTCTTATGCTTAATGCTTGTAGCAAGCAAGAGAAAGAAGTTCCTAATCCGAGCGCTAATGACCAATCCCAATCAGATTTTACGCTGCAAAAGGATTCGCCTGAATTAAAGCTTGAATCTACCACTCAGTTACGGGAAGATGATGCTTTGATAACAAAGCTCAAAAATGATGAAGATGCTACTAGCTTGTCAGCTAAAATGGGTAAACCGCAGTGGGATCAAACTTTAGTGGCTAATTATGAAAAATCGGATATTAAGGCTTTGTTGGTACCATTAACTGGAGGTAAAACGATGATAGCTTTCTTTGGATCTAGCATTGAAAACTTCAAAACAATGGTATTGGAAATAAAAGCTGAGGGTACGTCTGATATAGAGGATTTCTCGGGAGGTATTAATATATATGTGCCTTCGGGAGAGATGTTGGGTGGCGCAAATTATAAGCATGGAAAGGTACTGTCCATACAAAAGCCTACTGTATTACCCAATGGCAGAACTGATGTTAATTGGAGTTGCTTTAGAAGATGCTTCCAAAACACTTGGGACAGGCTACCTTGGTACATCCGATATGGCTGTGGAGCAGCGGCAGGCGCTTGTTTTGGCGGTGCTTTACCCGCTTGTGCCGTTACTGCAGGCTGTGTAGGAGGCTATGCTGCCGGATGTCTGTGGGTATGTCGTTAATGAGCAGAGTAACCTTAGGATGAGTAACTTGTTTTTAGTAAAAAGGCCATTTCATGCTTGTTTCCAATCCTATACTTTGTAATTGCAAAAACAGAGGGTAATTCCTCTGTTTTTTTTATATATGTCTCTCGACTCCGAGCTGACTGGTCTCTCCATCCGCTTCTGTTACTTACTCGATAAATATCAAAGAACAGATTACTCTATTTTTTGGCTCTTATCTACACCCCATAAACCGGCTAAACACTAACCTTAAGCAGCTTTTTCCCGTCTTAAGGCGAAGAATCAGGGAGCTTATCAGTTACTATTCTGTCGCCTAATTTTATTCTCTCACTTTTAACTTATTCAACTGTATGAAAGCCGCCGTATTTCACAAAATAAAAGATATTCGGGTAGAAAGCGTAGAAGATCCCCGTATCGAGCAAGCCGAGGATGTGATCCTCAAAGTCACTTCCACCGCCATTTGCGGATCAGATCTGCACATCTACAACGGCTTTATTCCTCAGGTCGCTAATATGGTCATGGGACACGAGTTTATGGGCATTGTCGAAGAAGTTGGTTCGGGCGTTAGCCGCCTTAAAAAGGGCGATCGCGTGGTGGTTCCTTTCCCAATCGCCTGTGGCAAATGCCATTTCTGTTCGATGGAGCTGCCCGTACATTGCGAGAGTTCCAATCCTGATCATTACGGCCCCGAAGGTGGTGTGCTTAAAGGCAAGGGCGGAGGCCTGTTCGGTTTTACAGATCTTTATGGGGGCTACAGCGGCGGACAGGCCGAATACGTACGGGTGCCTTACGCTAATTTCGGTCCCCGCATCGTTCCCGAAGGCATTACCGATGAGCAGATTCTGTTTATGTCCGACATCTTCCCAACCGGTTGGTCAGCCATTGAATGGGCTCAGATGAAGGGCGGCGAAACGGTTGCTGTCTTTGGTTGCGGACCAGTGGGCATTATGGCCCAGAAAGCGGCCTGGCTTCACGGAGCCAAGCGGGTCATCGGGGTGGATATCGAACCTTACCGGCTGGAAATGGCTCGGCGGGCGGCTAAGTCCGAAACCATTAACGCTTCGGAGGTGGATCCCGTGGAAGTAATCCGGGAGATGACGGGTGGTTACGGTGCAGATGTATGTGTGGATGCCGTAGGGATGGAAGCCAACCGCTCCTTCCTGGAAAAAGCGCTGAATGTGATACAAATGGAGAAGGGGACGATGAAGGTGCTTGAACGCTGCTTTGATGCGGTACGCCGGGGTGGTACTGTCACGGTAGTGGGCGTATACGGCACACCTTTCGATAACTTTCCCCTGCACCAGTGGTTCGACAAGGGCGTAACCTTGAGGGGCGGACAGGCCTGGGTGCAAACCTATATTGATAAACTTATCACGTTGGTAACGGACGGAAAAGTGGTGCTGGATGATATTATCACCCATAAAGTGCCTTTGAGCAAAGCCACCGATATGTACAATATCTTCAACAAAAAGGAAGACAACTGCGTGAAGGTGGTATTGAAACCCTGGGAATAGGCAAACCGTGTCAACCGGGCAAGCCTAGACTGGTGAATTAAGCGTTTTTACCAGTTAATTTACCAGTCTAGGCTTACAATTAAAATTTGTAAAAAACAGTCTATCCGCATTGAACATGAAAGATGAAAATAAGATTAGTAACACCGCCCAGCAACAATCTTTTCCATCGATCCTGGATATATCCACTAAACAATTTAACTGGACGATGAAGACTAATATCTATGCCCCTTTCTGGATTATCAAAGCTGCCCTACCACATTTAAAGCTGGGTTCAGTCATCTTTGGAACCACCTCACTGATAGGTAGAACTTACTAATGCGAATCAAGAGTTGAGGAAATGCGCCTTCTAGCTGCGTAGTGGAGGGGCGGTTCGCCGCTGCGATTAAACCCTACCGATTACCCACAAGTACACGCTCCATCGGAGCGCCCTG
>JAZKGK010000077.1:0-4314 GCA_040385915.1 Bacteroidota bacterium
CGGAACCAGTGCCGATTTCCAGCACGGTATCGCCCTTTTTTACGTCCAGCAGTTGACTCTGAAAAGCAACGGTATAGGGTTGTGAAATGGTTTGTCCTTCGCCAATCGGAAAGGCTTTGTCTTGGTAAGCGTGTTCTAAAAAGGCTTTTTCCAGGAACAGATGCCTGGGTACTTTCTCAATGGCTGACAGCACGGCTTCATCAGTTATACCCTTCTCCCGCAGTAGGTTGACTAACGCCCGTCGCATGCCTTTATGTCGGTAATTATCTTCCACGATGCTAGAGGGAAATGGCGGGTATATATTTTAAGTATCAGCAAAAGTAAGAAAAATAGGCCAATCGGAGGAAATAAAAGGCAAGTAGCCTAATTACAGGCTAGTAGAATAGAGGCTAGCGCCTGAGATAATGGTAGGTGCTCATCTACATTATGAGCTTGTACCATAGCAGCTTCACTTCATTTTCCGGTTGTCTTCTAACAAAGCAAACGTAATACTATTAGGAATGACCTTACCAGTAGAATCTATCTGATAAAGCAAGGTGTCATTCCCTGCTCCTCCCAGGCGAGTAATGGCTCTAATGGCCAGTCGTTTGCTTTCTATTACGTCGGCCAGATCCGATTTGTCGAGTAAAATCAGACTGTCCTGAAACTGGTATTGGCCATAGACATATTGCGTCCCCAATTCGCTGATATTACCAAGTTGATAAGTACCGTCTTGCCGGAATTTAATGGAAGCCCCTTCAAACCCACGATCAAATATGGCATAGAGCACGGTTGGGTTATTGGTTCTTAGCGAGAGAAAGACAAGCGCGGGTAAAATTATTCCTATCAAGCTAGATAAGTAGCTTTTTACTGATCTGGTTTCCACATAGGCTGCACGGTCTTTACGCCATGTCCGCACCAGCAGAATGGCAGTAATAATAGCCAGAGCAATTAACCAGAAGCCGTCAAAAACACCTATTCCAGTCGGTTCTTTGGTTACTTGATAAGCCAGATAAAGACCAGAAATAGTTAGTGGGATACTTCTCGATAATTGGCTCAGAAACGTCAAGACTTCTTTGTTTTGCTATCTAAAATATTCTTATCTGCTTCGCCTATCTCGTCTAAGGTAGTCAGGAACTCGCTTAGCATCATGGCGGTAGCGCCCCAAACGATGTGAGAGTGCACGCCATAGAAAGGAGCCTGAATCAACACATTACGAATCAATAGCTCTTTGGTACCTACAATCCCTTTATCTGCTAATAAGCTGAGACTTAATTCGATAATCTCGGCTACTTCACGGGCGTCAGGGAAAAAGTCGGGGCGGTATGGCAGGCAGCCCACCACGGGCTGCACCACGTAATTACTCGCTGAAATATAAAGCGGGCTCAATTGCCCTAATACCCGAATATCGCTTGCCTTAATACCAATTTCCTCCTGGGCTTCGCGCAAGGCCGTTTGGATGAGGTCGCGATCAAATTTCTCTTGGCCTCCACCGGGCAGAGCCACTTGTCCGCCGTGTACGCCATCGTACGCAGGACGCAGAATAAGAGGTAGATGCAACGTTCCCTGATAAGGATAAAGCAATAATAACACAGCGCTTTGGCGTGACTTTCCATCAGTAACCGCCCGAAAACTGGCCGAAGAACTTATGGAAGAAGCCATTTTCTGATGGGCAGCCAAACCGGGTAGCGGCTGGGCGAGGCGGTGTTGCAAGGCCAGGAAAAAGCGCGTATACTTTTCTTCCATTACAAAACAGTTCAGTTGCGAAGGTAGGTCGTGTTAGTAAGTAGGTTGTTTAGTAATGCCTAAATACTTAGATAGTTTACAAGTTATCAACAATCGGGCGCTTTTAATAATAAGCACAAAAAAAGCCTTCTCAGAAGGAAGGCTTTTAAGAAAAAACAAACGTATTGAGTGCTTTATTTGGCTACTGCCAGCCCATAAAACTGCTCTCTTTGGGTTTTTACACGCTCATCCAATAAGTATTCGTCGTAGGTCATTGTCTTATCAATAATGCCTTTGGGCGTAATTTCAATGATACGATTGGCAACGGTTTCGACAAACTGGTGATCGTGCGAGGCAAATAGCACCGTGCCTTTGAAATCCTTCAGCCCGTTGTTGAGCGAGGTAATAGACTCAAGGTCAAGGTGGTTGGTTGGCTCGTCGAGTACCAGTACATTGGCACTTTGTAACATCATTTTGGAAAGCATACAGCGTACTTTCTCTCCTCCCGACAATACCTTGGCTTTTTTTAGTGATTCCTCGCCCGAAAACAGCATCCGACCCAAAAAGCCCCGGATAAAACTCTCGTCTTTTTCGGCAGAATATTGCCTTAACCAGTCTACCAGGTTCAGGTCAGTGTCGAAGTATTTGGTATTTTCGTTCGGAAAATAGGCTTGTGAAGTAGTCACGCCCCATTTGAAATCACCTTTGTCAGCTTTTCGCTCATCCATCAGTATTTCAAACAGCGCAGGTACAGCCAATCCATCACGACTGAAGAAGGCAATCTTGTCCCCTTTGTTAACCGTGAAAGAGATGTTGCGAAACAACACTACTCCTTCGTGGCTCAACGACAGGTCTTCTACGCCGAGCAATTGGTCACCCGCTTCGCGTTCTTGCTTAAACTGAACGTGCGGATATTTGCGCGAAGAAGGCTTAATATCTTCCAGCGTGAGTTTTTCAAGCAGTTTTGCCCGCGAAGTAGCTTGCTTAGACTTAGAAGCATTGGCGCTAAAACGGCGGATAAACTCTTCCAGTTCTTTGCGTTTGTCTTCCGTTTTCTTGTTTGAGTCAGTTTTTTGCTTCGACGCTAACTGGCTTGATTCGTACCAGAACGAATAGTTTCCGCTGAAGAGTTGCATTTTGCCAAAATCAATATCGGCTACGTGCGTACAAACCTGGTCAAGAAAGTGCCTATCGTGAGATACGACAATCACGGTATTTTTAAAGTCGGCCAGGAAGTTTTCCAGCCACATAATCGATTCTACATCCAGGTTGTTGGTCGGCTCATCGAGCAGCAGAATGTCGGGGTTCCCAAACAAGGCCTGTGCCAGCAATACGCGTACTTTCTCACTTCCGGTCAGGTCGCGTATGAGCGAATAATGCAGGCTTTCTTTAATGCCCAGGCCGCTGAGCAGTTCCGCTGCTTCGTATTCAGCATTCCAACCATCTAAATCAGCAAATTCAGCTTCCAACTCGCTGGCTCTTACGCCATCGGCATCGGTAAAATCTTCTTTTGCGTAAAGGGTGTCTTTCTCCTGCATCAATTTATACAGGCGCGTATGGCCCATAATAACAGTTTGCAATACTGGGCAATCATCGTATTCAAAATGGTTCTGTTTCAATATGGCCAGCCGTTCGCCAGGCGTAATACTAACAGAGCCGCTTTGTGGATCTATTTCACCGGATAGGATTTTCAGGAACGTAGATTTGCCGGCTCCGTTGGCGCCAATCAAACCGTAACAGTTGCCAGGCGAAAACTTGATGTTCACGTCTTCAAACAGCACACGCTTGCCGTAGCGAAGCGTTACGTTAGATACACTAATCATGAGGGTTTTGAGGAAAAAACGGCTCTAGGCCGCGATGGAAAAATTTTCCGCAAATATACGAAGAGTTGCCTGGAAGCCACACCTATTTTTTAAAAAGAAGATACTGATGGGTTAATGTGCTGATGCGTGTGCTTCAGTGAATGCCTTATACGCATTCTTCTTATCTTTACCTTCTTTACACCAATAAATTCACTGGTTGCCGTAATTAGCATCAGCATATCAATTCATCAGCACATCAACTATGCTTGACCTGGTTAAAGAGTTTCAGTTTAGAGAAAAAATTCATATGCGCTGGTCTGATCTGGACGAGATGCGCCACGTAAATAACGCTGTTTACCTGACCTATTTTGAACAGGGGCGCATTAACTATTTTGCCCAAGGGGTTGGGTGGGACTGGCGGCAAACGGGCATGATTCAGGCGCGGGCCGAAATAGATTACCTAATGCCGCTTTTTTTGCAAGACAATGCCTTTCTCTACATCCGTACAGTGAAATTGGGTACTAAAAGCATGACATTGGAACACCTGATTGTAGCCGAACAGCGGGGCACTGACTCCGAGCACCATCCTAGTAGCCAAGATCGACTGATTGCCAAAGGAACGGTTATTCTGGTCGCATACGATTATAAAACCCAAGCCTCCATCGCCGTCCCAGCATTGGAGCGCGTAAAAATCATCCATTATGAAAAGGGATTGTTGGGCTAATTAATTTCGTCATTGCGAGCGCGAGCGAAGCAATCTGTTGAAGTAAAGTATGCTGTTGACTTCAATCTGGCAGATTGCTTCGCT
>JAZKGK010000078.1:0-5029 GCA_040385915.1 Bacteroidota bacterium
AGAAGATGGCACCTGGCTGTACCTGACATCGGACGGCTATGTCGATCAGAACAATGCTGAACGAAAAAGATTAGGCTCAGCCAAGCTATGCGGGTTAATCGAGTCAGCTCACTACTCTTCCAGTAACGAACAGAAGTTGTTGTTTGAATCCGTGCTGGATCAGCACCAGCAGTACGCTGAGCAACGAGATGACATTACCTTATTTGGAGTGAAAATCTAACTATTGGGGTATGGCTAAAAATGCCTACCATACGTAAAATGAAACCCTATATATTACGCAGACATTGAAAATGAGAAATATCAGCCATTCTCTTGCAGGCGTGCTACATAAGTATACATGATAAATGGCTCCTAGGTACTTCTTAGTATACTTGTATTAAGTATATGAGGCATTACTTGAGATAAAAATGAATATAAAAACACTTTTATTGTTGCTTTTTGGCTTGATTTCGCTGAATGGCTTCTCTCAAAATGCTGAAGTTAAATTTCACCATTATACCAAGCAGCAAGGATTATCTTCTGGTCGTATTCTTTGCCTCGCACAAGATCGGCAAGGATTTATCTGGATTGGCAAAGAAGACGGACTCTATCGCTTCGACGGAGCCAACTTTATTACCTACCAGCACAACTTAAAAGACAGCGCTAGTTTAAGCAACAACATAGTAAGGTGTATTTATAAAGACAAATACGATGATCTTTACATTGGAACCGACGGAGGTGGACTTAACCTCTATAATTACGAACACGACAACTTCACTTCTTATCAGCCCCGCCCACAGGACAAAAGCAGCCTAGGTTCTAAAAGGGTCAATGCGCTTTTTGAGGATAGGCAGGGTATTTTATGGGTTAGTACCGGTGGTGGGCTCGATAGGTTTGACCGCAAAACTAAAAAATTCAGCCACTACGTCCACGACCCCGCCAATCCCAAAAGCATCAGCAGCAATGCCGTGATGCACATAGCTGAAGACAAGAAAGGCCTTTTATGGATTGCCACCGAGGGAGGTGGCGTCAACACATTCGATAAACGAACCCAAACCTTTACCACCTACCGAGCCAAGCGTACGACCCAAAGTGTTACCAGTGATTTTGCCAATCAGATCCATGTGGATAAGCAAGGGAAAGTCTGGATTGGCCACTACTGGGGTGGCCTGGATGAATACGAACAGAAAACCAAGACCTTTATTAACCATCCATTTCCTGAAAACACCATCAACGATATCCTGGAAGACAAAGAAGGGAACCTTTGGTTAGCACAGCCTGCTGGCTTGCGGATTATGAATAAAAAAACTGGCAAGTCATTCAATCTTACTTCCGATCCCAATAATCTCCAGAGTCTGCAAAACAATAATGTACGCTGTTTGCTAAAAGACCAAACAGGCAATATCTGGGTAGGCAGCGAAACGGGGCTTGACCTTACCTATGGCCTTCATAACAGCTTTCTTTATTTCAAACATGACCCCACTGATCCCCTCAGCCTGGGAATGAATGCCTGGATCAGCAACTTTCACCAGGATGCAAAAAACAGGCTCTGGGTGCTTCATTCCCAGGGCTTCGATTGTTTTGATCCACATACAAAAACCTTTACCCACTGGAAAAATAACAAGCCAGGATTGGATAATAATATCACCGAGATAGTAGAGGATAAAAATCAGCTTTTTTGGATCACTACTGGCAGCGGCATGTACGTGTTTGACCCCCAGAAGAATACCTATGATGCCCTCCGACCTAACCCCAAGGATAGTTTAAGTTGTCCTTATGATACCTGGCATATCCAAAAAGATCTGAAAGGGCGACTCTGGGTTATGTCTAATTCCAAGGGTATTTTTCAGGTTAACCAGGAAAACAAGAAATTTCATCCCCTTACCTGGAAAGGAAAAGAACTACCTACCCAGCAGCTCTGGAGCTTTTTCATTGATTCGGAAGGAACGTTGTGGATCGGTACGGGTGGTGCCGGACTCTATCAGGTGAACCAAGATAAAGGCCTATATGCGCATTTCTCTCACCGTCCGGACGACACGACCAGCATCAGCAGTAACCTAGTCGCGGGTATTTTCGAAGATAAGAAAGGCAACATGTGGATTGGCACCAAGGCTGGCCTGAATCACTATAATCGAAAAACCCATGCCTTTACTGCGTATACCACCAAGGATGGTTTACCCCATAATCACGTGCATTCCATTCAGGAAGATGAACGAGGCAACCTTTGGTTAGGGACGAATGATGGGCTTTCCCGATTCAATCCACAGACCAAGGTGATCAAAAACTTCATCTTCGATGATGGAATTGAAGATGCCTCCTTCCGCACAGGCGCTATGACAACCAGCACCGGAGAATTTCTTTTGGCAGCCAGCAATGGCTTTTACTATTTCCATCCAGATAGCTTTCGTGAGAACAAGTTTATTCCGCCAGTATACCTGACCGATTTCCGGATCTTTAATAAATCCGTCAGTCTGACCGATAAAGATTCGCCTCTGAAGCAGAACCTGACGCTTACAAAAGAAATTACCCTGACTTACAAGCAATCAGTTTTCTCTTTCGAATTCGCGGCACTGAATTATAAAATCAGCCATAAGAATCAGTATGCCTACAAAATGGAGGGCTTTGACAAGGATTGGACGTTTGTTGGCAACAAGCGGACGGCCACTTATACCAACCTAGATCCGGGAGAATATACCTTCCGGGTAAAAGCGTCCAACAATGACGGCTTTTGGAATGAGCACGGAACCTCGATAAAAATTATTATTACGCCGCCCTACTGGCAAACCTGGTGGTTCCGAACGCTGGCGATCTTTGCCATTGTGGGTAGTGCCATTGCCTTCTATCTCATTCGGATAAATGCGGTGAAGGCGCAGAAAGTGGAACTGGAACATCAGGTTTGGGAGCGCACCGCCGAAGTGGTGATTCAGAAAGAAGAATTACAAGCGCAAGCCGAATTCCTGCAAGTCATTAACGAAGAGTTAAAAGAACAAAGGGAAGATGCCGAAAATGCCCAAAGAGAGGCAGAAAAAGCCCGGCAGGAAGCAGAAGAGGCCAACCGAGCCAAAAGTACCTTCCTGGCTACGATGAGTCACGAAATCCGAACCCCGATGAATGGGGTGATTGGCATGGCTTCCCTGTTGGCCGAAACCAACCAAACCCACGAACAGCGCGAATACACCGATAGCATCCGTAGTTGCGGCGACAATCTATTGGCGGTCATCAACGACATCCTGGACTTTTCTAAAATCGAGTCTGGGAAAATGGAACTGGAGCAACATGATTTTGACCTACGCACCTGCATCGAAGATGTGTTAGACGTGTTTGCCACCAAAGCCTCTCAACTGGGACTAGACTTGGTCTACCAAATCGACTACAACGTTCCTACCCAGGTAGTTGGCGATGGGTTGCGCTTGCGGCAAGTGCTGTTGAATCTGGTGAGTAATGCCATGAAGTTTACCCAGAAAGGCGAAATTTTTGTGGGGGTACATTTGCGAAAAACGGCAGCCACCCAGGACCTGGAATTGGGCTTTGAAGTGCGCGACACCGGCATTGGCATTCCTGCCGATAAACTTGACCGCTTGTTCAAAGCCTTTTCCCAGGTCGATTCTTCTACCACCCGCAAGTATGGTGGCACGGGGCTCGGACTGGTTATTTGCGAAAAACTGATTGGCCTGATGGACGGTCGTATTGAAGTAAGCAGCCAGCCAGGAGAGGGCACTACCTTTAGCTTCAATATTCACATACACCCCAGTACCGAATCCGTCCGGACGTATATTAATTTCAACACTGCTGGGCTGGAAGGCAAGCGAGTCCTGGCGGTAGATGACAATGCCACTAACCGCCGCATTCTGCAAAGTCAGTTGGAACAGTGGCAATTAGTCCCTGTCATGGCCGAGTCAGGTTCACAGGCCTTGGTGCTGCTGGCTAAAAGCGATGCTTTCGACCTGGTCATCACCGATATGCAAATGCCCGGCATGGACGGCATTCAACTGGCGCAGCGCATTCGCAAAATCCATCCCACGCTGCCCATTATGTTGCTGAGCTCCATAGGGCAGGAACGCAGGGAAAACAATCCGAATCTATTCTGTTCGGTTATGACCAAGCCCGTCAAGCAGCACGTTTTGTGCAACCATATCCTCAATGAGCTCCGCCAACAAGGCAAAGCCATGATAGAAACGCCGGTAGGAAATCGGAAATTATCAGAAGATTTTGCCCAGCAATTTCCATTACGGATCCTCGTTGCTGAAGACAACCTGGTCAATCAGAAGCTGGCTGAGCGCATTCTCAACAAGTTAGGCTATCAACCCGTAATCGCCAATAATGGAAAACTGGCGGTTGAGGCCTTGGAACAACAGGAATATGATCTGGTACTGATGGATATACAAATGCCAGAAATGGATGGTCTAGAAGCCACCCAGGTCATTCGGCGGCAATTGACAGTGCAGCCCATCATCATCGCCATGACGGCCAATGCCATGCAGGGCGACCGGGAAGAATGTTTAAAAGCAGGCATGGATGACTACATCAGCAAACCTATCAAACTAGAAGAGCTGGTGAAGGTATTGGAAAAGTGGGCGCTACAGGTGCAAAACAAACTGAATATCCCGTAAGACCGCATTCATTGATGTCAACTACCTGAACTATCACTACGCGTAAAACTCCGCCCCAATGCTGGCTTAGCTTACAAAAGAACTATGGTTTGTAGCAGGCTCATCAAAAGGTGTATATCTCTCGAATGCGACATTTTCTGAAGCCTACGGATTGTTTATAAAACAGTTATTATAATAAGAAAAATCACTAGACTTAAAAGGGTTAGTAGATTCACTTTTTGAAAAGGAAATTTATGAGATAAGTGCAAATACTCTTGTATAAGAGTAGGGCTATGCTTTCACTTTTTCTCTTCAGGAAAAAAGATCACAACGGAAAGTAGAGAAAAAATCAATAAAACTCCGGCTGTATTTCGAGTATCTACTACTCTAAGCTTGAGATATTCGGGTTGAGAAAGTGAACGTAAAATTTGATTGCGTTTTACTAATACATATTGCCCTTT
>JAZKGK010000079.1:0-29758 GCA_040385915.1 Bacteroidota bacterium
GACAATCGCCTGTATAAAGTGGTGGCCATGTTCCTTAAGTTGACAGCATTGAGCGGCAGCTAAAGACTTTTTTTAATAATTACCCTTTACCAGATGAAGTGATTGTTTAATTTTGAACAAAAAACGATGTCGGATACTTTATTTGAGCAACTAAAAAAGAAATCAGCTTTTCAGCGGAAGGAAAAAAATGCCGAGCAGGTGTATTTTCAGTTGCTTTTTGATGATTATGGAGCCTACCTCGAATCGGTTGACTCGAAGCTAAAAACCATTTCGGCTGATTACCGCCAGTACAGCGGGGCAGTACGGGAAGTGTTGCGGTCGCTGGAAAGCATACAGGAGAAAATTAGCTTTGTCATTGACTGGGAAAAAAATCCGGACCAGGTATATCTGCCCGACCACGATTACCTGATGTGGCAATTGCGCCTCTGCGATAATGTAGTAGACCAGCATGGAAAGCCCATTACATTTGAGGCGGCAGAAGGAAAAATTGGCATCAGCATCGAAGCGGAGGATAATCACCTACTGAAAAGCGAAATATTTTTACGGCATAACAACCAGGTAATCAACCACATTTCGCCAGTAACGGAAGGATACGTCCTCAGCGAAAACCGAATGTATCCGGTACTGCCAATGGGAAACCACTTCGGGCGGCTGAGAATGTTCGATACCTCGTTTCCGGTAAAGGATCTGGAAAAGTTTCTCTCCCTCCTTTTCTCGTTTTTTCAGCACGTAGACGTCCGCTATTTATCTTATCAATTAAAGGTGGTTACCGATCCCGTTCATCCCAAGCCCACCTTGATTTTTGAAAAAATCGATGAGAACAATTCGCTTTACTTGCGCGTAACCCAGGTTTTGCCGGGCTTGGATATTGATTTCCTAGAACAATACGAAGTAGATAAAATAGTAAACGTAAATGACTTAGAGGAATCCTTGATCGTGCGGCCTATTGCCTTTCAGCCTCACGATGAACTGATTGACGAAGTGGTTAAACTAGCACAGGGAAAAAACAAGGCCAAAAAAAATCCCGACTTCTTTTTGGAAGACAACCTGCTGGTCATTCCAGAGCAAATCGCCCAGGAATTTATTCGGAACCAGTTACCGAACCTGTTGAGCAAGTATCAGTTATTCGGAGCTGAAAAACTCAAATCTTACCGGATTACCACCGCCCAACCACGCCTGGTATTAGCGCTGAGTTCGGGTATTGACTTTCTGGAAGGCGACGCTTCCCTGGAAATCGAAGGCCAAACCTTCTCCCTCTTCGACGTGATTACGCAGTACCATAAAAACAAGTATGTACGGCTCACGGACGGAACCCAGGCGATTTTGAATGAGAAGTATATTCTGCGGCTAGAACGCCTTTTCAAGAAGAAGAAAGACAAAGTCCGCTTGTCGTTCTTCGATCTGCCCTTGGTAGAGGAATTGATTGAGGAGAAAATGGCGAATGATGTATTTGCCCGTTCGCGCGAGGTTTTTCAGGGATTTAATGAACTCAAAAAGGCCAAAACCAAATTACCCACTGTCCAGGCACAGTTACGCCCTTATCAGGAACAAGGCTACAAATGGCTGAATTATTTGCACCACCATGGCCTGGGCGGTTGCTTAGCCGACGATATGGGACTGGGCAAAACCTTGCAAGCCATCACGATGCTTTCGTCCATTTACCCGAAAGAAAAACAGCCTACGCTGGTGGTAATGCCCAAAAGCCTGTTGTTCAATTGGGAAAACGAATTACGGAAATTTAATCCTGCGCTCACTTTTTACACCTATTACGCCGACACCCGCGACCTGGAGGAAGCTTGCCGCCAACACCTCGTGCTGACGACGTATGCCATCATGCGCAACGATATTGAGCTGTTCAAGGAGAAGGAATTTCACTACGTAATTCTGGACGAGTCGCAAAATGCCAAGAACCTCAATTCTCAGGTATCCAAGGCGGTGATGCTGTTGAACGGAAAACATCGGCTTGCCCTGAGCGGTACGCCGGTAGAGAACAACCTGACGGAATTGTATTCGCTTTTCCGCTTCCTCAACCCGGCCATGTTTGGCTCTGCCGAAGAATTCAATCGGTATTACACGGCTCCCATTCAGCAAAACAATGACAAGGAAGTGGCCGAGGAACTCCGACGAAAAGTATATCCTTTTATTCTTCGTCGCCTGAAAAAAGACGTTTTGAAAGAGCTGCCTAGCAAAGTAGAACAGGTGCTGTACATCGAAATGTCGGACGAGCAGAAGCGCTTTTACGAACAACGCCGGACATATTACTACAGCTTTCTCAAAAATCAGATTGGCGAACAGGGGATTCAGAAATCACAGTTTTTTATTCTCCAAGCCCTCACCGAACTCCGGCAGATTGCGTCGGTACCTGAATCGAAAAGCGACAACCGGATTGTGTCAGCCAAGCGAGAGGCACTGATGGATAACATATTGGATGCTACGGCCAACGGTCATAAAGTGCTGGTATTTTCAAACTTCCTGAATAGCATTGAACTCATTGGAGAAGACCTGAACCAGGCGGGCATTGACTTTGTAGAAATGACGGGCTCTACCCGCAATCGCAAGGAATTGGTCGACCGTTTTCAGCAAGATCCGCAATGCCGGGTATTTCTAATGACGCTGAAAACCGGTGGTTCGGGCCTAAACCTGACGGCTGCGGATGTGGTGTTCATCTTCGATCCCTGGTGGAATGCGGCGGCTGAAATGCAGGCCATAGACCGCGCACATCGGATTGGGCAAGACAAAACCGTGTTCAGTTACCGGCTTATCACCAAAGGCACCATTGAAGAAAAAATATTGCAATTACAGCAGCAGAAGCGCGAATTGTTCGAAAACGTAATTGCCAGCGACGGTGCCTCCATCAAGTCGCTCAGTGAGAATGA
Source organism: Bacteroidota bacterium (assembly GCA_040385915.1). GTDB lineage: Bacteria > Bacteroidota > Bacteroidia > Cytophagales > ES-bin-26 > ES-bin-26. The sequence continues at coordinate 2,877 of JAZKGK010000079.1, forward strand.
CATTGAGTTTATGCTCGGCGGGTAAGAAGGGTAAATAAGGCTTTAAAGAAACACAAATTCAACATGGTAAGGGGCAGAAAATCAAAAACATCCAACACGCAAAAGATAAGCTTAAGTACCCAGGCTGAAATTAATAGCCACGTCTATAAGCTGGTTAGCCAAGGGTATAACATGACTCAGATAGATGGATTCTACAAAGCTTTTCTGAAAAAATACATGCTGAATAATGAAGATTTATGCCGCCAGCACGGGGTTCCGATAGACATTATTCAGAAGGGAAAAACGCTTAAAATGGGCGATTTGCTGGATCTTTTCGTTCCATTCTTTGCCGTCGCCGACTTGTTTCGGGCAATGAAAGCCTCCCTGCCTGCTCCACTGCCTGCCATTATGGACGTGATTCTCTGGGATGGACCACATGAACATACCACCCTGGAAAAGAAATTTAATACGCAGATAGCCTACACCCATCAGGATTTGGGAAAGGCGCACGTATTTAGTCCCGCTGAAGAATTGAACCCGCTGTATGGCCTCTTTCGCGATTACCCCAACCAGCTTTCGTATACGTGGTATTCCAACACAAAAACAGTCTTGGATAATTTAACCTCCTTCGCGCACGTGTTATTTCTGGATGAACCGATCCGTAGCATTCTCAAAAGCTTTTCAGAAAAGCCCGCCGAATACGAACTGCTTCCCTTGCCTGAGATACCACCAACGGCCTTTACTTTTATTAATGACACCCTTATTTTCAATGAATTACCCGTTACGCTTGCCTATATCCAGCAAGATAAGCTCGCAGTAAATGACTATGGAAAGGCTGCGACCAGTTCTCTCAATAAAATGCTGAAATTTTGTAATTCGGTAGAGTTCTATGGCGCAAGTGCTGACAAGAATGTAGCTACCCTGCGCACTCGGCTGGTCACTCAACTGTTGTTGATGATGGTAGGCAAAGAACAGGATCGATACGTTAATCCAGCTGAGTTCATAAAAAAAACCTTCGAGTTTTACCAGAAGAATTACGCGACAAATTCTTTTTTGCTCTTCCACCTCAAAGGCTTGCAAAAAATCGGCAAAGAGCTTCCTGTTACTCGTACGCTTTTCGACTTTCTCCGCAACCTTCCGCTGATGCAGTGGGTTTCTGCCGAGAATGTGGTCAAGTCTGCCTTATATAAAGGGCTTATTTTGAACATTTTTGATTATTCTGAAGCTGTCAATTATGTTTATTTAGAATATAATGGGCAATATGGCAAGGATAAAAAATACATTACCTTAGATACTTACCAGCCTTTTATTGTGGAGCCACTCATTCGAGGCAGTCTTTTCCTGTACGCCGCATTCGGCCTGGTCGACATTGCCTATGATGAGCCTACTCATGCTTTGGCTGAAAAATTCAGCAGTGCCTATATTTCGCCCTACGACGGTTTACGCTACGTCCGCCTGACTCCTTTCGGAGCGTATGTATGCGGACTGAGCCAGCAATTTGAAGCCCCAGTCGCTGAGAATAATGACGTGCTGCTGGATGAAGACAATTTGTTTTTATCGTATCGGGGCGATAACCGAACGCTACAATCCGTACTCGACAAAATAGGCAAACGGGCTGGGGGGAACAAAAATCTGTACAAAATAGATTACGAATCGTTGCTGGGCGATTGCAATACCGAAAAGGAGATCGAGTCAAAAATTAATTTATTCAAGCAGCTTCTTTCTCATAATCCACCCAAGCTCTGGAAAGATTTCTTCGCTAAGCTACAGCAACAAAGCTTTCATCTAAACTCCCAACAAGACAAGTACAAGGTATTTCAACTCCCGGAAAACAAGGAATTGATTCGGATGTTTGCCGGAGATGATTTTTTGAAGAAGCATGTCATCAAGGCCGATATGTATTACGTGCTGATACCGAAGGAGAACATTGCGAAAGTAAAAACCTATCTCAAGAAATTCGGCTTTCTGGTCGACTTTCGCGTGTAGCTGAGTTGCACATCCTTCGTAGTACTATACTCTATCACCTGAATCATTGGAGACGGTAGTGGTGCCACGGACTCTAACAATGACGGTTATAGTCGTGGCACCACTTTCACAACTAAGGACTAAGGTTACAAACCCGTCGGTACATTGAAATTCACCAGGGCTTATTTTTCCCCCAATTGTTCTACCACTAGCCCTTCGTTCGGTTGCCATTTGTCGTACTCCATATATTGAGCCGTTTGCCGGGCCACTTCCAAGCCTTTCAGTTTAGCCACCACGTGCAGCGCGCCATCAATGCCTGCCGATACGCCTGCCGTGGTAATGATTTGTCCATTATCCACAAAACGGGTTTCTCTCAGCACCTTGGCCTGCGGATTGGCTTGTTGTAGGGCATCAATGTAATTGTGAAAGGTAGTGGCTTGTTTCCCATTCAGTAATCCGGCTTTGCCCAATAAGCCTGCGCCTGTACATACCGACAACATGATTTCCGCTTTTTTAGCGCTGGCAGTGATCCAACTGATCAAAGGTTCGTTTTTAAGAAAAGGGCCGATATCGCCACCGGGCAGTACGACAATATCGGGTTGGGGGCAATCTTCGAGGCTATAATTAGGGGTAACGGTAATGAAGCCCTGACTGGTAATGGGTTGTTTGGTAAGCGACACAGTGTAGACGTTAAAACCTTCGGTAGAAGCAAAAACCTCGCTGGGGCCGGCAAAATCCAGGATTTCGACGCCATTGTGAATAAAGATGGCTACGTTCCTTTTCTTGGGCTGATTGACTTTTTGTTTCTTTTTTGCTGCGAGTATCGAATCGACAGTAGCGATTCTTCTCGGTACCAATGTCATACTGCAATGTTTGCAAATTCCTGCCTTGTCGTGGCGTTCAAAATCGCAGTCGTTGCCGCAAGGAGAACAGTAATAGGCTAGTTCAGCGGTCTTTTTAGCTAATTTTTGGGCGAAGGCTTCCCAGGCGTTGAAAATCAGCAGACTGAGAAGGAGTAGTTTAGTTGAAAAGAGGGCAAATGACTTCATAGATATAGAATTTATCGAATTGGTAATGGAATTGGTAATACTTTTAGAGAACCAGTGGTTTCGATTTTTGCCAAATTCGCCGTAATTGACGGGCGTCCTGAAAGCCGCACTGGGCAGCAATGGCTTCCATCGTCATACTGGGGTTATTCGATAAGGTGCGGGCAAGTTCCAATCGGAGCAAGGTGGTGTACTCCTGAATGCTAACGCCCGTCTCTTTCCGAAAAGTCCGGGTCAGGTTTCGGGCACTCATACTGGCCGTTTCTGCTAATTCTTCCAACGTAGCTTTGGTAGACAGGTTAGAAATCAACCAGTCCTGCACCTGGTGGATGCTGGAATTGATGTGGTTTCGGTATTCCAAGTACACGCTTTTCTGCGCGTGCATGTCTCCGCGTCGCAGGTACACGACCAGTTCCCTGGCTACTATGGTGGCAAACCTGGCACCGTGTTGCTCTTCCAGAATATATAGCGCCAGGTCGATGCCTGCTGTAATCCCGGCGCTGGTATAAATGCCTGAATCTTTTACAAATAGCCGGTCGCGCTGGGCCAACAGTAGAGGATAAGTCGCTTGTAGTTCTTCCACACGCTTCCAATGGGTGGTGCATTTTTTCCCATCCAGCAACCCGGCTTGGGCTAAAATAAAGGCTCCGGTACAAACGGAACACAGGTAAGTGCCTTGGGCATACTGTTGGCGGAGCCATTCAAAAAAAGCTTTGCCCTCCTGTTGGAAGGTGCTTGAACGGATGTATTCCATTTCCATACCGGGAAGAAAAATGAAATCTCCGGGCTGCACTTGTACTTCCTGAAAAGGCAATACATGCGCAAAGCTTAAGCCAGCCGAACTGGTTAGTTCGGTTTGATACGAGCAGTAAGTAAGCTGATACGGTTGGTCGTAACTTCCGCCCGCTTCGTAGAATACCTGTACTGGGCCGGTCAGATCTAGTACGTGGACGAAAGGGGGAACGACAAAAATGATTTGTGGGTTTTTTCTCATCCATTCCATGTTCTGGCGTAAAAGTACTGCTTAGTTTTATTCACTGGCAGACAATCACCGGACATATTGGGACAAAACTTTTACTGGCTTTTTAAGGTAATTTTAAATGTTGTTCCTTTGTCTACTTCGCTGGGGGCAGTAATTTCTCCCCCAGCGCTTCCATTGGTGTCTCAATAGGGCAGTTATGTCAAAAGCTCAATAACTGGCAAAACGGACAAAACGTATCACATTATTAATCAAACACCTAACCCTGGAAAAACCTCTCGCTAGCGCTTCTCTAGTTTGCGTAACAAAACACCAGGTAAATTAACTATCGATAAGCTATCCGTTTGAAGTTGCAGAAAGCCAAACACATCTTTTTCCACTTTAAAACTACTGGTGTCCTTTACCTGCACGTTAGCCTTCGCAATGCGGTTATCAGTGCCGACCTGCAACAGACCTTTATGCCTGATTTCAGCATCAATACTGTCAAGCTTGCTATTAATCAGCAGCATACCGCTTTTCTCGCTCTCGTGTTTCAGCAGCAAATGGGCAGCTTTCCAATCGGTCAATTTGCACGAAGCACTATTGGCATAAACAGCCTGTAGTGTAGGAGCCATAATATAGACAGAAGGTTCACTAGTAAGCGCATCGCCTATTCGGTATTGATAGGGTTCACTTTCGTCAGAGTAAGTAAGTTCCAGCGTGTCACCATGGGTATGCCATTTCACAAATTCTTTTTCTCTGGCTTTCACCTTTACTTCAAAGGTATTTCCAGTCTGTATCTGTACTAACTTGGCATGGCCGCCCCGTAGCTTTACCACGCTAAAAGGCTTAGCTGTTTCTTTGGAATAGCCAAAAAACTGGTCTTTCAGATTCAACTTATCAAATTCTGCCTTTAATATCATATTCGAACCCAGAATAGCGATCATAATAATAGCTAAGAGTCCTGCTATCAGTTTGTTACTTGTTTTCATCGGAAAGATATAAAGTTTAAGGAGTTGTTGGAAAGGCTTCCAGAATAAAAGTATGATACCGTTGCTGAAGTTCTTCCATGCTGATATTGAGCAGGTATAAGGTCCGGAAAAACTCCGGAAGATCGCTTTCCAGAAAACGCTCTTTTCGGTATTCAACAATCTGACTAGTAACATCTTCAGCAGCAAAATAACCCACGCCTCTTTTGTTGAAAATGATATTCTTCTGTTGAAGGAAATCATACGTTCGCATGACCGTATTAGGATTTACTTCCAACGCCACGGCCAGGTCCCGTACAGAGGGAATCCGCTCGCTGGGTGGCCATTTCCCCAGCAGCAACTGCTCGCAGATATAGTCGGCGATTTGCAGGTAAATGGACTGTTTATCTTTAAATTCCATAGGTAAAACCAGATTAAATTTCTTTCTCCTTCAGCCGAAGGTAGCTAGCGGACCACAAACCAACTATGATCAGCATTACAAATGCCCATATCCATTTCCACACTGGTTCAGGATACGCTACTATAAAGTGTTTGTCCTGAAAACCATTCCAGGAAGTAAAAGGAAAAGTGGCTAGATGGGAAGGATGAGAAGTAAATTGATACGCCAGTATATAATTGAATACCGAAACCACCAACACAATAACCACGCAAGTGGCCAATGCTTTGATATAAGTATTACGGCTAAAGTAGATAGAACCAAGGAACATGGCTCCCTGAATCAGGAAATAACTAAACGTAAAATAAGTAGTGATGTCAGGTGGAATCGGGTGGTACTTCCAGCTGTTGGCAGGCAAACGGCTGTTGGCTATATCTATTAGCCTATGGTGTAATTGCCAGAACAGTACAATAAATAAAACCATAAAGGCCATATTAATCAGCAAAGTAGCCAGGAATTTTTCGGACTGGGAAGCCGGCACCATAAGAGCGGATATGCCACGGGTAGGCGTATTATATTGCACAAATGCGGTACTTGTGAATAAACTACCTCCGAAAATAACACAAATGAAGAATGCCATCGGATGCAATAACGAGGAGAGTAATTCCTGATGATCCTTCTTAAACATAATGGGCGCCATCAATAGTAGCATAAGCCCTATAATAATACCCGAAGAAAGGAGGTAGCTTTTGCCATTTTCGGCGAAGTCAAGCTTCAGGAGCAACCAGAAGCGGCGGAAACTAAATATCTGATTCATATGATACAATTTAGCGACAACTGAATAAGGAGTATAAAATAAGGGAAAGGCGTGTAACAATAGACTAACTACTAGCCAGGCCATTAGCAACAACAATTTCACCAACAGTTTCATACGCTGTTGTTGAAAATTTGCCGAATTCGATCAGGATTCTTCATCACGGCGTTGAATAGCCGCTCCATATCTACCCGACTTTCTTCCCGTTCGGAGTTCTCCATCACTACCGTAAAGCCTCGCAAGGAAGGCTCTGCGTACAGCACCCGTTCATCATCTTCGGCATTTACCAGCGTGGCAAAACGCAAGCGCTCACTGATCAGGTCCAGGCTGTGGTGCAGCAGTATTTTACTATCCTCCAGAATAATAACTGAGTCGATGAGGTTGTCCAGGTCGCGAACCTGGTGGGTAGAAATCAGCACTATGCGATCGGATTCCAGCGCCGAAGCTACCAACTTCCTGAACTGGCTTTTTGAAGGAATATCCAGTCCGTTAGTCGGTTCATCCATGATCAGCACTTTGGTATTGGTAGCTATGCCAAAGCCGATCAGTACCTTCTTCTTTTGTCCGTAAGACAAAGCCGTCAGTTTGCTGGCGTATGGCACGTCGAACTCGGTCAGGAAATACTTGAACTGCTGCTCATTGAACTGCGGATAAAACGGTGCGAAAGTAGCTACGTATTGCGCTACCGTAACTGCTGGCAAATGAATCTCTTCTGGAATTAGGAACAGGTCCTGCAAAAAAGCTGGCTTCCGGTGGCGAGGCTCATGGCCATTTACCCGAATGGTGCCACTGTTTGGAAACAGCAAGCCAGCCATATTGCGCAACAAACTGGATTTGCCCGCGCCATTCTTGCCCAGCAAACCATAGATATGGCCTGGTTCGAGGTGGAGGCTCAGATTTTCAAACAGCCGCTTTTGGCGACTATAGCCAAAGGTTACCCGATCCAAATGAATCATACAAAACTGATTTAGTGTGTTAGTATAATAGTACACTACAAAAGTAGATGAAAATTTTGAGTTAGCAAGTGAAAATAAAAAAAGAGGGATAAATTTAATATCTGTACAGGCAGCCTTGACAAATACGGCTATTTTACAAAGGCTAAAAGACTGTAGTTCAACTCACTGAATTGGCATTCAATTAGGTATGGACTGCAAAAATTGACCAGCAACGCTTAAAATGCCTCTCCGATATTAAGATAAATTCCGGCAGAGCCATTTACTCCCCAGGCGTAATCGATGGAAATGTTAGTACGGGAACGTCGATTTAGTTTGATGCGAAGGCCAATACCGCCACCAGGCAGCACGCGCTCAAACCGATGGGTATCAGGTTCCGAAAACGTATGATTATTAACAAACAGCACTCCGCCTAGCAATCCGCTATGACTAATCACAAACCGATATTCTACCTCCATATACAGCATATTTTTGCCCCGGTAACGGCTTTGGATGTAGCTACGCCCCGTTTGTCCGTAGAAATCGGTTCCAATGCTGGGCAAATCCAGGTAAGGCGGGTGACCAGCAACGGTAGCCCAGGCAAATGTCCACAAAGCGATAATATTCCGTGAACCAGGACGCACTTTCATATATTTACGGTAATCCAGGTATACAGAATGCCAGTTTTCATCACTGCCCAAGGGACGAAGATTAATGCGATATACCAGATTGGTATAGAAGCCTCCCTGGGGATTGATAGAGTTTCTACGACTATCGCGCAAGAGGTTAAATGAAATGCCTGAAGATACTGAACGTCCCTTTACGCCGTATCCATATTGGGCAAAAGCGGTAACCGAGTCTGGTGGCACGCCTTCTTCCCGAATGTTATAATGCAAGTCGAGGTTATAACCCAAGCCAACCAAATACTTCTTCCCTATCCGACGCAAGACAGCCTGGTAAAATCGAAAATAATTGTGGTAGATTTTCGTCCGGTTACTGTTAGGTGCGTGGGCTCCCAATCCGTAGGTGTCTTGAGGATACTTCATAAAGCGCCAGTCGCCAATAAAGTTCGTACGATTTTTATCAGTCCATAACGTGGAGCGCACGGGTAAGACAAACTGGTTATTGAAGTTGTAAAAAGCACTGAAATTTACTGATGACAAATTGGTGTTTTCCGGGTCGCCTAGGTAAAAACCGGCATTGGTGGCTGTCACCAGGGCACGGCCAACCGAGGGCGAAATTTGGGCAGTAGGCAAAACAGAGAAGTAGACTTCGCCAATGCGGGGAGGAGGATTATCGGGTCTTTTGTGGGAAGGCTTAAAGACACGTGCCAGGATATCGATCAAGTCTTTTTCTTTGGCCAGCGAGCGCAAGGAAGGGCGCGTCCGCGGAGTATCTAACACCGCCGTAAAAACCACAAAGGGACTAAACGGCAGATGGCTGGAGCCAAAGGTATTTCGACTCCAGCCATCTTTATAGGTAAGTGCGATACGAGCTTCCTGGCTTTGTACGGCCAAAGCTTGTCCAGGAGAAAAACTCACCCAGATAATCGCCAGGAAAACAATCAAATACCGATAAAAATATGACCGAAAACAATTCAATTGGACAAAATTTTAGCTGGCCTACCTTCACGCCAAGATCCGATTCAAAACTAAATCTTTTCTCCGCCTAATGCATCCTCTACTTATTCGTCAATTACAATAAAATTGTTTAGGGCTTGTTACGAAATAAAGTTTACACTATAGCCGCCGGGATTGTGCTCTTTTTCAAGGCGTAAAATCCTTCAATAGCATCGCTATTCAAGGATTTTGCAACACAGAAAAAGAGCACAATAACCAGACTAGATGTATAGGTTATTGCGTAACAAGCCCTTAGTATTTAATTTAGAGTATTTTGAAACCCAGGCCAAAGTGGAAGATGCTTGGGCGCTGATGAAAGGTAGAGTTGATTTGGTTCAGACCACCTTCGTAGCGTGCATCGAAGGTAATATTACCCACGTCGAAGCCCATGCCAGCCTGAAAACCGATATTAGACTTATTATAGGAATAGGAACGTGAATTCAGTAGACTCAAATCATTCCGGTTCTCATTCAACACAAAAGAAGCCACTGGCCCGACCATTGCCCGGATATTAAATACTTTGATATTAACTAATTTGATTCCTACAAGCAAGGGAACATCAAAAGTAGAGAGGCGGATGCGACCACTGCCTTGCGTAGTATTCCCACTTGAATTGACCGTAAAATCGCCTCCTTTTGTGGTAAAATAGCCCTCGGGCTGCAAGTATATTTTCTTCAAATTAAATCGCATAAACAGGCCACCAGCAAGGCCTACAAAGGCTTTTTCGTTTAGCCGCCTATCATCAATTGCCAGGTTATTGTAATTCAGGGCCACCTTAGGGCCAAAAGTAAAAACAGACTGAATCTGAGCAAACGCACGTCCGGACGACAAGAGGCCAGACAAGGCAATGAGTGCAATACACATAGTCTTTTTCATCGTGTTCAAGTGTTGGATTTATGGTAAGTAGGAATTGGGTGTTATTGAATCAGTTTAAAAATTATCTTTCCAAAGGTATGGTTGACCTCCACTGACTGACAAATACCGTTTACATAAGAGTAATAATTTTTCTTTCCGTCGGGCATAACCAACTCGTAACGGTGATCACTCAAAGGTTTGATAGGCAAAAACCTGGCGTATCTTTCTGAAAAAACCTGGGCTATTTGCCGGGGCTCCTGAAAATAAAGTGATACCATACTATAGTTAATCCGCTTATTTTTCAATACTGATCGATCGTTGTCTACTTGCAGCAAATAATGATTTCCATTCCAAGTAACTTTCGATGAACTCTTTACATTGTCGTTCATTACATTCTGGGTAGTCCCTGCGATGAGCATTTCATTCTGGTACGTTGTTTCGAAGGTATAGTTTAGGGTCATTTTGAATAGAAAACGAAAATTCACGTCACTACGCATCAAATAATAGGTTAATCCATCCTTGGTATTCCGTTTAATATCCAGTCCTCCAATAAGCTTGTCGTTCAGAAATACGTCGTACTTCATATGCTGAGCCTGAAGCGCAAAGATGGGAACCACGCTCAAAATGCACCAACAAGAGACTTTGCGCAGCCAAGGAGAAGACGAAGACCATATCCAGATTAGTTTGACTAAAAAATCGCTCATGCAAGGATGAAGTAAATTATCAACGGCAATTGCCTTCGCCAATAACTCACTTTTTCAGAAAATATTTGAACTGAACTCAAAATGCTTTCCAGTAGTGCCTATTTGGCTAACAAACCCACCATCACAGGAGGCCACTGTATATTTACTATAATAATGCCAAACGATCAAAACCGGAAACCTGCATTGAATCCTATCCACATACGAATGTTAGTTGGGTTATCAATTATATCTTCGTTGGTATGGTTGTAAAAATTCCAGGGAGCCAGGTCGGAGCCATAACTGTTTTTCTCCGCATTATAAAAACGAGAAACCTGCACATTAAGCGTAGGCCCGGCAAAAAAATAGGTTCGGTTGGAAAGTCGTGCGCCCAGAGTCAATTTCAATTGATTCAGCAAATTCAGTCGATTTGTCCACCATTCATTCTCGTTGATATGATACGCCACGGCATCAATATTAAGAACGAGGCTAGGCGAAAGCCGTTGCTCGGAACCAATGCCATAGCCTACTCCCCAACGATACTTCCCACCGCGCGGTTGGATACCTGCTGCCAGAATGTTGTAAAAATGACGGGTTCCCGTTTTAAAGGCCACATTGCCATACAATGATTCGCTTCCCCAAACTTCCACATGGCTATACCCATGCCGCACAAAACTCAAAAAGCCAATGGCTATCCCCGAAACGGAGTCGGCTACGTTCAGGAAGCCAATCTGACTTCCTCTCACCTTCCGAGCCTGGTTATAAAAGCCTGCTACCTGCACGCCCTTTACGTCTTTGACAGCGATATTCATAAAGCCAGCCACCTGCGCTCCTTTTACATCTCCCTTGGAAATGTTGGCAAACCCAGCCACCTGAGAAGCATGCGCATTTCCCGTCGCTAGATTCATAAAGCCCGCCACTTGAGGGCCAACCACATTGCCTTTAGCGATATTGGCAAATCCGGCAAACTGCCCACCCCGGTTATTCCCGGCCACCACGTTGGCGAAGCCTGCCAGTTGAGTTACCTGGGCGCTGTCGGCCACCACATTAGCGAAGCCAGCAGCCTGTATTCCTTTCGAATACTTTCCGCTAATGTTAGTAATACCAGCAATCTGCACTCCCGTAACCTCGTTCCGAACCAGGTTTCCCAAACCAGCAAATTGGGCTCCGTGCATATAATCTTTCTCGATATTTAACAAACCGCCAAACTCTGCTCCTTCCAATCCGGCAGCAACACCGACCAGGATATTGCCCGACAAGCGATTGACAGTATTGGCGCTCTCTACTCCATTGGTTCCCAGAGGTGTAACAAACGTGAGCTGCCAAGCCCTTTCGGCATAATCCCAATAAGGATCGTTTATAATATTGGCCGCTTGCAGGCTATCTAACAAAGGGACAGCCTCGGCCTTAGTAGAATCAAACCGAGAATAATGCTTGGAGGCAATTGCCTGAAAAAAAACCTGTAGCCTTAACAAGTATTGATTGACCCATAAAAACCGCTTTTGCTCCTGCGCAGAAGGCTGGTAAGGCGGCAGTGGCACCATCTTTACTGAAGCGATTGTCGGTTCAGTAGCGGGTGGCATAACCAGTTCGCGCCCTTGCACTGGCTCCAGCAAAATCCGTGGTAGCCGACTGGCTTCCGTGGGTTCGGGATCTTCTATGGCACTGTTCGCCTTTTTGGGTGTATACTTCAGCACAATTTGATTGCCCACAAGCTCATAACTCACCTCCACATCCTTGAATAACTCATTCAGGGCATACCTCAGGGTTTCACCTTTCATGCGCACACTTACTTTCTTTTGTAAAGGAATCAGGTTATTGACGTAAGAAAAATTGATCCCGTAGGTTTTTCCTAACCCTTTCAGCACATGCTCCAATGGCATATCCTTGTAGCTAAGCGACACCTTCCTATCGAGCACCCCTGGTTGGGCATAGGCGCGAAAAGTAAGGCAAAGCATAGCCAAGACAAGGATTTTAAGTTTCCTCATTTGACTAATTTCCAGTTTAAGTAAATAGATTTATTTTCTAGGGACAGCCTTCTCCAGAAAGGATATACATGTCCTTTTCAGTAGTATAAGACAGGTTAAGGGATACCTTCAACACTTTCAGAATCTCCTGGATGTCAGGATTTTCGTAAGAACCAGTAAAGCGGCATTTCAATAATTGTGGACTATCAACTTGGACTTTTACTTCGAAATACCTTTCTAAAGCAGCGGCTACCTGAGGCAGTGGAGTATTGTTAAAGGAAAGCTTTTCGTTCTTCCAAGCCATTCCGTTCGGGTCTTTTATAGCACTTTGTGTCAAAGTATTTTTTGCGGTCAATTCGCCCTGCGTGCCTGGTGTCAGGTATACTTTGGTAGGTGTTGCAGCCGCATTTATTTGTCCTTCCCTGGCCGAAAAAGCTACCTTCCCAGTAACCACCAGCACCTGCACCCTGGCCTCTTGCGGATAGGCCCGCACATTGAACGAAGTGCCCAACACCTCCGTTTGAGCATTCTGGCTATAGATAACAAATGGTTTGCCTGCATCCTTTCGTACTTCAAAAAAAGCTTCTCCGATTAAATTCACGACCCGTTTGCCATCGCTGAAACCAGTAGCATACTTTAACTCGCTGTGTTTATTCAGGTAAACCTTGCTGCTATCTGGCAGGTAAACGACCCGCTTGGTTTCTAGTGCCGTTTGTGTCAGCATCAGCGGCTGGCTATCAGAAAAGTAGAATTTCACCCAAAAAATGGCGCCCAATACCAGCAAAATAGTTGCTGCTATGCGGGTAAAGGTTCGATGCCACGGCGTACCTGAGACAACCCGACCTGACGAGGCCCGACCTGACGAGGTATTCTCTTCATCCATCATAGCACGGCTAGAATTGATGGGAATCACGCGGGGTTCTGGTTTCAGTTCAGTTATCCCAGCGGAGGTAAGCGTATTATTTGAATCGAGGTTCGCTTGAGATTGAAACCGCAGCCAGGCCCGATCTACATCAGGCTCAAAACCAGATGCATCGGCACTCTCTTCCAAAGTAGACTCCCAGCGGGAAGCACTCCATCCTGTAGCATTCCAGAGGTTATTGAGTTGGTTAAACAACTCCCGGTTTTCGGGTCGTTGGTTCACCCAAGTATATAAGCTTTCCTTTTCCTCCGTTGAGGTTTCTCCCCGGAGGTATTTAGCAATCAAATCCCAATATGTATTTGCCTCTTCCATAGGATGGCTCATCTTTCTATCCGGCATTATAGTGTTAAGACAGACAACCCGTATTAAACCCCTACGCGATAGTGTAAAAAATCACAATCGGGTTATACTAAATGATGTATAGCAATTCCGATTCGCTGTCAATTACATCGCGGAGGGAAGTATTGTCCAGAATTTCGGCAGTGGCATCGCGCACTTTCACCATCACCAGGCGGATGGCACACGTGGCAGGGTCTTTACACTCTTGGCAAGGCTGGTAAAACCGTTTGCTGGCACAAGGCACCTGCGCCAATGGACCATCAATAATACGGATAACCTGCCCAATAGAAATATCGCCAGGGCTTTTGAGCAAGGCATAACCACCCGCTTTGCCACGTTTGCTGTACAAAACACCCTGGTTTTTCAAATCCAAATAGAATAGCTTCCAGGAATTTACGGGGGATATTATCCTCTTCAGCCATTTCTCCAATGCCCATCGACTGACCATCGGTTTGGCGGGCTAGGGTAATGAGGGCTTTTAGGGCGTATTTGGCTTTTTTAGAGAGCATTAATCGTTGGCTTTTGGCAATAATACTTTTTACAAACAATAAATCCAATCTTGTTTATAAAAGGCATTCATTACAATGTTTAAAAGTAATTGTATGAAGTGTAAATGGGTTAATCGCTAAAGTAACGCCATTGCACAAATATACCCAAATCTTCTATTGCCTACCAAAATTATAGAGAATGTGTTCAGTAAAACGTCGCTCTCCTTTTACTCGATTAGATTGTTTCTAGGCATACTGCGGATGCTTTTGTATGAATTTGCTCAAATTTTCAGCCGCCGTTTTTTGAACTCTCTTGCGAATAAGTGGACTCCAGCCCAACGCATATCCTACAGGCCCTAAGGCCATGCCAGCCCATTTCCAGAACGAGAATACATCCAGGTGGCGGAATATTTTACCTTCCCTGAACTCAAACTGGGCACTTACCTGGTTGTGTACTTTTCGTTTTGTCTGCGAAAATGTATAAAAGGCCTCCCATGCGGCCGTTCCCTTCTCATCGCTTGCACTACAATGGTGGTATTGCATCACAAAGTCTTTGCCCGACTCGCAGAGCATATGCCACATAGCGCCAATTTGCTTCCCTTTCAACTGAAATACTTCGTCAGAAAACTGCGCGTCGGGATGGTAACAGGCACCCATTCCCTGGTGATCTCTCTGACTAAAGCAGAAATAAAACTGCTGGATTAGTTTTTCGTTAGCGTTCATAAGATAATGGGTAATAATGGGTAAATGAGAAAATGGACTTATCAGCGGATGGTACAATTTGAGTTGCAGGCAATTTTGCCGGTGAAAACACACGACAAGGGCGAATGCTAAACTTCAATCAACTTAATTAACACTGTACTAAATGATGTATAGCAATTCCGATTCGCTGTCAATTACATCGCGGAGGGAAGTATTGTCCAGAATTTCGGCAGTGGCATCGCGCACTTTCACCATCACCAGGCGGATGGCACACGTGGCAGGGTCTTTACACTCTTGGCAAGGCTGGTAAAACCGTTTGCTGGCACAAGGCACCTGCGCCAATGGACCATCAATAATACGGATAACCTGCCCAATAGAAATATCGCCAGGGCTTTTGAGCAAGGCATAACCACCCGCTTTGCCACGTTTGCTGTACAAAACACCCTGGTTTTTCAAATCCAAATAGAATAGCTTCCAGGAATTTACGGGGGATATTATCCTCTTCAGCCATTTCTCCAATGCCCATCGACTGACCATCGGTTTGGCGGGCTAGGGTAATGAGGGCTTTTAGGGCGTATTTGGCTTTTTTAGAGAGCATTAATCGTTGGCTTTTGGCAATAATACTTTTTACAAACAATAAATCCAATTTTGTTTATAAAAGGCATTCATTACAATGTTTAAAAGTAATTGTATGAAGTATAAATGGGTTAATCGTTAAAGTAATGCCATTGCACAAACATACCCAAATCTACTATTCCTAACGGTTTTATAGATAATGAGTTGCATAAAACACCGCACGCGTTTTACTTAGAGAAATGGCTTATGTACTGAATAGCCGGTCTCGCTGCACAACCACTTTCACAGCGCTTTCCAGGAAGGCTGTACTGGCATCTTTCCAGTCAGCCAGATTGGTTGTAAGCAGGCCGGGATTAAAACGCCCACTCTGCACCAGTGATAACACTTCAGGAATGTTGGCCCTGGCATTTGTCACCCCCATTTTGAAGGTTACGTCATTGACGTACATTTTAAATAAGGGAATCGGGGAGCTTTTCCGGGCAAAGATGCCCACACTGGTGCAGATGCCGCCGGGCGCTACACTACTAAGCGCACACCGCAAGCCTTCGGATTTATTACTGGCATCTACCACAATCGGATACGAACCTTTAAAATAATGATAGGAGCCCTCAATAGGATTAGCGCCTACTAATTTTGCCAGGCGAAGCCGGTCTATATTCACATCCAGGTAATCGACCCGTTCAGCACCTAAGGCAACAGCCATGGCGGTAGCATATAAACCCACACTTTTAGCTGCACCTGCTATCACTAATACCGGTGCGCCGGGCTTGGCTTTCAATGGAGGGCCAACGGTACGCCAGGCATCAGGCAGGTTGTCACTGGCACTGGCCAAGGTCACCGGATCAATTCCCGGCGGAACCGCTACCAGCATCTGGTCGCCGTAAGGTACTTT
This sequence comes from Bacteroidota bacterium, assembly GCA_040385915.1. GTDB lineage: Bacteria > Bacteroidota > Bacteroidia > Cytophagales > ES-bin-26 > ES-bin-26. Next base: position 18,976 of record JAZKGK010000079.1, read on the forward strand.
CACTACGTCACTCAAGGCACCTCCCCAGTGTCCATTATATCCTTTTCCACCGATACCGCCGTACATAGCAAAGGGTTCCACAGACGAACAATTGGCCGTAAGCCCCTGATGACAAGTAAGGCACTGTCCACAGGAAATTTGGAAGGGAACAATGACCACATCTCCCCTTTTGAAATTCTTTACTCCTTCTCCACACGCCAAAACTTCGGCCACACATTCATGCCCGAAAGCAAAAGGAGGTTTATAAGGATGCCTTCCAAACATGTGCGGAATGGCCGTATCTGTGAGACTGAAAAACTTTCCAATCTTAAAAAACATGGGGAACCGGCCTTGCAGGATAGTCCGGTCTAGGTCGCAACGCGCAGCAGCAAAAGGGCGAACCAATACTTCGGATGGCGTCTGAATAGATGGCTCCCGAACATCCCACCATTCCAGGGTATTCTTTTTCACAAAAGTTAGTTGTTGCATGGTTTGATAGTGATTATGGCTTATATATTTTAGGTGAAAAAATTAAAACTAATAGGATGGCGACTTTTCAAAAATAAATTTTTTTATCCAGCCATCAATCCTGAAACGCTTTATACCTACCGCTTTTCTGACTGCCTGAATTTTATTGAATACCCATGAAAACGAATACACCTCTTCTTGTATTCTCACCCTTTCATCCACTTTACATCGTTTCCCACTCAAACTAGTTTGTTCATCTGCTGGCTTCAGAGTCTGCTATTCAGTCCCCTTTTCTTACATGTTCAAAGCTGTCCCACCTAAGCCGGTGTTGTTATCGCCCCCTTTTTATCATAGATTTACGATAGAACCACCTTTGTCGAGCCTTCTTTCTTAGGGGCTGCAAATACCTTTGTTATGCAAAGAAGAATTTATCTACTGCTTTTACTGATCGGCTTGATAGTTCCCCAAGCTTTTGGTCAGGTAGTATTGGTAGATAAAGCCTACGATTATCTCAAAAAGAACGATCCTCAAAAAGCCCGTGAATTTATAGACATCGCTTCAGAAAATGAGGTCACGTCCAAAGATCCCAAAACCTGGTACCTGAAAGGGTTCATTTACGCGGAATTATACAAAGGCAATCCTACTCAACCGAGCAAGTTACGCGAATCAGCCCTGGCCTTTCTGGCTACAAGTATTCAGTTGGATAGCCGCGGGATGTACACCAAAGACTGCCGGGCAGTAATCGATTTCCTGGGCACCACTTATTATAATGAAGCGGTAGATGCCTTCAATTCAAAGCAATACTCCCAAGCACTTACTAAATTCAAACAGTGCATTGCCATCAAAGCCGACGCCAGCGCTAGCGATGAGTATGCTGAGGCTTTGTATTATGCCGGCCACACGTCATTGTTGCTGAAAGATGTCCCCAATGCCAAGATATACCTGGGCAAAGCCTTGAGTATGAACTATCAGAATCCGGCTTTGTACGAAGAGCTCGCCATCATTTACCAGTTGGAAGGAAAAAACAAAATGGCTAGCCAATTGCTGGAATCGGGGCGTATAAAATTCCCGGAAGACAAAGGCTTGCGTATTGCTGAAATCAACTTGCTGCTCTCGTTCAATGAGCTGGTCAAAGCAGAAGTCCAGATGGAGAAGCTGTTATTGGTAGAGCCCAAAAACGTAGATGTATTGCTGGTGGCTGGCACTTTGTACGGCAAGATAGCCCAGCTAGATTCTATTGGAGTCAATCCTAAGCAAAGTAAAGCGCGGGCGGAACTGTATTTCAACAAAAGAAAAACCATTTATCAACGCGTGCTAGCTTTGCAAGCCAATAACTTTACGGCCAATTACAACCTGGGAATTATGTACTACAACCAGGCCGTAGATTTGGTTAATGCCCAGGATTTTGATGTGGACGCCATTCAGTTGAATAAAGTCTTAGAAGTATCCACGGGAATGTTTAAAGAAGCCTTGCCATTTATGAATAAAGCCAACCAGATTGCACCCAACGATAAAAACACCCTGATTGCGCTGGAAGGCATTTATTATAATTTGAATGAAAAGGAAAAGTCGGCACAGATGCGGGAAAAAATTGAGTCGATGAACTGAGCCAGGATATGAGAAAAGTGTGGAATATAATGCTCTTCATCGTTGTTTTGGTCGGTTGCACGCATGTGGCAACTGCTCAAAACAACTTTAAAAAGCCCGAAAATCGGGTACAGAGCATCTATATCTATAATTTCACCAAGTACATCCAATGGCCGGAAGAATATAACACGGGCGATTTTGTGATTGGCGTATTGGGTGAAACTGATCTGGTGGAAGAGTTGCAGAAACTGGCCCGTGAAAAAAAGGTAAATGGCCGAACCATCCTCATAAAAAAATATGCTAGCTTAGATAACATAGATAAGAAGTGCTGTATCTTGTATATTGCTTCTACTAGTAGCAACCTGTTAAGTAATGCCCTGCAAAAAACAACTGGCCGTTCTACCCTCATCATTACACAAAAAGATGGTTTGGGAAAAATCGGCAGCTTCATCAACTTTGTATCCGTCAATGGCAAGCCTAAATTTGAAATCAACGTCAGTGCACTGGAACGCGGCAAACTCCGCTGTACACAGCAGCTAATGACGATTGCGATTGTGATTTAGCTTAAAGCTTTGAGCTGTAAGCCATCAGCTGTCAGCTATTAGGATTAAATTTTCAGTTATCTGGCTGTAGCTTTCTGTTGACAACCTTCGTTATTTTGACTTAAATTCATCTCTTTATATTAATTAAGCTAATTACTCAAAGCTGATAGCTGACGGCTTAAAGCTGATAGCTAATTACAAACCGACCGATTAACCCTATGATGGATCAATTACTTGGAGCCCGGCAGAAAGCCCTGAAAATCAATTTAAGCCGGAAAATTTATGGCTCCTTTGCCGAAATTGGTGCCGGCCAGGAAGTGGCCTCCATTTTTTTCAAAGCTGGAGGGGCATCGGGCACTATCGCCAAAACCATTTCTGCTTACGATATGACTTTCAGCGATGCCATTTACGGCATAGAAGAAAGTGGCCGATACGTGGTTGAATCGAGGCTGACAAAAATGCTTAACCGGGAATACAACCTGGTAGAGATGCGGTTAGGCGAGAAAAGAGGCGCAGATACTACGTTTTTTGCCTTTGCCAATACCGTTGTTACCATCAATTATCAAAAAACCAACGAAGCCCACGGTTGGGTGGGTCTCCGCTTCCAACTGACCCCACGCGGCCCGTTCAACGATGCAATCATTCACGTGCGTATGCACGACAACAATAGCTTATTGCAGCAGCAGGCGCTAGGCGTAATTGGGGTAAACCTGATTTATGCTTGCTTCTACTTCCCGCATTCGCCCGAAGCCTTGCTCAAATCGCTGATGGACGAGCTTTCGCCAGACAACATCGAGATTGACATGGTTCGCATTACCGGCCCCGACTTCCCGCATGTAGACAATCGCTTGCTGAGCCTGCAACTGGTAAAGAATGGCTTTACCAATGCTGCCTTGTTTGGCCCTGATGGCAATGTACTTCAACCATCAGAGGCCTTGTACAAAAAGAATATTCTGGCCTTGCGCGGGCGTTTCCGTCCGGTGACGCACGTAAATATGGACATGCTGAAAAAGGGGACAGAACAATTTTTCCAAGAGCCAGATGTAGACCCCGCCCGCGTAGTGGTTCTGTCAGAACTGACCCTGAGCAGCCTTCGTACGGGTGATGAAATTGACGAGAAAGATTTTCTGGATCGGGTAGATATTCTTTGCTCGCTGGGGCAAACGGTATTGATTTCCAATTACCAGGAATACTATAAACTGGTGGCATATCTGTCGCAAATGACCCGGCTTAAAATTGGCCTGGTGCTGGGTTTCAGTAACCTGGAGTATATTTTCGAGGAAAAGTACTACGAATCTTTACCCGGTGGTATCCTGGAATCCTTTGCTACCTTGTTTAGCCGTAAGGTAAAGCTATTTGTTTATCCTATGCAAAATCCTGAAACCAACGAAATCAGGAATTGCAAAAATTTCAAGCTTCCGCCCCACTTGGTCGACCTGTATGAATACCTGATTGTGAACGACAAGTTGGAAGACCTTACCGACTATGACACCAACCTATTATATATCACCTCCGATCATGTGCTAGCAGCCATTAAAGCGGGCGAACCCGGATGGGAGGAAAAAGTACCTGCCGAAGTAGCCCACGAAATCAAGGCAAAAGCTTTATTTGGCTATACTGGCCACCCAGGTAAGGTAATAGAAAGTAATAATACCCCCGTTGATAATACCAATGTGCCGCCGGTTTAAAACACGTGAATGGGCAGATGTGTGGATGGGCGAATGTGCGGATTAAAGATTTCTATTTAATAAAATACAAAACAGTAGAACAGGAGGCTAATCTTTCTTCCTGGTCTGCTGTTTTTTTATTTTCATCCTCGTGATAAAGCATTCGCCTCCGCTGCTTTTCAGCAAATTCACACCCCTATTTTCACTCTCCTGGCTAGCAGGATAAGGCTTTAGCGACTAAAAAATGGGGGAAGCAGGTTCATTTTTTTTCGTTTCAATTGACTATATCCTGCTGATTCTTATTGAAGTCCTAAAAATTCATTAATTTTCGCATTATTTGAGTGTAGCTTCTACTGAAGCTGATCGTTTTCAGTATGTTAATCAGTCAAACCCAATCGTTAAATTTAAATAAAAGCAACACAAATGGCCAACCAGAAAGACCTGGATTTTACCTATACCACCATTGACAAAATTTTCCGCCTGAGTGTGGGACAAACCGGCGACTACAGTGGCGCAAGGTACAATGGCGACTTTAGCCTGACATTAGAAGAAGCCCAGAAACAGAAGCATAAATTTATTGCTGACAGTCTGAACATTGGCAAAGGCACTAAAGTACTCGATATGGCTTGTGGCTGGGGACCGTTCCTGACCTATATCAAAGGCAGAGGCGCTGACGCCAGAGGTGTAACCTTATCGCAGGGACAAGCCGCTGCTTGCGTGGCCAATGGCCTGAATGTAGAAGTGAGAGATGCCCGAACAATCACGCCGGACACTTACGGAACTCAGTTTGATGCCGTTACCTGTATTGGTGGTATGGAGCACTTTTGCTCTATTGAAGAATGGCAGGCAGGCAAGCAAGACGAAGTATATGCTACTTTCTTCCGCAATCTGACTAAACTGCTTCCAATAGGTGGACGGTATTATGCCCAAACAATGGTGTTCAGCAAGAACATGCTCGACTACAAAGACATTAGCATGGATGCCCCCAAAGACTCCGATTCTTATGCCCTGGCGCTGATGATTGCCCAATTCCCTGGCTCCTGGCTACCTTATGGCCCCGATCATATTACGCGTTGCGCTGCACCGTATTTCAAACTTATTTCACAAAGCAGTGGTCGCCTCGATTATATCGAAACCATTGGCCAGTGGCGCAAGTGTTTCCGCAAATTCAACCTTGAGAAATATCTTATTTACCTTTCCCTGATACCACGCTTTTTCTTCAGTAAGTCCTTACGTGCCCTTATCCCCATTTTTAGAGTAAGCCCTAACCGTGTTTGCTTTGAACGGGAAACCATGGATCACTATCGGTACGTATTTGAGAGAGTACAATAGATGCAATTGACCGATGTGTGCATACTGGGCGCTGGTCCGGGCGGAAGTACAGCGGCTTTGCAATTGGCTAACAAAGGTATTCCTTCGTTACTGATTGACAAAGCCGTTTTTCCGCGCGATAAGGTCTGCGGTGATGCCCTGAGTGGCAAAGTGGTGGGCGAACTGAAACGCATCCATCCCCGCCTAGTGGAGCAACTCGACTGCTCGGCTATTCAACTCCCTTCCTGGGGCATTCATTTTGTGGCTCCCAACCTGCATCGACTGAGCGTTCCCTTCAAATATCATTATAATACCGCCACCGATAAAACGCCCGGCTATCTGGCTCGTCGGATCGACTTTGACAATTTCCTGGTCGAAGAAGTACGGCAGCGCCCGGAGATTGACTTTCGGGAAGGATTGGAGGTAAATGACTTCCGGCGTGAAAACGGACGAATAATCCTGAGTGATGCCCATGGCAATGACTTTTTATCTACCCGGCTGCTCATTGCTGCCAACGGTGCCCATTCCAGCTTTACCCGAAAGGTAGCGGGCATACGGATGGAGCCGCAGCACAACTGCGCTGGCTTACGCGCGTATTACCGGGGCGTAACCGGGCTGGACACCGATGGCTTTATAGAACTGCACTTTTTCCGTAACTTCCTTCCCGGCTACTTCTGGATTTTCCCCTTACCCAACGGCCTTGCCAATGTGGGTGTAGGTATGCTCAGCGAAAGTATCAGTAAGCGAAAAATCAACCTGAAGAAGGAAATGCTGGATATCATTGCCACGCATCCACAATTGCGCGAAAGGTTTGCCAAGGCCGAACTACAAGGCAGTATTCAAGGATATGGCCTGCCGCTTGGCTCGCGTAAAAGGCCGCTTTCGGGAGACAATTATATGCTGGTAGGTGATGCCGCTTCCCTCATTGACCCTTTTACTGGCGAAGGCATTAGCAATGCGATGATTAGCGGACGATGGGCGGCGGCACAAGTGGAACAGTGTCTGCAAACCCAAGATTTCTCGGCCGCCTTTCTCCGCACATACGACAAAGCCGTGTACAATCGCCTGAGCAAGGAACTTCAACTCAGCCGCCGGATGCAGCAGCTGCTCCGTTTTCCCTGGCTATTCAATATCGTTGTCAACCGCGCCTCGCGCAATCCACGCTTAGCCGAAATGATCTCTTGTATGCTGCTGGATCTGGATTTACGCGAACGCCTGAAAAAGCCCTCTTTCTATGTTAATCTATTGCTGAACCGATAATCGCCGAAAGGTATTATACAGCATCTTCCATTTTACTTGTTCTGCCCTTCAATACTTCTATTTTACCTTTCACGCTGATTGTTTAATCTATTGGCTATCTCTAAAACTGATATAACCTAATTCATTGTAGGCTTGGTAAGCAAAAGGATCCATTCGTTCTTTCGGGTCGGAATGAAACCAGCTCTCCACCCCTTTTTCCAATTGGGCAAATAGGCTATCGGGGAATCATCCGGTTGAACCCAGCCTTTGCCTGCTCTAATGCCCCTGGTAAGTGAAATAATTCGGTTTTTTCTTATTTTGTATTCTAACAATAGAATAACTTTTAGTATTTTTGTAACACTGATTTTTAACCCAAAAGTCTCATGCAACCCCTTTCCATTAAAGCCGGAGACAAATTCACCTTTCAATGGAGGCCAGGTTATCGTGGCCCCCTACGTGATGGAGAAACGGTAATTGTTTTAGCTGTAGAAGAAGATGGCATTAAGGTCAAGTATCGACTTAACCAAGAAGAAATTCTCCGTGCCGAGCATCTCTATCAATCTGGCTCAGCCCACCACTAGGATATTTGTTTAAAATTGTCCCGAAGCCTCTTTTACTTGCTGGTAAATGAGGCTTTTTTGCATGATTCTCAGCACATGCCTGAGAGAGGTGTGTTGGGAATCGCTCTAGTTCACCAGGCTATTATAGGTAATGCAAATGGTGAACGACGGCTAAGCTAAATACTTACGCTATTTTGGCTAGTTCGGCTTCTAATTCTATGACCGAGCCATCGCACACTTTTTTGAGTTCATGACATAATTGGGTTATTTCATCGGCGGCTTCCGCTTGTCTGGCTTTCTTTTCCAGGCAAACCAGCTTCTCCTGCAAATAATCCATTCCGGCGAAACCCACGCAAGACTTGAATTTATGCGCCATTTTAGCCAACAAATCGCCATCCTTCCGACTAAACCAACCCTCCAACGCCGTATTAAACTCCCCTTCTGTAATCAAAAATGCGTTGATTAACTCCCGCATGTCGTCGGCTTGTCCTTTGGCTATTTCCCGTAATAAAGTCAAATCGGTATAGGCTTCGGGCGAGGCTACAACAGCAGCGACTACTGGTTGTTGTTCCTGCACCTCAATTATCTCGTCTAGGGAGCCTTCGGGGGCATATTTGGCTATTTTAGCGTATAACTCATTCGGATTAAATGGTTTGGAGAGATAATCGGTCATGCCTATCTCAAATACTTTATCCTTTACATCGAGCAGGGCCGATGCTGTGAGTGCAATGATAGGCGTGTGGGCATATATGCCACCCATGGCACGGATATGCTTGGTTGCCTCATAACCATCCATTTCGGGCATCTGCAAATCCATCAAAACCAGGTCGTAAGGCTTTAGCTGAATTTTCTCCACCGCAATTCTGCCGTTTTCTGCATAATCAGGCACGATTCCCCATTTGTTCAAAAACTTGCTAGCGACGATTTGGTTTGTCTTATTGTCTTCTACCAGCAAAACCTTTACGTGGCTCAAATTGCGTTGCAATTCGGGATGGAAGGTGTTTCCATTCGTAGGCTCGGTCTTATCGCTTTTCTGTAAGGCCAGATCGAAATAAAAATCTGTTCCTTGCCCAAGCGTGCTTTCTATCTTGATTTCGCTGCCTTGCAATTCCAGCAATCGCTTGGTAATAGCCAAGCCCAGGCCAGTGCCACCAAAACGACGGGTAGTATCAGAAGAGGCCTGGGTGAAGCTCTCAAAAATATGAGACAGCTTGTCCTGAGGAATGCCGATGCCCGTATCTTTTATCCGGAAGGCAAGGATGGCTTCATTTGGATTCTCTTTATTCTCTCCACCTTTTGATAACTGCACCTGAATCACTACACTCCCCTGCTCGGTAAACTTAACCGCATTGCTAACCAGGTTATTGAGTATCTGGCTTAGCCGTACCGGATCGCCAATGAGCATGGCGGGAACATCGCTGCCCACCTCCAGTTTCAGGCTGATCTCTTTCTCTTCCGCTTTATACGTGTGAGATTGCATGATGCCCGAAAGCACATCACGGAGGCTAAAGTCTACTGATTCGAAGGTGATTTTGCCCGCTTCAATTTTACTAAAATCGAGAATATCGTTGATGAGCACCAAGAGGTTTTCAGCCGAAAAACGCAGTAACTTCAGGTGTTCGGACTGATCGGGACGCGGGTTTTCCTGGGTAAGCAAATGCGTCATCCCAATAACAGCATTCATCGGGGTGCGGATTTCATGACTCATATTGGAAAGGAACATTTCCTTCGCTTTCATGGATAGAAGCGCTTGTTCCCGGGCTTGAATCAGGTCCTCTTCTACTGCCTTTATTTGAGTAATGTCATTGGCAATGCCGAGTACCTGCGCCGTTCCATCAGTATGAATAAAAGGCACCTTAAAGACCTGAACCCAAAGTGATTGCCCGGTGACTGGATGCAAAACATTCTGTTCATACGCAGTGACCGGAGGGATATCGTTAATGAGACACTGGCTGATAATTTGGCGATCTTTTTCAATGATATCTTCGGCTATCTGGATATCCTTCTCCAATTCGCGGCTGGTTTTCCCAATCAGTTCATCGACAGTGGTACCGTAATAATTAGCCACGCTCTGGTTGGCAAGCACGTATTTTCCATCCCAATCCCTCACATATATTAGATTAGGATTGGTATCGATCACTTGTCTGAGCAATTCCCGCTGCGTCTGCAACTCGTCTTCCATTCGCCTGCGTTCGGTAATATCTACGCCGTAACTGATGACCATGCGCAAGCGGTTATCGGCTTCGAATACGGGGCTCATCCGGCGGATGTGGTAAGTAACCGAACCATCCTTCTCTTCCAGGTGCTCTTCATACTCCAACTGATTTCTTTCTGCCACTACCTGCTCAAACTTTTTCCGCCTTTCTAGAGCAATTGATTCATCTATTTTAAGATACTTACAATACGCAAAATCATCTTTGCCAATCACCCATTTCCGGATACGACCATCACGTATGGCAGTAGGATTGGCAAATAGATAGTTATGCTTGGCATCAAAAACAACCAGGTCGGAAGGAATAGAATTCAGAATATTTTCGTAAAATTCTTTCTGGGTAATTACCTTCAATTCAGCTATTTTCCTTTGATTGATATCACTGTAGGTAACCACCAGGCCGTCTTTCATCTTCACCGCAGAAAATTGCATCCACAGTACGCCTCCTTCAGTCGGATGTCCCATTTCAAAACTAACGGGATCTCCGCTTTCGACCACTTCGCGGCAGGCTTCTACTATTTTTTCCTCCGAAAAGAAAGGATACTCTCTGCCTAAACGTTTCCCTTTCAGGTTGATTAGCTCTTTGCCAATAACGACTTCGGCAGAGCGGTTTAGCATCAGTATTTCAAAGTCTTCAATTACATCCGCTGCATTCCGAATCGATCTTAAAGCCAGGATTCCCGCTGGTGAACTGTCCAGTATACTTTCGTTCAGGCGCTGGAGTACCTCCATCTCGCGCTGGTTTTCCTTGATTACCGTAATGTCTCGGGCAATGGTTGAAAAATATTTAAGCAATCCTTTGGCATCGCGGTGAGCAATAATCAATTGAGAAACGGGTATCTGCCGACCATCTTTGGTAAGCAAAGCCGTTTCGCCTGTCCAGATGCCATGTTCCAGGGCGTACGGAATCGCAGTTTCGTTCACTATTTTCATTGCCCAGCTAGGGTATAGCGCTTCTGCTGGCATGGTCGAAAGGTCTTCTTCTGGCAAGTAGCCGAGCATCTGTTTCCCTGGCCGATTTACATACGATGTTCCTTGCTCATCGCTGAAAGAAACATAGTCGGAGGTAGCTTCAAACACTTCCTGCACCCGCAAAGCCGCATCTTGTGCCTTTTTGAGGGCAGTCAGATCGCGGGCAATTACGCGGACTCTCTCCAGACTACCACCCGAAAAATCAAAAGTGACGTTCTGGCCAATCCAGAGTTGATTTCCGTCTTT
>JAZKGK010000079.1:29858-71881 GCA_040385915.1 Bacteroidota bacterium
GCAATCCCCAGCATCTGACTGGGACGCTGGTGTTCGTCGCGGGCAAAAACAACTTCGCGGCTGTGCAACCAGCGGTAATGGCCGTCGCGGTGGCGCATCCGGTATTCCATATCATACACTTCCTGTTCAGCATCCCGGAGGACACTCTTCCGTTTGTTAATAACGGTAAGCATGTCTTCGGGATGAAGCAATTCGGTTAAGATTTCCCCGCCCATCGAATCCGTTTCCGCTGCATCATAACCCAAAATGGTTGACATTTCCTTGTTCACATACACGTTGCGTTGCTCCAGCAAATCGAACACGTACATAATATCCGGCGAAGCATTGTTGATGGCCATAATCATTTTTTCTTTGGCCTCTAATTTACTTGCCGCCTCTTTTTTTATCCGTATATCTTTGTTGTACTGAAATATGAAAAGAACTACCATCAAGCAAGTAAGGATAAAGGCAAGGGTAATAAATACGCTTGAACTGAAGGCTGATTGAGTAGCTTGAGCCGTTCGGAGCCTCAGCAACTGTTCTTCCTCCAAACGCATCTCATCAATAATGGCTTGTATTTTAGCGGCTTCTACCAACTCCTGTGCTGACTGACTGGCTTTCAATGCTTTGTCGTCCATTTGCGCCCGCTTCAACCCGATAGACTGGGCTAACGAACGATAATTCTGATCAAATAATATAAGAAGGGAAGTTAAGCGGGTTTGTTGCTTTGGATTATCTACTGTAAACTGACCGATCTGGTAAATGGTACGCCGCGATTGCTGGTGCAACTGATCATATTTCTCTAACCATTGCTTATCACCTCCCACAATATAGTTCAGTTGCGCTATTTTCGAATCTGCCAGGTTGGATTGGAGTGCCTGTATTTTCAACAATACATTTTGGGTATGGTTTATCCATTGGTTATTATCCACCAGGTTGTTTTTACTCAGGTATGAGAGTAAGGATGCCGAGAATAGTACCAGAAGCATACTGGCAAATCCTAATCGCAGTTTCTGGTCAAGAGATAATTTCATAGTAACGAGGGCTGAAAAAATATCACCATTACGAATATATTAAAACAATTCGGAGAAGCTTCTGCACTACTGCTAGCATTGAAAAAAGCTAGGTAATATATTCAGGGTTATACCTTAGATACCTCCCCTTAGTTTAAATTATTTAGAAATATTACTAATCCTTGCGAAAGAGTATAACTGGCATCATTCACTTTCTTGTAGCCTGTATCAGTTAGGTAGCTAATGGATGTGTAGAGGCGATATGGAGGCATTCACTATAAAAACTTTACCTATTCTTGCGCTTCTTCCATCCATTTTTATAAGTTTCCAGTAGCAAACGCGTTAGCTCATTCCATCTATCACTAATAACCATTCATTATGCCTATTGAAAAGACGTACCTGGAATTGTCGGAAGACAACGGCGCTTCACACAAATTTTATGAAGTAGTCATGGAAGAAACCACAGTCACCATCCGCTATGGCCGCATTGGCACCGACGGTTCTGCACAAACCCAACAGTTTGGCAATCCTGAAGAAGCCAGGAAATTTGCCGCCAAAAAGATTAAAGAAAAAAGCAGCAAAGGCTATGCTGAAGCAGTCATTGGCCTTCGACAGAAACGTGCCCGAACCGTAACCCGCCGAATGATTGACAGCCCGGCTTCGTCGGGAACTACTTCTGGTACAGCTAGTCGTAGCCGGCAGTCGCCCCAACCGCCTACCCTAAAAGCTCCTTTGCTCTGGAGTTTTCAGGGTGGATCTACCGCCTTCGGTATTTTTATTGATAGCCGTTCGTGCTGGATCGGAAACGAAGCGGGCCGGGTGTTTAAGCTCAACCACGAAGGAGAAGTGCAGTCGCAATACCAACTTCCCGATGGTGTCAAGTGCATCATTGCCGATAATGACTGGATTTATCTGGGTTGCGACGATGGGAATGTGTATGACCTAACCGGGAAGGTGCCACGGGTAGCCTATGAAATTAGCGAAGAGGTTGATATTTACTGGCTCGATATCCGCAATGGTTTACTCGGTGTATCAGACGGCAAAGGCGGGGTAACGGTCATTAACTACAACGACGAAGAACAGTGGCACAAGAAAGGCCAGGGACAAGCGGCCTGGATGGTTCGTTGCGACGAATCAGGCTGGGTTATCGCTGGTGACAGCCAAGGCGTTACCTGCTACGACGGGGTGGATGGAACCCAGGTCTGGAACGTAAAAACGGACAGTGTTTTGTTTGGCTGGCAGGAGCGCGAAGCCGTCTACGCAGGTACCGGTTCGGGCAAAATCTACGCCTTGAGCAAGCAAGGAGAACTGCTGAAAACGTATAAGGCCGACGCAGCCGTCTATTCCTGCGCTACCGCCGAAAATGGTAAATACGTATTTGCGGGGGACAATAATGGCTCGGTTTATTGCTTCAACGAAAACGGCGACCGCCTTTGGAAACTTTCTACTGGCTGCGGTTCGGCCTGCTCTATGCAATATCACCTGGGCAAAATTTATATCGTGACTACGCAAGGCACCCTGGCTTGTATGGATGCCAGCGAAGAGGCCATCCAGAATGCACAGCAGGGCATTTTACCCACCACCAAATCGATTGCGGCGCCTGCCCCAGTAGCCGTTGCTGAAACCACCGCCTTAGAAACAGTTACTCAGGTAACCGGTGGAGCAAATGCTGCGGGTGTAGTGTTGAAATGCGTGAAAGAAGGCGGTAAACTGCGGATGAAAGTGATGACTTCTGGCTACCAGGATTGGTACGTTCAATTCCCGAACAACCTGCGTCAGGAAGGAGCTGTTTACTTGGTAGATGAAATCAGGGAAGCCGCGCAAGGAGGATTTTACCGGGCGTATGGAAATATCTTTGGCTTGGAAAGCTAAGCAACTGAACTATCAGCCGTCAGCTTTGCGCTGGCGGCTGATATGCAATGAGCAATGAACTCATTTAAGTGTAAATCAAACAGATACAATTTAAAAAAAATACTGTTTATTTATAATTGACTGCCTAGCTCAATAAACCAACGACATACGGCCAGAAAATGAGTGTGCCAATCACCACTGCCGCCAGCGCCGCCAGCAGTACTGCCCCAGCAGCCAAGTCTTTCACTGCACCCGCTCTGACATCGAAACCCGGCGAAACGATGTCTACCAGCTTTTCAATGGCCGTATTCATTGATTCGGTCACCCAAACCAGCGCAATGGCCACCACTATCCACAGCCATTCTTGCTTGGTCAATTGAAAACAAACACCTGCCGCCACTACTAAAGCGGTTGCCAGCAGATGAACTTTGGCGTTATTTTCATAACGAAAAAACTGCCAGATGCCCTGGAAAGCAAACCGAAAACTGCGTACCGACTTGTAGAAATCAATCATGGTGAATGAGTGGATGCGCGAACGTGCAGATATGCACCTTACAAACCTACTTATTGTTTTGGCTGATGTGGATGAAGCTGTGGAGGGTAAGGTAACAAAACAGTAAAAAGGCAGAAAACAAGGCGGTCAACGAAAACGCTGTATAGTGCGTAATTTCGGTCAGTACATCCCACAGCAGGGAACGCGGATGCACCAAAATATCCCAACTGTTCCAACGCACCACCCGACCCAAATACACGCCGTAACCCGTTAACACCAAAATACAGGCAATCAGTACCCAGCTAATGCGGTGATGAAAAAGCTGATCTAATACCTTATGCACCCAATACAAGGACACAAAACCAGCAATCAATCCGGTGAGGGCAAAGGCAAAAATGAGAGTCGCATCGAATAATATATGAATGTCGTGCCCACTCATACGGCGGTCTTCCAGGTGAACCAGATCGGTGAAAATGTAGGGCGAATTGGGCAGGAATACCAACCAAACGCCACCCAGCACCAACAAGCTAAGCCACTTCCGGGATGTTTCGGAAAAGACTTTGCGCAGCCCATAAGCTGCCAGTAAGGGAATCCAGGCCAGAAATAGGTTCCAGATCAAGAATCGGTACGTGGTATGGTCAGTGTACAGGATGCGGAATGCCACCAACAGGCAACACACCGCCGACATGGCAAATAAGAGCAACACAACTTTGAATGACCGGTCGTAACGGGATAGGTGGAGAAAACGCATAGGGTAGAAGTTGGATTGTTGCAAATAACTCAATTATCGGGCACTTATTCAAACAGTTGCGGAATCAAACTAGCGGATGGCTGGCTATTTTCTGGCTGTTTCTTGTTGATGGGCTTCACTTTCGACAGAATAGATTCCAGTACGGGCAGCATTCCATTTAGTTGTCCGGTCTTGGTGAAAAAATTCCACAAGGGTTCAAACTTCTTCCAGCCGTTAATACAGCCAATGGAAAGAGATTCTAAGCCATGAGTAGTGAATAATGAGTCCAGCGTGGAACGCAATGAATAATTATGTATCTAGCTAAAAATCAATAATTTATTATTCATTAAAATGATGTTTATTTATAACTGACTACTTATAAACAGGCGGCTCCACTGGAGCACAAACCATTCGCAATGAAGACGGCTATTTTAAAACAAATCCTTCTTCATCAGGCTATTGACTTCTTCCAATAAGGCTTGCTCGTTGCTGCAATTTACATTGACCAGACTGAAGGCGGCTTCTCCCCGGCTCATTCGCCAGCGCCAGTCGGACTGGCTGATGGTGCGGTGCTGGCCGTTGTCGAACCACCAGGCGGTATAAATTTTGTCACTGCCTTTTTCTAGGACTCCCGTGTAAATATCCTGCCCTGCGCAAGTGTTGCGGCCTATTTGTTTGAATTCATATCCACTGCCGCGCCAGCAAATCAGGGGCGTATGTTCGGCATCGTAGAATTCGGCGACGGGCTTCACATACAATAAGACGTCTTTTTTGGAAAACTTATACACGCTCCCCTGCAAAACCTCGCGATTATATCCCGGCACTGCGTGGGGTTCGGCAAATTCGTTTCCGCCTCTCCCCTCCCAAACCCAGCCTCTGCCCACCACCAGCAACAGCAATACTGCATGTATCCAAGTAAACCTGCTCCATCTCAGGCCAGTTGCCCAGGGATACAGCGAACGAATCGACCAAACTGGCTTCCAGACTGGTAATGGATAGTTGAATAAAAAGGGCGTCAGCCAGGTCAGCGGCAGCACGATATACCCGATGAGGCAAGCCATGCCTACGACCTCATGCAGCGGGTTTTCGGGGAGGATGCGGAACTGAACTAGTAGCACAATCCGGATCAAGTTGCCAATGATGTTTAGGCCAAATGTGCCAACTAAAGCGAATACGACACCATAGAAAGGCAAAGTACGTTGCGATTTTCGTTCGTGGTAGGCCAGCAGCAGCAAGGAAATGAGTAAAGAAACCACCAGCATATTCAGGCCTACGCAAGCCGGATCAACCGAAAATCCGGTGCCATTTACCGTAATAATATTGCCCGAAACACCCGTTTTTACCCCAGTCATTTGCAGAATCGCGCCTGCCCATTCACTCAATTGAAGGCGGATGGGAAAGCCAAAAATCGTAGTCAGGAAATTGAACACGGGCGACATGACACCGAAAAAGAATACAGGCAAGTAGTTGATTTTCCCGATCCGGCTTTCGACCCAAAATAGTCCCGCAAAAGCAATTGCCAGAAAATACAGCGTCTTAATGGGCATCCAAATGGTGGCGGCCAATAAAATCAAGGCCAGCCAGCCATAGCGATAGGAAAACTGCCCCGGCTTTCGAACCACCAATACGTAAGGCGTAAACAACAAGCCCGCGAACAACACCGGATGGTTACCAAAATATTCGTTCAACAGAAACCAGCCCGTCAGGAGGTAAGCGCCAAACAAAGCCACCGTACCGATTGCCAACCGGTTTTTCCAAAGCAAACGGAGTGAATGGGTGAATGAGAAGATAACCGGAGGTGCAAATTTATGCATAGCCATACGTTTTTATCAGCAGATACCCGCCAACGATGGCTATCAGGGCGATGAGCAGCCATTCGTGGGGTTCAGGGACAGCACCAGAAGATTTGGCGGTGGCATTGCCCAGGCTGTTCTGGCTTTTGGTAATGTCAAAGCGTTCATAGTCTTCCTGGCTTTCCAACACAATCAGGCTGGAGACTGGCGACACGACATTGGCTTGCTCAGCCTTCTGAATCAGTTCTTCATTCACATAATCGGCTTTGAAATAATCCTGGCCAATGTTCCGCAAAATGTCGTTGTAAGCAAACAGACGCAACAAATGGTCAGGCGCATTGCCCAGAGAAGCGGTTTCCGTTTGCCTAATCCGCATCCCCGATTCTTCAATTACGACTGAGTGGTCGTCTTCTGGCGTTTGCACAAACTGGCGCTTAGACAGCAAATCATCCAGTTTGGACACATCGCCATGGTCATATTCCAACACCCGAAACTCTTTGAGCGTTTTGAGGTAAGGCGATAATTCACTGTCCAGGGTATAAAACCGGATGTGGGGCTTTTGGCTCAAATAAGGTAGCAGGGCTTTAGAAAAGTCTGAATCTTTTAAGTCTTTGAGGTTTGGAGCGTTGTCAGTACTCTTTGAAATAAGTAGGCTGGTGGCTGGCTCATGAATTTCATTTAAAGGAAACAAGCTATACCGTAACCCACCCAATCGGTCGAATAACTCCTTTTTGTTTTGGTCAGTCAGCCGCACCAACTGGCGATCAAAGACGTATACGCGCTTGGTCTTCAGCAATTCCCACACCTTTTCCATTTCGCTGCTTGTCCAGGAGGCATTCAAATCCAGGTACACTTTCTGGGCATCGAACGGGGCATAGACTGGCACAAAAAGCTCTGTCTGATAGGTTTTTCCGGCAAAGGAAAATGTTTGACTCCTTACATCTGGTGCCTTACAACTGATTTTCCAGTCCGACCAGTAATCTCCTTCGCGGGTATACACGCCTTGTTCTGCATTTGTAAAGCTCGTTGGCAGTTCCAAGTCAACCGAATTTCCCTGCACTTGCACCCGCGTACTTTGGGTAGCCCCCATAACCTGCGGACCGTCGAAAGGAATGGACGAATACACCAGTTGGTCTCCTTCTATCCGCAAAGGCGAAGTGATGCCTATTTTACAACGCCGGTCTTCCTTGTTCGTGCAGGGAAATACGCGTACTGATACCTCATTGCCTTCCTGCCAATGCACCACCGATGGATCATGCATTTCTATGCCCACAATGGTGCGATAGGCCTTTTCTGCCTTGCCCTTAGTCGTCAAATACCCTTTCTCCTCCTTGCCATTAATCCAGAGCGATAACGAAGAAACGACGGCACCCTCGGGTAAATGGAAAGTGTAAATCGCTTCCTGGTCGTTACGCCAACTCGTTTGCAGGGTATTCCGCACGTGTAGCGTCTGTTCCGTGTAGGCAATCCTCGATTCGGGGAACAGGCGCACATTGGTGGCTACATTGGCTGTCCGCAAATCGGTGCCTGACCACAGCCTTTCCTGCGCTTGGTGGCGGGAATCATAGGCCATTTCAAGAATCTTAATTTTTTCATCCCTTGCCAGCGGGCTCCTACCATAGATAGCCGTAGCAATCATCACTAATGGGTCGTGCTGGCGCTTTTCAGCAAACGAGCCACTTCCGGGCATATCCCATGAAAACCAACCATTACTGTTGGGGGTTTCGTAGACCAGATCAGTTTTCAGAATCCGCTCAGTCAACCAACCAGTAGAAAGCTGCTGGCTTACACGAACCCAGCCGGGAAGTTGGTTATCCGAGTCCAGTTCCGCTTGGTTATATACTTGGACGATTTTCTTTTGCGCATTGCCCCAATACGTTAACAAAGGAATCAGTAACAGGAGAGGCAGAAGCGCCCCGGCAATAGTGCATTGGAATTTTTCTTTGTCGGTCTGATAGGTATGTTCCAGCAAACGGATGATGTAAACCAGGCACACCAGCGGTACGAAGATATGAAAACCGGCACCTAAGCCCAGGCCACCAATCAACCCGTAGCCATACATCGGCAGGAGATAGATAGCGAGATAAGCGAAAAGAATGGAAGATATACCCAAAAGTGCATACAGCAGCAGTTGCCCTTTCCGGGAAAAATAATCACGAAAACCAACTCCTACAAAGCTTACACAGGCTAACACGATGTACACCGCAAGCCAAAGCGTAGATTCCTGAAAAACAGGCAATTCACGATTGAGCGCATAACAGCTAATAAAGCTAAGCACCAGCCACAACATCACTACTCCGATATTCTCCTGGAATTCCTCTCTCCCCAACCGAAGCCGTTTCGAGAAAAACAATGTAGTTCCGTACCCAACGGCAAAAATATAATGAAGTACAAAAAGTCCGAAATAATGGTCGCGACTGACTTCAAGACCCTGATAAAAAGGCAATACGAATAACGCCGTTGAAAGGCCAACCAGTACCAGGCCAGCTACATACATAGAATCTTTTAAAGGATTATACAAGAGCCACCTGTCCGTTGAAACATAGGCAGCCGGGTTACGCGAAAGGATAGTTTCCATGCGTGAAAAAGTTAATGGTGAGATGGAGTAAATGTTTAATGTGCTTCAATACTTTCCCTGACCTGAGGCGCAGGCCAGGGTAGGCGGACATCAGAAGTAAAAGCCAGCAATGTTCATTGTTCATTGTTAATTGTTAATTGTTAATTGTTAATTGACAACTGTTCATCGTAATTCCAGGATTGCCAGGATTGATGAGCTACTCTCTGCCGCAATTGGGTGATACGCGTGTCAATCCACATTTTCTGGGCATCATTTATCGGATAATCTGGATTGTTTTTCACTTTAATTATTTCGGGTAAGATGGCATCTGACAGCGATAATATATAACCTATGTCTATCGTTCTGGCCTGGTGAATGTTGTAAGAAGCGATCATCCGGTCCCAATTCAGCGAGGTACTGAGCACTAGCACTGCATAAAAAGCCCAGGAATTTTTGCGGATCAAGAACCAAATGTCTTTTACCTGGTAGAGTTTGAAGAGCGTAGTCACCAGTCCAATCAACGTTAGCAACAGGTAGACAAATACGCCAATGCGCTTGTAAGTCAAGCCGTATTCCTGCACGTACCAGCTATTTTTGTAAGCAGTAATAACCAGTAGAATACCATTCTGAACCACCCAGGCACCAGCCAAATTGAGCAAGCGACGGTTCTTGTCGTAGAAATGCTGATCGTCCCGGAAGTAGTACAGCAGGATACCGATGGCCATCAAAACCGTCACGATCAGGGTATAGACGCCCTGGTGCACGTATTCGGAGAAAGTGCTGTTAACAGGAATGCCCTTGTTAAACGCGAAGTACACCACATCATTCAGATTGACCAGCAGCAACAGACCATTCAGTAGCGCCAGCAGCACAACACCTTTGTTATTTTCCAATGCCAGAACCAGGTTATTGATCGAATAATCTCTTTCCTGCTTTAATAAATTGTCGGAAGAAGTACTATCAAAGTAGGCCAACATAGGGATAAATTCCCGATAGAAAACCCCGAAAAGCAGGAGAAAGCCTCCAAGCGTGAACCATACCCAAGCCCAGGAAATAAAGCCAAGGTTGATTTGCCCGAGCGTGGTAGCAAAATTGGCATTGGCACTCCAATACAGGAGGAAAAACACGAGGGTAATGATGACTGGTAAAGCGTACGTATACAGGCGATTGCTAGCCTTAGGTTGGTCAGCGCGGGTAAGATTGGATTGTTCATCCAGGAAACGATAGGTTCGCTGGAATAGAGCAGTGACGAGCGAGTAAATGGCCTGAATACCAGCCACCAAAAACGAAGCACTCGGCTGCAAACTATAGCCCGTAAGTACCACCAGAGAAATAAGCGTAGCCGTAAGCGCTAAAGCCGTTCCGTGCCAAGCTAAACAAGTAGCAGACACCAGACTGCCCAACGCCAGCCAACGCCACAACGAAGCCCGCAGCAAAGTCGGTTGTTCCCAGGCCATTGCAGCCATCAAGAGCAGCGCAAATACCAGAAAATTAATCCCGGCACTTTGTTGAAAAAACAAGTAGCTATAGGCCGCCAAAGTAACGGCAAATGCAATTTTAGTCTTGGGAAGGGTATGATTCATTGGATGTGCGAATGAGTAAATGAGTAGATTTTTGGATTGATAGAGAAAACGCTAAAAGCGGACAGCCACTTACAACGCATTTAAATAGTCGGCGAAAGACTCGGATTCAGTTCGACGCGCTGACGTGGTTTTTGGGGAGATAACAGGCTTTCGGCTCTTGTAACAAGCAATCCGATAGACGGCCCAAGCCAGTAAAAGCTCTCCTGCTATAAACAAAGGCCAGTTGAAATGCCTTGGGACATAAGTCATCGCCTCGGCAAATAAGTCTGACTGGCTCGACAGGTTCCATAAAGAGGCATTGTGCCGCAATACATACCGGACGTAACCCCAGATAAACGAAGCAATGACTACCAGCGACCCGAAGGTTAACAACCAACTTTCTGCCCGTCGAATGGAAGAGTCAACTCTAGTGGTGGCTTGGTTGTACAAGACGGCAGCCAGTGCTATCATCGTGACTGACAGGATACAGGGCGCCAGCACCGGCCCTACCCACGGCACGGGAATTAGGAAGAGAATGTCCCAAGTAAACACCGACTCAGGCCAGTCCAGCGCGATTTTCAGGAACAGGTAATAGCACAGGTCCCAGATAGCAAAGCTGTAAAGGAAACCCGCCAGCCGTTGTGTGCGCGTCCGCCCGAACAGGAAACCAACGCCTGCCAGCATAACCAGGGTAGCCGCTTCACGCCAAAATTCGATTGCGGCCAGGCTGTGATCCATCGGCACCAAAGGAAACTGGAAACCTCCCGGATAGTACAAAGCCCGCAGATATATCACCACCACGGCTTCCAAATAGCCCATCGCGACGCTAAAAAACGTCAGCCAAAGAACAGAGATTACATTTTTCTTTTTCATAAAATTACATTTTAAAAGTACTTTGCATTTCAAAGTTTAGATATCAAAAAAAAGCCCAGATAACGGGGCAAAGCAAATTGATGTGCTGAAGATAATTAAGCAGATTTGCAGATCTGTTCGACAACACGATGCAGATTAGAGGATTATCTTCTACATAGCAGACAATTACAGCCATTTAAAAGGTATTTGCCATTAGTTAATGCTGAGCGGTTTACCGTTATGTTTAGGAGGCTCCACTGGAGCAAAATACTACTTATATATTATTTGCTATAAAAAGGAAGCTCCTCTGGAGCAAAAGCTAGGCTGACATTCTGATTAATAAATTTATAGCAGCAAGGGAGTATACAATATTTTTGCCCCGAACTTTATATTACTATATCAAGACCTCTCACAAACCACCTGCCTTAATTAGTGCTTCTAGGGCTTCCAAATGCTCCCGGAAGGCTTTTCGGCCAGCATCGGTAGCGGCGTAGGTGGTATTGGGTTTCTTGCCAATGAACGACTTCTTCACCTCAATATACTCGGTCTTTTCAAGGGCCGATAGGTGGCTGGCCAGATTCCCGTCGGTCAGGTCAAGGGTTTCCTTCAGGAAGTTGAAGTCCACCCAATCGTTCACCATCAGGATCGACATGACACCCAGGCGAACCCGGTTCTCAAACGATTTATTTATATTGACTAATATGTTTTTCAATGATTGTAGCTTTGAGCTTTAAGCTTCAAGCTTTGAGAAATGAACTGTAAGCTCAAGGCTCAAGACTAACCGCTTAAAGCTAATTATTTACTTTTCATACTTGTGGTACATGGCGGTTCCATAAATAATATGGAGAATGCCAAAGCCAAACGCCCAAAAAAACAAGCTATAACCAGTAAAGAATGAGCTGATTAAGCCCAGGACAATTTCACAAAAACCTAAATATCGGATATCATCCAGCGTGAATTTGCTTGCATTAATTAAGGCCAAACCATAGAATATAAGCGTGGCGGGTGCAATCAGCACGGGAGCCCAAGGCAGCAGCGCTAAAGTAAATACGCCTCCGGCAGCCAGGGGTATAGCCAGATTAAATAGCATCCTTTTAGAAGTCTTGTCTAAGATATGCTGGCCTTTGCGTCTCGCCTGGCGGGTAGTCAGGTATATGCCGACTGCCAGGGATAACACCAATACTAATAAAGCATCGGAGAAGAGGAAAGTAAATATACGTGGATTAAGAAAATGGTGATATGTCTTTTCGGGAAAGCTTAGGTCAAGGTACCAATACGCTGCCCCTGCTCCTACCAGCGCAAATACGCCAGCAAAAATGCCCGACAATCCACTGAGGGAAATAAAACGCGAGGAACGTTCCATCATTGAACGGATTTCCCGTAACTCCTCCAGCGGGTTGCCTGATCCGGCGTTGCCGCCCAGCGGGTTCTTTCCTAAAGGTGCATTACTCATGGCCATCCGCATCATTGAATTAAAAGTACTTTGTTATGCAAAGTTAATATCAAGATTGAATAAAGCAAGGCAACTGCAAAAATATTTAGCTTAACCGATAAAAAATTATTCAAATGTCTGTTTGTCCAGCGTCAGGTAGGTGTGCCAAAGTACGTCGGCAGTCATTTGCAAGGCGCTTTCCTGAAGGTGATCACTCACATCGGTCGCCTGGTGGTAGTGGCGGAAAAGCGGGGCTTCGGAGAGGATTTCCCGTAAGGTCTGACTATCTACGTCAAACTCCAGGGCTTTGTAATAATGTTGTGCTACTTGCACATCCTCATTCGAAAGGCAGGTGAGGGTAAAAGCGTCGGCCAGGCCCGCATTCCGGAAACTGACGTGGTCGGCCATATGGGTGATAATTTTGTCGAACCGGCGGGTGCAAATTTGCATCTGGACACATTGCCGTTCCAGCGTTTCCAGCAGACATCCTTCCGAATGTGCGTGCAACGGCCATAATGCCAGTTGATTACCCATTCCCACCAATTCCAGATTAAATAACCCTTTCATGCCTTGGCAACCAAATTTTTCCAGGTAAGCCTGGGAACCTTTCAATCCATTTTCTTCTTCATCAAAAAAGAAGAATTGTACACTAAGGTGCTGAATAGGATAACTTTGCATTCTCCTGACCACATCCAATGCAACAGCAATAGCCGAAGCATTGTCATTAGCACCAGGGCTACCAGCAACGACATCATAATGACTACCAATGCCGACGAAATGCCTGGTTTCAGCTTTTACAAACAGATTGACACCAGTCTTGTATTTTTGCAACTGGTAAGGCACTTGCCAGCCATCCAACGTTTGTCGGATGATCTCTAACCTTTGCGCAGGAGATTTCCCTTCCAGTTGTTTTACCAGACGAAGCATAGACCTTTCAATAAATAGATGATGAGTGCAGGAATCTAACACACAAACCTACTGATAGAAAGTTAATATTTTACAGGTCTTTATCTTTAGAAAGCACTGGATGTGCAGGTGGCTTTCTCTGAATACTAGCTAGTTTACGAAAAAAGCACTTCTATCATAGGGGTACAACCTCGGTTAATGGTCTTAGCAGTATATATTTTCTGTCAGAGCAATTATATTTGTTTAATGGAGAAAAACCAACCTGTTGTTGAGTCAAGAAATAGGCAAGCACTCACGGAACAGAATCTTAATTACTTGAATATTTGTTTGTTTATCGGTACTTATTTCTCACTTTTACACAGATTATTCAGCTTAGAACGATAACGATACACCTGCTGTCTATTCATTGCAAATGCCTTTACTCATGAAATATTTTTCTTCGTTATCTTTTTCGTATTATCATTTTATTTCTCTCATTTCCCCAATCAAAGTTAATTCCATCTTCCTGTTTATCAGCTTACTATTGCTGGCAACAGCCAAGGTCGGATATGCGCAGCAAGCTACCCCCGGAACCGTTTCGGGGATGGTAACGGATGGCACTACCGGCGAAGCTATTCCGTTTGCCAATGTATATTTCCAGCGGTCGCCGCAGCTAGCTACCCAAACCAGCCTGGAAGGGAAATTTACAGTACGCAGAAGCAAGCTCCCCAACGATAGTTTGCTGATTGTGTCCTTCATTGGCTATCAATCTGATACAATTACTGTTTCTACAGGTCATGACAAACCGCTCATTATTAAGCTGCAATCGACCAATACGAAACTAAAAGAAGTAGTCATTTCCTCAGGCGAAAACCCGGCTTACGCCATTATTCGTCGGGCAGTTGCCAATAAGGACCGCAACAATCCCCATTCGTTGGATGCCTACCAGATGGAAAGCTATAACCGGGTAGAAGTATACCTAAACCGAACAGAAGGCATCAAAAATGCGAAGGTGGTTAAGGAAATCAAGACTTTGATGGAGCGGCAGCCCGGCACAAATTACCGCGATGCCAAAGGCAATATTCTGATTCCGCTGACGGTAACCGAAAGCATTTCCAATAATTATTTTTTGCAGACTCCTCCTTCCAACAAAGAAGAAATCCTCCACACCCATACCACCGGCATTGGCTTAGAAGAAGATGACGCCATCACCAAACTATTGAGTGGCAATGGATTTCGCGATTATAATTTTTACAAAAACCGTGTCCAGATTCTAGATAAATGGATGGCCTCTCCCATTGCCGATGGCTGGAAATTCAATTACGAATATTTTCTGGAAGACAGCATTCAGCTCAACAAAGAATGGTACTACCGCATTTCAGTAGATCCACGCCGCGAAACCGACGTTGCTTTTATAGGCACTATCTGGGTAAGCAAACAGGATTATGGCCTGAAAAAGATTGATTTACGTATCTCGCCCAATGCCAATATCAACTTTGTAGAAACGCTGCGGATCAGGCAAGAGACCGACCGCGATTCGAGTGGTGCCTGGTTCGCTACTTCTCAGGACTATGAAATCGGCCTGGTGGAGGCCAGCAAACGCTTTCCTGGTTTGCAAGTGAAAGTACATACAACCAACCAAAAAATAGTAGTGAACCAACCCAAACCGCTTGCCTTTTTTCTGGAAAGCCGAAACTATTCGAGTAGCACTTCGGTAGAAGACGAAAATTACTGGCTGAACTACCGCGAAACTGCTTCGGATACTACCACCCACAGCCAGGAAACATTCGCTCTCATTGATTCAATAAAACAGCTACCCATAGCCAGCAAGTACGCTTTCTGGGGTCGGACGCTTACGACTGGCTATGTTACTGCCGGCAAAGTAGACATCGGCCATTGGCTGTATAGTTATGCCTGGAACAATGTGGAAGGCAATCGTTTCTCGCTAGGCTTGCGTACCAACCTGGACTTTAGCAAAAACCTATTTCTGGAAGGTTGGGCAGCGTACGGAGGCTATGACAAACGATTTAAATACAACCTTGCTGCCTCTTATGTATTGAGCCGCAAAAACTTCACGACCATTGGCATACGGCAACGCGATGATACCGAACCGATTGGACAGCTATCCATTGGATATAACGCTTCTCCGGTATTGAAGGCTTTTAACCGCTGGTTCAACCTAAAAGCACGTAATCCCTACGCCTACACAGAAAGCGCCTTGTGGATAGAGAATGAAATCCGACCGGGGCTGGGCACCAAATTTACCGCCCGCCACCTGGAAATGCAAGAACTGTTTCCGAAGAGAATGACTACGGAAGATACCGGTTTTACACCCAAAAGCTTTATCAATAGCTCCGAATTGGAAGTAACTATTCGCTTCAACCCCAAGGAGCGTTCGTTTCGCACGCGTTTCAACCAGCTCAAAGTAGTAGGTCCGCAACCAGCTCCTACATTTACTGTTACCGGAATTTTCGGACTCAATCATATTCTAGGCTCTACCTTTAACTATCAGAAACTGGTACTTAACATTACTCAGAAACAACTATCCGTGTTTGGTTTTGGTACGGCCGAATACAGTTTGCAGGCAGGCTATGTTTTCTCCGCTTTGCCCTATGCTTTGCTGAAAGTACACCAAGGCAACAACACGGCTCTGTACTATCGAAATGCCAGCCAGAACATGGGGCTGTTCGAGTTTGTGAGCGACCACTTTATCGAATTCCATTATACGCACTATTTCAACAACCTGATCTTAAGCCAGATTCCCGGCATACGTCAGCTAAACAAAACACTTGATTGGCGCTTACTAGCCACCACCAATATCGTTTGGGGTGGCATACGGCCCGAAAACATTGCCTATAATGAGCGCACCAATCGCCATGGAAAAACGATTCTTCCCTTTCAGACACTGTCCAATGTGCCTTATGTAGAAGTGGGCTACGGCGTAGAAAACATCTTTCACGCCCTACGCATTGACTTTATCCACCGACTCACCTATTTGAAAAATCCGGGCATTTCACGCTTCGGCATCAAAATATCGGCTAACATAAAATTGTAAGACTACTCGGCAAAGTCAATATGATTGGCCATTGTTCTTTCACTGCATGGAAATTCGGAATGAGCGCCCTCATGCTGACCGATACTTCCTTTTACCGGAACAATAACTACCATTAACCCACCGATACCATGGAAACCTTACACTTGGGTCGGATGGCGAAAGTGATCGATGGCGTCTTTAGTGCATTGATTGCGCTAAATTGAAGGCTAAGGCAGTTCGGTAATGAACTAACCAATGCAAACCAAAGCAATTCATAAAATCCTAACTTACCTTATTGCAGCCGTTTGGCTGGCGAATGGGCTTTTCTGCAAAGTGCTCAATTTGGTACCAAGGCATCAACTCATTGTGGGCAGGATTTTAGGGGAGGAACACGCCGGGCTTTTGATAAAGGTCATTAGTGTAAGTGAGATAATGATGGCGGTATGGATTGTAAGTGGACCTACCTAAGCGTGGTCTTTTCCTCGTGTTTTGGACAGCGAAATAAATGCGTCCAATTGAGTAGCAGCCTTTTCCATTGTCCAGTACCGAGCAGAAACAAACAAAGCCGTAATATTGCGCCTTTTATCGCCAATTCTTTTTACGGATGTCTTCCAAAAACAATAGTCTTTTTCAACTGGCGGTCATCGTCAGTGCCTTGGGTTTCTTTGTCGATGTATATGACCTGCTGCTGTTTGGCATTATTCGCAAACCCAGCCTAGCCGATCTGGGGCTTACCGATGCGCAAGTTCTCACCCAAGGAGAAATGATTATTAGTATACAAATGGTTGGCCTCTTGCTCGGCGGAGTGCTCTGGGGCATGCTGGGCGATAAAAAAGGCCGGCTGAAAGTACTTTTTGGTTCTATCCTTTTGTATTCTGTGGCCAATATCCTCAATGGCATGGTCACCAACACTACCCAATACGCCATCCTGCGTTTCATTGCGGGCGTGGGCTTGGCTGGCGAATTGGGGGCGGGCATTACGTTGGTGAGCGAGTTACTTCCCAAAGAGAAAAGAGGCGTAGCGGCGGCCATGATTGCTTCCTTTGGTATTCTGGGCGCTGTGACGGCGTTTTTTATGAAGGAGTTATTTCACTGGCGCGTTTGCTATTATATCGGAGGAGGTTTGGGACTGGTGCTACTAATGCTGCGGGTGAGTGTCAACGAAAGTACGTTGTATACCCAGGTCAAGACCAAGGTAGTAGAACGGGGAAACTTTTTGATGTTCTTTACCAGCAAAGAACGCTTCATTCGCTACCTGCGTTGCGTGCTGATTGGCCTACCAGCTTGGTATATCATTGGCGTGTTGATCACGTTTTCCGATCAGTTCGGTATCGCCTTCGGTATTCCCAACATCGATCCTGGCAAAGCGATTATGATTCAATACCTCGCCATTGCCTTTGGCGATTTGTCCGTTGGCTTGCTTAGCCAACGCCTGAAAAGCCGGAAAAAGGCCTTGTTTATCTTTTATGGCATTACGGTTTTCTTTCTGATACTCTTCTTTGCGCAATCGGGAGGCAATGAAAACACGTTTTATTTGATTTGTGCCGGCTTAGGCTACGGCACCGGTTTCACGGTAGTCTACATTACAATGAGCGCCGAACAATTCGGGACGAATCTTCGCGCCACTGCCGCCATCAGCATTCCTAATATGGTGCGGGGTTCCTTGCCCTTGATCCTTTTGCTGTTTCAATTCACCCGGAAGCTGTTTGGCAGTTACATCACGGGCGGCTGGGTGACGGGCGCTATCCTAATCATCATTGCCGTACTGGCGGCCTGGAAAATGGAAGAAACCTTCGGCAAGGAGCTGAACTTTATCGAGGAATAAAAGGGAAACTCGATTGGGTATGGAAATAACTATTTACCCTTTCGTCCGAACGTACACCAATTTGGTATTCTTCTCGCTTTGCTTCTCGTCGATCTCGAACTTGTCGATGCTTTTGATTAAGGGAGCCAATTTTTTGAAGCCGTAATTCCGGGGGTCGAAGTCAGGTTGCTTTTTTAAGATGAGGTTGCCTACTTCTCCCAGAAATGCCCATCCCGATTCGTCAGCCAAGTCGGAGATGGAGGAAGAAATCAGAGAGATTAGTTTCTTATCTACCTTCTTAATGGATTCCGCTACGTTGGTTCCCTCTTTCTTCTTGCTTTCCACGGTCTGTTCCGCAACCGTGACATTCAGAATTTCGATGTAGATAAATTTATCGCAAGCCGAAATAAACGGACTGGGCGTCTTTTTTTCGCCCATGCCAATCACCCGCATGCCTGCTTCGCGTAGTCGGATGGCCAGCCGAGTAAAGTCACTGTCGCTAGACACGATGCAAAAGCCATCCACTCGGCCCGTATACAGAATGTCCATCGCATCAATGATCATGGCAGAATCGGTGGCATTTTTGCCCGTAGTATAGCTGTATTGTTGAATGGGCGTGATGGCATTTTCTAATAGCACCGACTTCCAGCCCGAAACCGTGGGCTTGGTCCAGTCACCATAAATCCTTTTGAACGTGGGAATGCCATACTTTGCAATCTCTTCCATCATCCCTTTTACATTAGAATAAGGGACGTTGTCCGCATCAATGAGCATGGCAAATCTTAAATCATTATTTTTTTCCATGGATACCAGGTTGCCTGTGAATAGGCGCAAAGTATCCATCTTTTACGACAACTTCCTGTTTTTTTGAGGATAAGCGACAGCAAACGACATAGGCACCTTCTGTTTAAATCCAAGCCAAAGGAAGAGGAATAAGCCCACCAAAAAAAGACAGACTGACATAAATTGCCCCGTTGATAATGCCCCCACCCAGCCCCGGTCTTCATCCCCTCTGAAAAATTCAAGCAAAAAGCGGCATAGCGGATAGACCATCCAGAAAAGCAAGAATAATACCCCAGGCTTGAACATTCTTTTCTTCCACAACCAAGTAAATAACACCAAGAGGAACAAGCCTTTTAAGCTTCCATAGAGCTGAACTGGATGTACCGCAAGCGATAAATCTGCCATCGGGTTGAGCCAGCCATGCTGCACGTGATTGACAAAAGGATAACTGCCGTGCGGAAATTGCACTGCCCAGGGAACGTGGCTAAGTGTACCGAAATCATCGCCATTTAGAAAGCAGGCTAACCGCCCCAACATAGGTCCCAGCCCAAGTACCGATGCTACCACATCTAAATAGTGGAAGGGGCTTATCTTATACATTTTCGTGTATAAAAAGAATCCAAGCATTCCACCCAAATAGACACCAAAGGAAACGGTTGCCCCATTTATTTCGAGAAGAATGGCTGGATGTTCTATCACATAACCCAGATTTTGAATTAGATAAAACAGCCTGGCTCCGATTAAAGCCGCAACAGTCGTCCAAATGGCTATTCCAGACGCATGGTATTTACTCAGCTTACTTTCCCCGCAGCGCTTAATAAATAACCAAGCTACCGCCCCCAGCATGATTGCGTAAACAATGGCTGGCTCAGGAATGAGATAATTAAAAAAGTTGACGTGAAAGTATTGATCGAAAAAATCAATTATTCTTATCCGCATCGTTCGTAGCAGTATTGTTTCTGAATTTTCTACGGAAGGAAAGCAACAGTGCTAAAGGAGCCAGTGGAATGAGTGCCATAGCCGTTGAATTTGTCCCAGACGATGCCGAACAAGCGCAATCTTTGGTGCCAGTGCCATTGATAGCGGCCCTGCCCACGGGTGTATTGGCTAAAAATCCATTGCCCGGATTCCAGGACTGGCGAATATTGCTTTCATCGGCACCCCTGGTTGTGAGGCGGAAATAAATATCACTACCCGCTTTTAGGGTAGTCCAGGCAGCATTGGGCAATACCCAGGTAGCACTTCCTCCGGCACCCGCAGTTACCCCACCAAGCCAGCCGCTGGTTTGCAGATTGGAAGTGAAGGCAGCATCATTGGCCACTTCTACCATAAATTGTGTATTGAAAGGTGGCGATGCAGTGGAAACGGTAGAACCCGAAAAAGTATAATCACGCCCTGTCCAAACCGTGAAAGTCGGCCCGGTGGCGCTATTCCTATCCAGATAAGAATCATCGATATCCATTACGGCATCTTGGGGCGCTAAGAAAAAACCAGCCCTGGCATACCCGGCCAATAGCTTATTAATCAGGCGGGAGTTGCTATAAAAAAGTACTGTTTGTTTCAACAAATCCAGATACGAATCATGAATCGATTTATCGGTGCCTGTGTCAGTAATGCCTATGCCTGCAGTAGTCATCGCTCTAATAATATTCAAATTAATGCTTAACGTGCCCAGGCCGCTCGCATCATTCATTCCCTGCCTTGCACTCCAATTAGCCCACGAAATAATCTGCCCGGCAGAATGTATTTCATTAGACGCACCAGCCAAAGCATTACGATCAGGAAAAATATCCAGTGGCTCTGACTGCCTAGGCGTAAATCCACTCTGAACGGGCGCGGGGCAGTTGTGTCCCCACCATCCTCCAAAAGTATCGATATTGAAATTGGTACAGGCCCAAAAATCTGCCAGCCCTTCATTGATTGCTCCGGTCAGAGTGCCACCACCCACGCCATATTGCAAACCATTGAGAAAATGGCCAAACTCGTGCGTTATAACGGTGGCATCTATAGCAGAATTAAAAACGTCACCGCAGTCGGTAGAAGCAGAAGTGCTAGCCATACCAAGCAAAAGATTCGGAGGGCAGCAGAAAGCATTATTTCCTGCGCCATTAAAAGTAGCATCTATCTGTCCGAAATCCTGGCTACCTACCAGCATATAATATTTACGTTGGTTGAATAAATGAGCATAAAGATTTACCTGCTGAAACTGCCCATTATATCCTGCCTGGTTAGTTCTTTCTACCACTGTCCCGTTAATAGGCGACACATTAAAATTAGCGGTGCCAGAACCATCATCATTGATTGTCAGTATGCCCGAAGTACCGTCTGCACCACTGTTAGAAAGGGTAAGTACACCACTTTTTCTTAGCGTATATTTTCCATCGCTGGGCGCATCTACCTCAAAAGTCATTTCTGTTGTTCCTTCATTGGGCGAAGGGTTGAAAGCCAAGCCTCGGGCATTGTCTGAAAAGAAAAATTCGGGCAGTAATTGCAGCACATGGCCCGTTTCAGTATCTACCCAAACCCGATAAGGGCCGTCGGCAATGATTTGTGTTTTCCAGGCATATTTAAAACCATCTTCGTAAGGCAGCAGCACCAACGTTTCTTTCTCTTGCCCAAGCGTTATTTTATCGTATTTATTGTCTGCTTTAAGCTGGGCAATACCTTTGGCAAGCGCCTCTTTGTAGGCCAGTGCCTTCTTGTTCGTAACGCGTACCGTATTATAAAATCTTCCGTGCACAGACACAAGCTGCTGTTCGCTTCGCTCGGCTAAACTAATGGCCGTATTATCGATAATTGTATTGTCGAAATATTGGTCGAAACGATAAACAGCTACCGATACTTTCGCTTGCTTTTTCACCTCATCCGCCGATTCTTTTAACATCTCCTCAGAAGATTTGCCCACGGTGCTGAATTTACCCGATATTCTTTTTTTAGTAGAATCAACCCCCGATTTTACTTGCTGGTCTATAAATCTCTCATCAGATTTCGCAATGGTTTTATTTATATTCATCCGCAGGTCTTTATCCATCTGAAGAGGCGTATTCAGCGACCGCATCATATTAGTCACCATGCGCTTGGCTTCTGTGGCCGAGCTTATCTTTTGCTTAAAAACATTTACCTGAAACTGTTCTCCATCAGTAGTAGGTAGTTGTCCACCTACATTTCTAAGCTCCAATTGCTTAAGATCATAACGGACTTCCTGTCGTCTTTCTTCAGGCAGGTAAACCTGTTTCAGCTTATAATAAATAGGCACTCCAGTAGTAGGTCTCTGCTGTGCAGCACCACTCAATGGCAGTAGGAACAAAAGCAATGCTGCCAAAGTGCAACATGCGGAAATACCTTGTTTTTGCATAAAGAAGCTAGATTTAGATGTTGGTATCGGCTATGCAATGAGCAATGAATAGTGAACAATGAGTAATAAGCAATAAATGGCTGATTACTTTTATTTGTGAAGGATTGTGGCTTACAGAATTTATTTCCTATGCCAAAAGATAACCTTAGTGAAGATAAGTTATTAAAGGTAAACACCTTTATAGATGCACTTTACAAGCACTCCTTGCCAGTATCTCTCCCAATGAGCCGAGATTGCTTCCGTAGCAGCATACTGTTCTCCTAGTTTTGCGTTCTTGCGCGGTAGTTCTGTCAGCTTTCGACTTAGCTTTGCTCGCGTGCGTGGTAGTTTTGCTATCTTTCGACTTAGCTTTGCTTGCATGCGTGGTAGTTTTGCTCGCGTGCTCGGTCGTTCTGTCAGCTTTCACATTCGTTTTGCTCACGTGCGCAGTAGTTTTGCTTACTTCTTCAGTCGCTTTGCCTCCTACCCTACCGCTTTGCTAGCGTACACATTGTAAATGCTATTTTTTGGCTTGTCGTTCTCCGACCGTCCTACGCTACGGAGCTCGGAGAACGGAGGAGTGTAAACAAAAATAGACCTTCCAGAAGCGGAAGGTCTATTGTATTACTGACTTTTGAAAGTTACCTGCTTATCTAAAATAAAATGCTATCCTTAGGCAAGAAGAATGAACAAACTTCTGATTGCTGGACATTTTCTATTCAACCGTGTTAGACATCCCCCCTAACCCCCTTCAAAGGGGGAATTTGGACGCACGAATTCCCCCTTTGAAGGGGGTTAGGGGGATGTAGGTAGCATCCAAAAAGAGAATGTCCAGTAATCAGAACAAACTTATTGAACTTCTGTTCGCAGGATACATTTGATACTAAAGGCTCCCTTTACAGTAAAAGGCTGGCCAGTGTTACTTACACTGTAATAATAATTAAACTCATTGTAAACGTTTGTATTATCCACGCTCCAGGTAAAATCGGCGCTTAGCATTCCGGTATTCTGGTCATACTTCAGATTGGTAACCGAGCCCTTTTTGGGTGTATTTGTTCTAGAAACATAATAATAACCTGATAACTCCTTGTATTGATTGGTATTCACTTTTTTTATCAGCGACAGCGTACCAGATGAAAAATCGGCAGTAGAATTAGTCAAACTAGTCTCTGTATTAAAGCTTAAAATAGCAGAACTGGTATTTAAAGAGTCATACAGTGCAAAATTAATAGTATAAGTCGTATCTGCAATCCCATTGATAATCCTTTTGGTAAGCACCGCAGGAAGGGAGGAATAACTGAATTCATATCGAAAGTTTTCATTGATGGGGGTTATACCATCTTTGCCTAACCCGGTAACTGTTCCGGAAATAAAGCCATTTTTATAGATGAGCTGTGCGTCAGTGCCTTTAGGACCCGTCACACCGACTGCTCCTTTATCGCCGGTAGCGCCTTTCGGACCTATTTCGCCATCTTTCTTCTTGCAACTACCCAATAGGGTCAAAGCAGTGATAAGATAAAAAGTATATTGGATACAATGCTTTTTCATGGAATATCTTTTGAAATGTATAAAGAATGACTGGAGGAAAAAAATTATTCGGGGGCTGCTATCCGGAAAACACGTTGCTGAACAGGTATGCTAAAGGAGCCTTGGATGGTGAGGTCCTTTTTAGAAGAAGTACTACTATTGTAGTAACCATTGGTATCAATACTTTTATTATCTGCCTTCCAGGTGAAGTTGCCTGACACAATTCCGGTGACAGAATTATAGACTACATTCGTGAGGGTTTGTGCTGACACTGACGAAACTGCATTACTATTATAACTATACTGATTTGCAAACAAACGTATTGATTGAGTATCAGTCACGTTTTTATACCACGACATATAACCACTACTAAAATTGGGGTCGGGGGAATTAGGATTGGTCGATATATCAAACCGAAAGTTTATATACTGTATAAAGAGCGAATCAAAACGAGAAATATCAAAATAATACCTATTATTTTCAATACTTAAACGAGAACCAAATAACGCATCTGCAAACTCGCATTTAAATGACTCATTTACAGGGGTATTGTCGCTTAAATTGCCGGTAATAGTTGCCGAAATAATGCCAGTTTTAACCCTTGATTGACTAATTACTCCTTGGGGGCCTTGTTGTCCTGGGGTACCTTGCAGACCAGAGACACCTTTCGGGCCTGGTTCACCATTTTTGCCGTCTTTGCAGCCGGGCAGCAAAATAGAGCTAATCACTAAATAAAATAACAGGAGGAAATGAGTTTTTTCCAGAAAGAAATATTTTTTCATGATTTATTGGGCATTAATAAGTAATAGGAGAGAAAATTATTGATCATTACTAATCCGGAAGCTTGAAACTTGCTGGAATGGTATACTAAATTGTCCAGTAACAGTTAGCGGTAGGTTGGTACTGGTGGAGCTGCTATAACTATTATCTACGTATTTGTTTTCGGCTTGCCAAACGTAATTGCCCGTGAGTAAACCCGTTGTCTGATTGTAACTCATATCGGTAAAAGTGAAAGGAGAAGTTGGTTTACCAGCAATGGTATAAAAACGAGCCTGTACCTCTAATACCTTAGTAACATCCAGGAGTTTACTATAAATAACTTGGGCATCTATCACTGAAATGCTAGAGAGGTCCAACGGTGCTTCAAAAATAAGCTGAAATCTTTTGTTGAATGAAATGGAGTCGTAAAGGGTGAAGCTAAATTCATACATACCCGCTGTTGTTGTTTCCTTCATAATCGCTCGATTATCGAAAGAGCTAAACTGATACCCGTATTGAAAGTTTTCATTCAAGGGTGTAATACCATCTTTACGGAAGCCCGTAATTTTGCCAGAAACTGTTCCATTTTTTATAAAAGTGCTGGCATCCTTTCCTTTGGGTCCTAAGGCACCTGCATCACCTATAGCACCTGGGTCACCCGTCGGGCCTGGTGCACCGTCTTTGCCATTGCAGGCGCATAACATAAAAGCACAGGCACCTATATAAAAGGTACTGCACAAGGCATTGTACAATTGTTTTTTCATAAAAAAAGAGATTGGGTTCAATTAAGCGCGTTTGAATTGGAAAATTTACTCTCAGAGAGGCTAGTGATGAAACAAAGCTACCCATCTAAGAAATAAATAAAGCTGATTAGCGCCAGGAATTAGTACTTAAGTAATAAACAGAATGAATTTTGGCATCAACGTGGCAGGTACTTATGACTAATCCTAGAGTAATGTTAAATTAAGAAGGCGATTATCGGTCTGTTAATGAGAATAATTATTGCGTATCAGCTACTTGAGATATTATCCAACGTTGGTACATGAAATACCGGACGTAAACCAGCATAAGTACTGCTTTCGTGGGAAAGGTTGCCTGCACCGCACATATTACGTCGGTAATAAGCTATTTTTACCTATACTGTGTAGACATTACAAATGAGCTGGTTTACAATTCATGCTTATTTGCACACAAGTAAGTTATATTCAAATGCGTTATTTTATTTACTTTTTCTCATATATAGTTTTGTTACAACAATAAAGACATAAACTATGAATCAGAAACAGATTGCTATGTTAGCCATGAGTAAGACGGCATTTGTACATTTCGATAGCCAGCCAAGCCTTTGGAATATCTATCCGCCACTGGCCGACGTCGTCAATGAAACCCGCGCCTTTGTGGATGCATTCGCTCAGCAAGGATTTACTCAGGCCGAACGTGTAACGATTGGCCATACCAGCGACAAGGAAACGCAGAAAAAAGCGCTGTTGCAGTTGGCCTTCTCTCTGATTATGAAAATTCGCCCGTATGCCAAAAAGAATGGCATCAATGTATTATTACAGGCCGTAGACCATTCCGAAACCGCGCTAAGCCGGGGAGCCGAAGCCGAAATAATTAACCGCTGCCAGATTATTCACGATAAAGGGGTAGAATACCTCAGCAAACTGACCGATCACCAGGTGACGACCAGCGGCCTGGATGCTTTGCAGGCCGCCATCTATACGTTTGCACCGATGACTTCCCAGCGCAATGCCATTGGCAAAGCCCGCACCACCACCACCGCTAACATGGAGACGTTACTCAAAAACATTCGCACAGGATTTGAATTACTCGATGATTTGGTTCCTGGCCTGGTAGCTAACCCCGATTTTGTGGCCACTTACCAACAAACCCGCCAAGTCAAAACCCGCAACACCCCAAAAGACAAGACCAAAGCCCCCACGCCCTAAAAGTTGGGAGGTATTTATAGCACGTTATAGCACGAAGGCCAGGCGAAAGTCCGGCCTTTATTGTTAGTTCTGTATGGATAATTTCCTACCTTGGCCTAGAAATCCTACTGATGCTTGCGGGGTATATTAGGATCGGTTGTAGGGCATTTAACAGATACCATGAGAACAAATTTACCCTTTTCCCCATGGCTGGTGTCAACTTAAGGTACATGCCCACCTTTTTAGTCCAGGCGATTGTCATCCTGAGCAGAGCGAAGGACCTTGTTATGGGGTTACCACTAAACAAATAACAAGCGACCGACGCTCGGTTCCTTCGCTCCGCTCAGGATGACAACAGGGAGGAGGAAAGCACCTGTTTATCCTTAAGTTGACAGCATTGGTGAGGACACCGCAGCGGCGAGGATCCCGGCGGAGACCGCACGATGCGACCGTCACCAGCGGAGGGGAATGTCATTTATTAGTTGCCAGGATAGGACATTTTACGCCAAACGAACTTAGAACTAGGGTTGCTGGTGCCGTTTTCACTAAAAAGGCACGCGTCTGCTTAATTACAAGTTGTACAATTTTTCTTAACAGCCTTATCCACCACTTTTAGACTGTTGAAAAACCAGTTAACTATAAAGAATTCAACCCCACTGAAATGCATTTCCGATTAAAATCCAAATCACTCATTTGTGCCTTATTAGGCGCTAGTCTTCTTTTTACAATGTCCTGTAAAAAAGACAAAGAAACAACCCCTGCCGTACCAGACTGCTTACTGACTAAGGAAGACAATGGTAATGACCCTTCAGTCTTCATCTACGACGCTAAAAGTAATATTGTTAAAGTAACTGATGACATTGGCTTCGAATCCTTCACCTTAGAGTACGATAGTAATAACCACTTAGTAAAAATACTTAGCTACAATACTATAACACTAAAAAGAACGATAGTCATTGAATATAATTCACAGGGATTCTGGTCAAAAGTGACAACAACTGACACCGGCAGTTCAAGTAGTAAGGTTACTACCGCAGAGTATGATTCAAACGGAAACCGAATAAAAATCCTTGCTCCCGACAATACCTTTGAGTTTGAATACGCTGGGGGTAATTTGATAAAACGCACCCGTAAACCCAACAGCGGTAGCACGCAAATTTACACATACGAGTATTATACAGATAAAGAAAACAAACTCAAGGATTTCGAAGAGCTTTTAAGCATTGGCTATGAGGGAACGCCTTCGAAGTATTTGCTCAAAACAGAAACATATCTAGGTACCAACACGAACTACACGTACGAATTAAACGCCAAAGGATTTCCCACCAAAAAATCTCAATCAAGTACCTTCGACCGTAATAAAGATGGCAAGATTACTTCTGCTGACGATAACGTTACCACGTACGAGTATCAGTGTAAATAATGTTGGTAAAGGCTTACAGCTTTCTAGGCTTGCACTCCAATGCTTGGTATAGCTTGGTTGTCTCCCAATCCTAACAGTACACAGTTCAATTCCTAACTAAATGCCCCACTCAACGCCATTTACCTGCGTTTGGTTGGGCATTTCCCCGTTAAAACCTACCTTTGTAAGTCTGCAACCGTGCAGGCTGACTACTGAAATTCCGCTTATGCCTACCTTCAACCACCTCCACTGCCATACCCAATTCTCCCTGCTCGACGGTGCTGCCAGCATCACTGGCATGATGAAAAAAGCCCAGGCCGACGGCATGCGAGCCGTAGCCCTTACCGACCACGGCAACATGTTTGGGGCGTTCAAGTTTGTGGCTGAGGCAAATAAGTATAACATTAAGCCTATCGTGGGCTGCGAGTTTTATCTGGTAGAAGATCGGTTTCGGAAGTCGTTTAGCAAAGATGCTTCGACGGGTTTATCGGCGAAAGATATTCGGCACCACCAGCTTTTCCTGGCCAAAGATCAGGAAGGCTACGTTAACTTGGCTAAACTTTGTTCCTTGGGCTTTGTAGAAGGTTATTACCTCAAATATCCCCGGATTGATAAATCACTCATCCTGAAATACCACAAAGGACTTATTGCCACCACCTGCTGCCTGGGAGCAGAAATTCCACAGGCTATTTTGAACGAAGGAGAAGAAAAGGCGGAGGAGAAATTTAAGTGGTGGCTGGATTTGTTTGGCGAAGATTACTACGTGGAAATGCAGCGCCACGCCATGAAAGAACAGGAGCAAGTAAATGCAGTGCTGCTGAAGTTTGCGAAAAAATACAATGTCAAGATTATTGCCTCCAACGATTCGCACTACGTCAACCAGGGCGACTCCAACGCCCACGACATTTTGCTGTGCGTAAACACGGGCGAAGTGCAAAGTACGCCCGTCTTCAAAGGCGAAGGCTCCATGCCCAAAGGGCACCGTTTTGGGTTCTTCAACGACCAGTTCTACTTCAAGACCCAGGGCGAAATGGAGAAGTTATTCCACGACTTGCCCCAGGCGCTAGACAATACCAACGAGATTGTAGACAAGATTACGCCGCCCAAGCTCAAGCGCGACATTCTGCTGCCCAACTTCCCCATACCAGCCCCCTTCGTTACCGCCGATGACTATCTCAAGCACCTGACTTTTGAGGGCGCACACCTGAAATACAAGGAAATTACCGAGGAAGTAGAACAGCGGTTGACCCACGAATTACACATTGTGAAGACCATGGGCTTTGCTGGTTACTTCCTCATTGTGGCCGACTTTATCCGGGCTGGGCGCGACTTGGGCGTAATGGTGGGGCCAGGTCGGGGTTCGGCAGCAGGCTCGGCGGTAGCGTATTGCATCGGTATCACCAACATTGACCCCATTAAATATAGCCTTCTCTTCGAGCGTTTCCTGAATCCAGAACGGGTGTCCATGCCCGATATTGATACGGACTTCGATGATGCGGGCCGCCAAAAGGTGATCGACTATGTGGTCGACAAGTACGGCAAAACGCAGGTGGCGCAGATTGTGACCTACGGCAGTATGGCCGCCAAAACGTCTATCAAGGATGTTGCGCGCGCGCTGGAACTATCCCTTCCCGAAGCCAATGCCTTAACTAAGCTGGTGCCCGAAAAGCCAGGGACTACCCTACAAATGGCGTATGCCGAGGTGCCCGAACTTCGGGAAATTCGCAATGGCAATGACCTTAGAGCCAAGGTACTCCAAACTGCCGAGATCTTGGAAGGATCGGTACGGAACACGGGTATTCACGCGGCTGGTGTTATTATCGCGCCCGATGACATTACCAACTATATTCCGGTGGCTACGGTCAAAGACTCTGACCTGTACGTTACGCAATTCGATGGGAAAGTGATTGAGGACGCTGGGATGCTAAAAATGGACTTCCTGGGTCTTAAAACGCTGACGATCATTAAAGGAGCCTTGGCACTGATTAAGAAAAACCACGGCATCGAAATCGACATTGACAATATTCCCCTCGAAGATCCGAAGACTTTTACCTTGTACCAGCGAGGCGATACGGTAGGTACATTTCAGTTTGAATCTGACGGGATGCGGAAGTACCTGAAAGACCTGAAGCCAACCAACATCGAAGACCTGATCGCGATGAACGCCCTGTACCGCCCCGGCCCGATGGACTATATTCCGCTGTTTATCGACCGGAAGCACGGCAGGCAGCCCATCGAATATCCCCACGAGTTGCTGAAACCTATTCTGGAATATAGCTACGGCATTATGGTGTACCAGGAGCAGATCATGCAAACGGCACAGATTATTGCTGGCTATAGCCTGGGTGGCGCTGATTTGCTGCGCCGCGCGATGGGAAAAAAGGACAAGGAAAAAATGGCGAAAGAACGCGTCAAGTTTGTGGAGGGAGCAAAAACGATTCACAACATTGAAAAGAACAAAGCCAACGAAATTTTCGATGTGATGGAGAAGTTTGCGGAATACGGTTTCAACCGTTCGCACTCCGCCGCCTACTCGGTCGTAGCCTTCCAAACGGCTTACCTAAAGGCCAACTTTCCGGGCGAATACATGTCGGCTGTATTAACCAACTCCATCGGCACGATAGAGAAAATCACCTTCTTTATGGATGAGTGCCGGGCTATGGGCATTCCGGTATTGGGGCCTGACGTAAACGAATCGACCAGTAATTTCGACGTGAACCAAAGAGGCCAAATCCGCTTCGGCTTGGGTGCTATCAAAGGCGCAGGAGAAGCCGCAGTCGAAGCCATTATTCAGGAACGGACAGAACAAGGTTTCTATAAAGATTTCTTCGATTTTGCCCGCAGAGTCACGCTTAAGTCAGTGAATAAAAAAACCTTTGAAAGCTTGGCTTTGGCGGGTGCATTCGACGGCTTTGCAGAGGCGCATCCGGGTGGTATTCACCGCGCTCAGTACCTGGACACCCCGCCGGGCGAGAAAGACAATCTGATTGAAAAAGCCATCAAATACGGTACTGGCTATCACCAGCAGAAAAATGCTTCCCAAGCCTCCCTCTTTGGTGCAGCCAGCGGCGGCGATGTGCCCCTGCCCAAAATTGTGCCTTGCGAACAGTGGTCGGAGATACAACGCCTGAAGAATGAGAAAGATGTTGTTGGGTTTTATATTTCCGGACATCCACTCGACCAATATAAACTAGAGCTAGAAAACTTCTGTAGCTGCACACTAGACCGCATTGATGAATTCAGAAACCGCGATGTGAACGTAGCAGGCATCATCACGAAGAAAACTATCAAACAAGCCAAGAATGGTAATTACTTTATGATCTTCACACTGGAAGACTACAAGGGCTCAGTAGAAGTAGCCTTATTTAATAAAGATTATATACAGTTTGAACGTGACATTGACGTGGATCGCTTTATTTACCTCAAAGGAAAAATAGAAGCCCGTTGGGGTAGCAGCGATCAGTTTGAACTAAAGCCTATTCGCATAGAATTGTTGAGCGAAATTAGAGAGAAATTGAGCAAAGAGATTCAAATCCAGATTGATATGTCCGTACTGACTTCCCAATTTGTGCAAGAGCTCGACCAACTGATGAAGGCTAACCCAGGCAACTGCCAGTTAAAAATGACGGTTCAGGACCGGGAAGAAAAGATGGAAGTACAAATGCTTTCTCGCAAGTACAAAATTTCACCCACCAACGAAATGATCAAGCGCCTATCTGAATGGCAAGGCGTATCCTATCGGCTGAATTAAGAGGGAACTAATTTTTTCAAAAACTCATTTGCCTGTTA
This sequence comes from Bacteroidota bacterium, assembly GCA_040385915.1. GTDB lineage: Bacteria > Bacteroidota > Bacteroidia > Cytophagales > ES-bin-26 > ES-bin-26. Next base: position 61,366 of record JAZKGK010000079.1, read on the forward strand.
AGAATTTGGGCGTAGTTTTACCGATTTTAACCTTCGCCTCTTAACTTGTAACTAAATAATTACTAAAATGGCAAAAGCAATTGAAGCAACTGATGCAAATTTTGAAGAACTGATCGCTGGTGACAAACCGGTATTGGTAGATTTTTGGGCTGAATGGTGTGGACCTTGTAAAATGATCGGCCCCGTTGTGGAAGAGCTAGCAAGCGATTTTGAAGGAATAGCTGTTATCGCAAAGATGGATGTCGATGCTAACTCTGTGGTTCCTAATAAATTTGGTATCCGTAGCATTCCTACCCTGATGGTATTCAAAAATGGTCAGTTGGTAGACAAACAAGTAGGCGTAGTTTCTAAATCTGTGCTTGCTCAAAAACTGAACGGACAATTGGTGAAGCAATAAATCAACTTAAGTCAAAGCCTCTTCTATCTATAAGTAGGAGAGGCTTTTTTGTGCCTTATAAGTTTTCAAATCCCGCCTCGCTACTTAAAAGTCATGTATACGAGCCAGGTTACTAACGTCCAAATTATATAAGTATACCCAACAAGTCAACCAGTTGCCATCACAAAGCCTAGCCGGTACGCGCTTGCGGACAAACTCAGATTGGCTAGGGAACATCGGCAAAAAACCTTCATACACATCCAATACAGTAAGCGTATCCGAATCAGGCTTTAACAGGTATATTTCTCCCTGCACCCACGCATTTACTTCTGCACTTTCTACCGCTCCCGGATAGTTATCTATCTTATACATGATTGCATGCATAGCGCCTTCCGAAACGAAACCTGCATTTGCTCTCAATAATTGGGCATAAGGCAAATCAAACTTTCTTTTAAGTGAACCATAAACAAAAAGGTATGTCATAGCACAAAACAAGCATTATTTAAATACAGATGACCACTAACAGAGCAAGTTTGCAAAAGTAAAACACCTACAATCAGTTTTTAGGTAAGGTTTTTGATCTGCAGGATAAAGTGTTTTTTTATTTCACTTAAACAGTAAAAAATTTAATCTTTCTACTTTAATTTATTCGGAGAAATCGATTGAAAATGAATCCTTTTTTTACTAGCTTACGTATCTATGCCGGTCACGCTTTCTGGGTCAACAATTTAGAAAAGTCGATGGTGTCTAAAAAATCAGGGCCTGAGCCAATGGAAAAAGATTACTATGTTTCTAGAAGTATGAATTTAGCAAAAGAACTGGATGCCAAGATGAAGTTTTTCAAATTGGTACTATACCGTTCTTTTTCTAATGCAGAGGTAAATGAAATTGTTAACACAACTTTGCGTGTGTTCATGGAGATGATTCCCGGTATTCCTTATGTTGGAGGCGATAAAAATCCCTTAACCGAAGCCCTCATTGTCTCTTCCTGGTTTGAATCTTTGTATAAATCCTTAAAAAAATTCGATACAACCGATGATGAAATCAGTGAAATATCTAAAGCCATTGCCAATGAAATTTCTCGCTTCGAACTTAAAAACCGCAGTAAACTAGAAAAAAGCGCTTCTCAAAAAATGCTGAAGCAGATCTCGGCTCTCAAACCACTTCTTCAGTCATTTATACCAGGGCCACCAAAAAAACAGCTCCAAGAAGATTTTATAGTGACCTACGTATGTGGCTCTACCACTGAAAGCGATAAAATAAATACCCCTGGCAAGCACACTGTAGTAGACCTTTCTAATACCCAAAACGAAACAAGCCCGTTCCGACATACTTATAAAATCAATTATTGGAATAATCATTTTAGTAGTATTGAAATGATTTGGTCAGAAGTAGCGGTAAATATGTAAATTAGCCGACTTATTCATCCAAAGCGTTTCATGGAAACCTATTCTACTCAAACGATGAAGGCGTCGAACTATCTTACTGACGAACAACTTACAAAAATTGAGCGAGCAGTTAGGCTGGCAGAATCGGACATATCCGGAGAAATAGTGCCGGTGTTCGTTAAAAAGTGCAGCAATTATGGCTTAGTGCAATACCGCGTAGGCGTAGTTTCGGCATTGCTGGTTTTTATGTTCCTCCTGGTGTACGACCGACTGGTGAAGCCTTTATCGGTAATCGATCCTATGTGGTATTTTATACTAGTATTGACGAGTGGATTGTTTGCCGTTGTATTGACATATATTCCTCCGATCGGGCGCTTGATGGCTGGAAAAACTTTATTGAGTTGTTTAGCTTCCCGGAAAGCAGAAAGCGTATTTTTAAAAGAAGAAGTTTTCCGTACCCGACGCAGGCGAGGCATCATGATTTTTATTGCTCTTTTTGAGCGGTGTGTCATTATAAAGGCCGATAAAGGCATTACGGCTGTAGTTCCGCCACACGTTTGGAACTGCCTGGAAACCCAATTAGTACAAGCAATAGATAATGGGCAGTTATTTGAAGGAATAATTACTTCTATTGCCAGCTGTGGAAAGCTAATGGAAGAATACGGTTTTAATATATCCGAAGATGATACGGATGAATTGCCTAATGCCCTGAGAAATCACAAGTAAAAGCATACCTGAATCGCTTTTCCCATACAGATTGCCACGGCAAGCCAAAATATATTTCCAGCCTTGGACTTTCGATGCTTTTCTTAATTAAATGCATTGGTTTTTTTCTCCTCCCAAAAATAGCGCAACTTGCATTCCTTATCCATAGGCAATTTTACCTTTCCCTAGAAGTTGGGCAATATCTTATATTCTATTTCGACGATTGGTTAATGGTTTGAATCCCAGGTAAAGTGGCTTTTACGCGCTACGCAACGAACCCGATTATGAATCGCTAAATCAGCTAAACAATGCCTTTCGAACTTACAAAAGATTACGTTGCCAAAATTGCAGAAGCCATTGAGAAGGCTGATTCTGTTACGCTTACCACAGAATTAGAAGAATTATATCCCACAGATATTTCCGAAATTTTGTATGAATTGGATGACGAACAAAGTAAATATGTCATTCAACTACTCGACAAAGAAGTAGGCGCAGAAATCATCAGTAATATGGATGCGCCCCTACGGAAAGACTTGCTCAAGTTGTTCGATTCGGCTGAGATTGCGCAATTTATGGACTTTGTTGATTCGGATGACGCAGCTGATATTCTCAATGAGCAACCCATTAAGGTGAGAGAAGAGGTAATTGCGTTAATGAGCGACCGGCAAAAAGCCCGGCATATTATTGACTTACTGCATTACGACGAAGATTGCGCCGGTGGGTTGATGGCGAAGGAATTGGTGAAGGCTAATATCAACTGGACTATTTCGCAGTGTATTGAAGAAATTCGTCGGCAGGCCGAAAAAGTAGAACACGTGATGTCGGTATACGTCGTAGACGATGCTGGAATTTTGATGGGGCGGGTTTCATTGAAAAAACTACTTCTGACCAGGAATGAAAAACGCATTGCCGACATTTACGACGAAGATATTATCTCGGTAGAAACCTATCGACCAGCCGAAGAAGTGGCTGATATTATGCAACGGTATGATTTGGAAAGCATTCCGGTAGTGAATGTGCAAGGCAAACTACTGGGGCGAATTACCATTGATGATATTGTGGATGTGATTACCGAGCAGGCCGACCTCGACCGTCAGGCTATGTCGGGTATCTCCGAAGAAGTAGAAGAAGATGATAGCGTATGGAAGCTTTCCCGAGCCCGACTTCCCTGGTTGTGCATCGGCATGATGGGTAGTTTGCTTGCCGCCCGCTTTATTGATATTTTTACTGCTGATCTACTATCTAAAATCTCGGCTTTGGCTATTTTCATCCCCATTATTGGTTCTACGGGAGGAAATGTGGGTATCCAGTCTTCCTCTTTCATGATTCAGATCCTGACCGACAAAGCCGGGTTAATAACCGGTTTCGGGACGCGCATGATGAAGATTCTGTTAGTCGCCCTATTGAACGGGTTAATTATTAGCTCAGTTGTATTTGGGGTAACCATTTTGTTATTGGGACAACCCGTTAAGTTGGCGGCTGTTGTGTCTATATCGTTGTTATCAGTCGTATTGCTGGCTACTTTTATGGGCACCGTCACCCCAATCGTTCTCGATCGATACGGCATTAATCCTTCCGTTGCCTCTGGTCCTTTCATCACTACTGCCAATGATCTGATAGGCTATGGCGTATATTTCCTCACCGCGTACTTGTTATATAGCTTTTAACAATTAACAATTAACAATTAACAATTAACGGTAATGCTATAAATGTAATGCTTTCATTTCAAGGTTATAGTTGCAAATAAAGTATTTAATGACCCCTATATGATTATCAAGGGATTTGGAAAAACTTAATGCCTTTCTTACTAATCGGGACACTCTTTGTCTTAATGTTCCGTTAAACCGTTCAATATAAGCAGTCAAACCGCTCTCTTTTCCTACGCCAAAATGGTGCTCATTTTCAAAAACTTTCACGTAGGCTTGCCAATAGTCGGAAAAGAAACCAGTATTACCCTTGAAAAGGGCCGGTATTTTTTCATAAAAAAGTTGGGCATCTTTGGCTGAACGTCCCCCGATGTGGAAGGCAATTATCTGTCTATTGATCGGATTAAGCGCCAGCCACAGCCATTGTTTATTCTCTTTATTGCCTACAAAAGTCCACATTTCGTCTAACTGAATTCCATAATATTCCACGCGCACTCCCCGTTCTTTACTGTATAGTTCGTCCACTAATAAATCGTTCATTTCTATATCAGATAAGTAGTGGTCATCACGTGGATCTTCTATAACTACATCATTATCATTTATTTGAGTATACTCCTGTAAGGAAATCGAATTTTTTTTATCGCCTCTATTCTCCCGCAGCGGCGGACCGCCGATTTCCTCATCCATCCTATTGGCTAAATACGACTCTATATCCGGCAAACTTAAATCCGCGTTCAAATCATCAGGCAAATTCCCATACAACTCTTTGATATAACTTAACAGCCATGGCTGGCTCACATCACACACCCGACAAATGCCCGATAGGGAGATACGTTGCGGGGGGCCGCCCCCCAACAAAAGTTTGTTTATCATTGATTTATCGGAATCGTTTACGAACCACTCTTGTCCACCTTCGACAAACTGGCGTTGGCAATTATGGCAAAAATAGTTCTGCTTACCATAATGTGTATGACCGTTCTTCTTCGTATTTTCTTTACTACAATGACTACAGTTCATCTTTACCTTTTTTCTCCCTAAGATAACAACAGCTTTACATTTATGGCACTACCGCTTATTTCTTACCTGTTTGGTTAATGGATCATTATTTTACCTTTCTTTACATTATTTCTCGATTCTTTTATGCAAAAGAAGGTCATTTATCCGCTATGTTTCTGGTGCTTACTTCTGTGGATAACTCCTTTAACTAGTTGGGGGCAAGTAGTCGATACTACCTTCAAGACGGGAACCGGAGCTAATAACGTGATCCGGGAAGTGCTGTTACAAACGGACGGAAAAATCCTGATTGGTGGATTATTTACCACCTATAATGGTAAAACGGCAAATCGTATTGCTCGACTGAATGTCGATGGCAGTGTAGATACAACCTTTCATGTAGGCACTGGAGCCAACTTCAATGTCTATACCCTAGCGCTTCAAAGTGATGGTAAAATTCTGGTCGGAGGTGATTTCACCTCCTTTAATAATGTTGCAGTGAGACGAATTGTCCGATTGCATTCCAATGGCAGTTTGGATACCACTTTCCGTGTGACTCGCAATATCGCAGCAAATTACTTTCAGATGGGAGCCAATGGCAAAGTGTTTCAAGTGGAGTCACTACCCAATGGCAAAATCATGGTAAGTGGCTGTTTTAATAATTTTGATGGTTCCTCTTCTACTAGGTTTGCTCGCTTGAATGCCAATGGCAGTGTAGATACTACTTTTTCCACTTCTTTCAGTCAATTTGGTTGGCGAATAGCCACCCAATCAGATGGAAAAGTACTTATAAGCTTTCAAAATTCCGGTAAATTTCACCGACTTAATGCCGATGGAAGCATTGATAACACCTATCAGGTTGGTACCGGAACCAATGGGTTACTTTTGGATTTAATTATACAAAAAGATGGTAAAGCATTGCTGGCGGGTGGATTCAGTAGTTTTAATGGTTCTAGTCTGAGAAGTATAGGGCGATTAAACGAAAATGGAAGCGTTGATTCCAGCTTCAAAACCGGAATCTCCACTAATGGAACTGGGTCTGTTATGCGCGTTGGTTTAGAAGAAAGCGGCACAGTACTCATGGGAGGCTATTTTACTGAATTTAATACTAGGGCGGTGTCTACGTTCGCTCGAATTTATCCTAATGGGAGCTTGGACACGACCCTGCTGATTCCAATGACTAAAGACTTCCATGAGGTGGTTTTGGGTGTCATTGCTCAAAAAGATGGAAAAATCCTGCTTGTCATAAGATATCAACATTTTGGCGGAGAAGCTGATACGGATCGAATAGTTAGAATTACTCCAACCATCCCTCCTCTTGCCACTCCTATTATCATTGCCAGCAATAGTCTCGTTTTTTGCCAAGGGGATAGTGTTACTTTATCCGCTCCCGCTGGCTTTGCTCAGTATAAATGGTCCAATGGGGCCACGTCATCTAGTATAAAGGTTAAACAAAACGGCTCTTTTACTGTCAAAGTCAAATACGCTTCGACCGATTTTAGTCCAGCGTCCGCATTAGTGACTGTCCAAGTAAATGCCTTACCCATGCAGCCTTCCATTATGGTCAGTCGGCCATTGGTTTTTTGTCAGGGTGATAGTGTGGTACTTTCGGCGCCCGTTGGGCAGGCGGGTTACCATTGGTCAACTGGAGCTATAACTCCATCCATAACTGTCAAGCAAAACGGAAATTATACGGTGCTGGTTCGTAACGGGAATGGCTGTGAAAGCATACTTTCCTCATCCGTGAAAGTCCAAGTCAATCCGATACCCGTTCGGCCTGTCCTTACTGTGACTTCTCCTTTGATTTTTTGCCAGGGAGACAGTGTGCAGCTTTCAGCACCATCTGGCTATGCGGGCTTTCGCTGGTCTACCAAAGCTACTACTTCAACTATCTGGGTTAAAGAAACGGGAAGCTATTCCCTCCAGGTCATTTCTTCTGGTGGTTGTATCAGTGCTGTTTCAATACCCGTTTCAGTGCTGGTCTATCCGGTGCCTGTTCAACCTACCATTTCGGCTACCAGTGCGCTGAGTTTTTGTCAAGGCGATAGTGTGGTACTGTCTTTACCCAGCGGCCAGGCGGGCTATTACTGGTCCAATGGAGACACGACCTCTTCCATTACTGTCAAGAAAAGCGGTCGATTTATCGCCTGGGTTACAAATGCCGAAGGCTGTGAAAGTTTAGCTTCGGCAGCGGTAAATGTGAAGGTTGATCCCCTTCCCAACCGCCCGACGATTATGGCTGCTTCATCGCTGGAGTTTTGCCAGGGAGATAGCTTACAACTGGCTGCACCCCTGGGATATGCGGGGTATCGATGGTCTACCAATGCCACTACGGCCAGCATCTGGGTCAAAGAGACGGGAAACTATTCCCTCCAGGTCATTTCTGCTGGATGCCTTAGTCCTTCTTCCCTTCCAGTTTCGGTACTGGTCAATCCCCAGCCAGGTCAGCCTATTATCTCGGCTACCAGTGCGCTCACTTTCTGCCAGGGAGATAGTGTGGTACTGTCGGCTCCCAGCGGCCAGGCTCATTACCAGTGGTCAAACGGCGCAACTACCTCCGCCATTACCGTTAAACAAACCGGTGATTTTACTGTGCGGGTACGTTCACTAGCCGGTTGTGAGAGCGCCCCTTCACCAGTAGTACAAGTACAGGTCAATCCACTCCCGGAAAGACCCCTTATTGTTGCCTCCTCCTTATCTTTCTGCCAGAGAGATAGTGTGATACTGTCGGCACCTGAAGGTCAAGCCGGTTACTATTGGTCGAATGGAGCGGTTAGTCCGCAGATTACAGTGAAGGAAAGTAACACCTACTGGGTAAAGGTATCCAACAGCACGCATTGCGAAAGCCTTCCTTCAACTGTGGTTGCTATCACCATGAATCCCCTTCCTATACTACCGGTGATTACCTTAGTCGGCACGGATACCTTAATGGTCAATGCGTCAGCTGCTCATTACCACTGGAAGAAGGACGGTCAGGTGCTGGCGGAGGAGAATCAAAAAATCAAGGCAAGTCAAAACGGAACCTATCAGGTTAGTATCGATAATGGGGTGGGTTGTCATTCGGCCATTTCGAGCCCTTATGCCTTTTTCATTACTGGAGTAGAGGCTTCCTCCCCTATCGGCGAGGTGCTCATCTATCCTAATCCGGCGCAAACATATTTGGCGTGGCAGGTTCCTACGCCCTATGCCGTTTTGCAAGCGCACCTGTTCGATCCGTTGGGTCACCTCTGCCGCCAATGGCAACTAATCACTGACTCGACTCCCTTTTCAGTGGAAGGACTAGCGCCTGGCCTCTACGTTTTGCAAATCCAGATTGGCTCCTCCTTAATCTGTAAAAAAGTGATTATTCAACCTTAATGGGTTGAATTTTTCCTATCCTATTTTTAACCGCTTTAATCTCTTTTATTCTTGATGATAACCGATATAAAATGGCAACCTTGTGTTGCTTTTATTGCCTTTCTATGGTTTTTGACCTTACCTATTCTTTCCCAGGCACAGTACACCATTGCCCCTGGTACGGGAACCTGCATCCGCTACGACTACCTAGGCATATACACTACACCTATTTTAGCCAGTAACCAAGGCTTAAGCTTCACGCTGGTCAACCTAGATTGTGGCCTTTTCCGGGTCAATTCAACCGGATTTACAAAAACGGGTGCTATCTATCAATGGTACGTGGGCGGGATATATAAAGGCACCACCACTGGAACGAATAATTTTTTCACTTATACTGAATGGGGGGTGGACAAACCGTTTCAGTCGTGGTGTCGAAAATCGCACCCAGTTGTCTGAGTGCTAACGCTTCCCTGGCTAATGTGACTTATGCCTGTCCCCTATAAGTTCAATTGAATCTCAGATAGGAACGTTTTCAGTCTAAAATATCTTCATTTAAGCCGCTAAAAAAGCCCCTTGACCGAAGTTCTTGGGGCTTTTTTAGTATCTGTCCGCTCTACACCAAGGTAGTTGGCTTAATCTAATCTTAATAGCTATTTTTGATCCAGTTGTTTTATAAAAAGTATGCGGGTCGCCTCTACGCTGCATTTCAAAGAAAAACACCACAAATTCGGTAATATTTCTTTTAAACTAAGAAAATATACCTATATTTGTTAAAAATCAAACACATTTCTTATGGAAAAGATACTGGAGAGGCCAGCCAAACGAGTCTGGGTGAAGACAACAATCGGAGAAAAAAACCGACCCCAGGATTCGACTTACATTCCCGATTACCTGAACGCTGCTGTAGAAAGCCCTTTCTCGCTGGTGACCAGTGCACACAACGGGTTGTCGGCAGAAATGATCAATTTTGTCTCCGCTGAGATGGCCATGTCCCAGGATGAACTGGCCGAACTACTTAACATTACCCCCAAGACGCTTCGCAAGTATCTCAATGAGGACAACTCCCTGGACGTGAGTGCCAGCGAATTAATCTTGAAACTGCACGCCATGCACAAGATCGGAATGGATGTCTTCGGAGATATCAAGGCGTTTCGGCAATGGCTTTCCCAACCCGCGTATGGCTTTGACCGGAAGATACCAATGGTACTGCTCAAATCGAGCGAGGGAATCAACCTGGTGACCGATGAGCTACACCGTATTGCCTTCGGTGACCTCTCTTAATGACGCAGATCTATCGCATTTGCGCTGCCATCCACGCCAAGAAACTCTTTGCATCTGGACGAGCAAACCGTTGGAATACGGCGGGCAAGTTCGTGATTTACGCTGCCCAAAGCCGTGCTTTAGCTTGCCTGGAAAATGTGGTGCACCGATCCAACATTGGGGTCAGCCCTAATTTTGAGGTGATGATTATTGAAATGGACGAGGATACCTCCCTTCACTATACCCCACTGTCTTCCTTGCCTGACCAATGGTACCTGGCTTCCAATTATCCTGTCTGCCAGCGAATCGGAGATGCGTGGTACGATAATCAAACCAGCGCGGTGTTGGTTGTGCCTTCATCCATAATCAATCCAGAATCCATCTACGTCATCAATACCAAGCACCCGGAATTCGATGCGAATAAAATAAAACTCGTGGGTCAGGAGCCGTTTAGCTTTGACCCGCGCATACCCTAACTGCCAGTTTTATTGACCACTTTACGAAAACCTGTGACAGGTTAGTAGATATATCACGGGGTGACCCTCACAAAAACCAGAATCCACCAAATGATTTATCCCGCAAATAGGGCGTTGGCAAGTAGAACCGGTTCGCCAATGCGGCAGCTATGGGTGGCCTGGGAAGCCCCACAGAATTTTAGGAGAAGACTCAGTCGTGATTATGAAGAAAACAGTAAGACTGTTAGCATTTACCTCCTTTCTTTTGCCTAAGGTAGTTGCATAAATTTCCAAACAACCTCTTAAGTAGTCAGTTGAAAATAACCGCCGCTTATGTACTGATAGATAGGTACATTC
>JAZKGK010000080.1:0-23561 GCA_040385915.1 Bacteroidota bacterium
CCCGCACTTGCTTAGTATTTAGCTACACTTACTCATTTTCCTTACTATTTATCTCTCGCAAATCATCTTATTTGATGTGTTGCTTCACTATAGGCTTATTGAAGTGGCTTAAGAAGATAAGTACCCTGCGCTGTAGTTCAAACCTATGTCGATATCCTTTCAACATTTTCATGCAAACACCTTACTATTCCTGTTATGAAAAAAAGACTTACCGTTCTTTTCTTTATCCTGCTTTGCGTTTTGCAATTAAATGCCCAGGCCCAAGGTAACTACGCCCTCTCGTTTAATGGAAGCAGCCACCTGGTGCTTCCCGAAAATCTTATCTCAGCTTCCAATACATTAACCATAGAACTTTGGCTCAAAACCACAGGCTATGGCGTAATCTTTGGCCAACAGGAGAAGCTGCAAACAGAAAGTAGTGCTAGTAAGGTGCCGATCCTATATGTAGGTAAGGATGGCAGATTGAGGGGGGAGTTTTGGTATGGACATGTACTTCCCATAACATCTACTACAACCATTAATGACGGGCAATGGCATCATATCGCACTTTCTTCCACTGGAACGTCACAAACCTTGTATCTAGATGGCGTTCTTGTCGATACGAAAACAGGAACGGTCAATAACAACGCCCTGTCGATGAAATACAATCAATTGGGCACAGGAACCTGGGGTGGATGGCCTGAGAGCGTGGGTGCTTCAGTAGGTATAAAAGGGGAAATAGAAGAACTTAGGTTATGGAAGGTAGCCAGAATCCAGGCAGAAATTGAGCAGTTCAAAAAAGTAAAATATATTGAAAATGATCCTGTTGAAACACAAAAGCTCACGTCTGTTTGGCATTTTGACGAAGGAACAGGCAACACCGCTAAGGATTCAAAGGGAATAAATAATGGAGCGTTTCCAACAGAGCCTAGTCTGAAACCTACCTGGGTAAGTTCCGCTTTTCCACCCACCAACCTGGACATCAGTATTGTTTCTATAGTTACGCCAAAATCGGCTTGTATATTAGGTACCGCAGAGAGCTTAACGGTCAAATTGCAAAATACTGGCACTGCCACCATCGCTAAAGTTGGAATAGCCTATAAACTCAACAACAATGCAACGATAACGGAACAAATACCCACCCTCAATTTACTGCCTGGCGCGGTAAAGGACTATACCTTTATTTCGAAGCTTAATCTCTTTCAAGCGCAAACCTATCAGCTCAAAATTTTTACTTCTCTCGCGGAGGACGGATTAAAGGGAAATGACACCCTTCGAACCACCCTCATTCATTATCCACCTTTTACTGCTCCGCTTATAAAAGATACCACTGTCTGTTCAAAAAGTCCGGCAGTGTTGAAGGCAACCGGTGGGAAAACTTATTTATGGAGTACTGGCGAAACAAATGCCCAGATTACTGTATATCCCACCCAAACGACCATCTATGAAGTTGCGATTACGAATGAATTTGGGTGTACTGCAAAAGTTAAAGTGACAGTGAAGGTGGACACGATTACCCGGCCTAAGATAACAGCCAATAAAATAAGTGGGTGTGTGGGCGAGAAGATTATAGTTACTGTTGACCTGAAAGGGAATAACGAATGGTCTACTGGCGGAAAGACCGACTCGATCTGGGTAACCAAGCCAGGAAAGTATTATGTTAGTCACAAAGATCCCAATGGTTGTAAAGGCACTTCCGATACGATTTCCATCAGTTTTGTGCCCAAGCCTACGATTAAGCCTGTTGCCAATGTTCTTTGTAAAGGCAGTGAAATTACGCTTACGGCTGTTAATGCAACCACCTTCAAATGGCACATTGGTAAGTCAGCAACTGCTGCAGCTTTGACCGCTACTTTTAAAGTAAAGCCACTCCTATCCACTACCTATTACCTAAAGGCAACTAACGGAACAGGCTGTGCAAATACCGATAGCATCAGTATTAAGGTCATCGATGTTATTACTCCTGGGGTGGTTACGACGATGCTGCCAGCAAACAATGCGGCAAATCTTCCGCAACCCATTGCCTTTTCATGGGTTCCGGGAGCCAATGCTTTGTCCTATGACCTGTATATCTGGCCACAAGGAGCTGTCCGTCCTACAAGCCCTACCGTTTCAGGCTTAACTCAAATTAATTATTCGCATTATTCACTGCTATCTGACCTGAGTAAATATCAGTGGCAGGTAGTTTCAAAAAGCGCGTGTAAAAATACGGACAGCCCTATTCAAAAGTTTTCAGTAAAAATACCGCCTGATTTGAGTGTTGAATCTGTCTTGGCACCCGCTAACACCACTTTTGAAGCGGGCAGTAAAATAAGTATCCAATGGAAAGTTAAAAATACTGGAACGGATACGGCCAATGGCGCGGGTGCTACCCATGGCGCCTGGTACGATGGTATATACTTGTCAGCCAATAATACCTTGGGCGATGGCGATGATGAGAGGTTAGGACTTGTGTTCAATGACATTTATTTAAACACGTCCAAGCAAAATAGTTATATCAAAACGGCAGAATTCACCCTGCCACCAGGCAAAGTAGGCACCTTCTATATACTGGTCGTAGCCGATGCGACTGGCCTGCAAGTAGAAAAGCTCGAAAACAACAACGTAACGGCTAGCAATGCGATCAGTTTAAAGGTGACCAAATATCCTGATTTGCAGGTAATGAGCCCCATTCTGGTGCCTGCCGATACATTTTCTAATGAAGTTATCACGATCTCTTATACAGTCAAAAATGTAGGCACCAGCCCCACGGCGGCATCCGGTTGGAGAGATTGGATCTACGGATCGCCCAGCGATGATCCCAATGATAGTGAAAAGATATTGCTGGGCCATGTCACGCATACGGGTGTATTAGAGGCGGGGCAAAGTTATACTGGGGTGTTAAAAGCCCAATTACCTCAAAAAACATTCGGCAACTATCATATTCATGTCAATACTGATTTTGAAGGGCTTGTGTACGAATATTTGTATGAAACCAACAATTGGCGAGCCAGTAGTCCCATCAACATTTATCTGACGCCTCCGCCCGATCTGGTAGTAGACGAAATCAGTGTGCCTACCTTACTAGCGGCCACAGAGAAAATGAGCCTTGCGTTTAAGGTGAGCAATGTGGGTACGGGAGCTACGGCTGAAACGGGATGGATTGACAAAGTCTATGTCGTAGACCGACCCATTCAGCCTACAGTTAAAAAGCTTTTAAGTACGGTAGCGCATGCCGGAGCGGTAAAGATGGGTGAAGGGTATCTGTCTAACATTAGCGTATATCTTCCTCCGTTGGGCAGTGGCACCTATTATATTTTGGTGGAGACCGATCCGGCTGAAAAGGTATTTGAATGGAAAAGTGAGCACAATAATAACCGCTATTCTGAGCCTTTTCATCTTTCCTTCCCTGACTTAATCCCGCAGATTATTGAGGTGCCAGATACCATTTTTTCGGGCAAAGAAGCGACTATTATCTATTCTGTTAAGAATCTGGGGCCTGGTTCTGTCATTAATCAGGGCTGGGTAGATGAGATTGTTTTGAAGTCCACCACAAGTGCTGAAACTATTTCATTAAAGGTATCTCAGCAAGCCAGCATTGACGTGGGAGAAAGCTATGTATCTACAAAGAAAGTGCTTCTGCCGGTATTGCAAGCAAGCAAATTTACTTTTCAGGTGAAAGCAAATGTTGGCAATACCATTTTCGAGAACGGCCAAAATAGTAATAATACTTCTGCCCTGAGCAAAGTTGTCCTTGCCAAGCTTCCTCCAGTTGTCCCGGTTGCGCCGTGGGCCGACTTGCAGGTATCGACCATGAGTCATCCTGCCACTGCCGATGCGAATGCCATGATTGATGTAAAATGGACAGTGACCAATGCTGGAAAAGCTACGGCCAAGCCGTATTGGACGGATAAAATTTATATTTCACCCAAAGCCACTCCTCTAAATTCCCTCTTTTTAGGCTCAGTTGTTCATTATGATTCCCTGCAACCCAAAGGAGCCTACAGCCAAAGTTGTGCGGTGAAAATCCCGGATTATTATGTTGGAGAGAGCCTCTTGCAAATACGGAGTGATGCTATTCCTAGTCAGGTATATGAAAATACTGCCGAAGGAAATAATACGCGGTCTGGCCCTATCATTATCCGGAAGTATCCTCCTGTAGACCTGGCAGTGGATAAGATAACGGCACCAACCACCGGCTGGTCGGGTAAAAAGATAGAAATCACCTATGTTGTTAAAAACAAAAAGGATGGCAAAACGCTGAAAGATAGTTGGGTAGATCGAGTTTTTCTTTCTAGGGATAAAACAATTCACGAAAGTGGTGTACTCAAGGATAGTCTACTGGCTCACCAACTCTTACATACTGGAACGCTGGCAAAAGACCAATCGTACCTGAATAAGGTATCAGTAAACCTTCCCAACGGCGTGAATGGCGCATTCTTCCTGTTGGTTCAAACAGATCATCAAGGTGCAATTGTAGAGTTAGTGGCTGATAAAATTAATAATACGCTGGCAAGCTTAACGCCCATAACCATTGCTGCAACGCCGCCTCCTGATTTACAAATTACTTCGCTTACTGCACCCACAGAAGGGTTATCAGGCCAAGCGCTTTCCATTGCCTGGAAGGTAGAAAATAAAGGCACTGGCCAGGCACCGGCTGTAGGCTGGCGAGACGACGTGTATTTATCAGCTAACAGCGAACTTGAAAGCAATGACCTGTTCGTGGGTAGTTTTTCCCATACGGACAGCCTGGGAATAGGCAAGTCTTATATGGGTCAAGCGAATATACATCTACCCTTATCGGCCAAAGGCAGCTACTTCCTTATCGTGGTCACCGATGCCCAAAATACGCTATATGAGCCGCCTCTCCTAAAGAACAATACAAAGACGAGCGTCATTACGATCATTCAGCCACCGCCCGCTGATTTGACAGTCAAAAACATCCAAATGCCAGGGAAAGCCACGGTGGGAGATAGCCTTACTATAAGCTGGGAAACAGTTAACAAGGGACAGAACCCTGCTACGGGCACCATTACAGAAGACATCTATTTCTCAACAGACGAAGGGTGGGATGCAGCAGATGAACAGGTCGGATCGGTTACGTATCCGCTTAACCTCCAGTCCAATTCGAGTAAGCTTAACAGTGCGCATGTACTGGCACCCGGCCTGGTGCCCCAAGCATATTATATAATTATCCGAACAGACATCAGCAATAGAATAGTAGAAGATAGTGAAGACAACAATGCAGTGGCCTCTTTACCAACCATGGAGGTAAATATACCCACGCTGGTGATTGATCAGCCACTGCATTTGAAAATGGACGGACAGCAGAGTTATTATTATAAAATTCAAATCCCTGACTATTTGATACAAGAGGTACTGTCCGTGCGGTTTACGACTGATACGCCTGCCAATCTTACCAATGTTTACATTCGATACCAAGGCGTACCCGATGCCGCCAATTTTGACTTACGGGCCGAAGAGCCCTTGGTCGCTACCCAGGAAATGATTGTACCAGGACTAAAGGCGGGTGAGTATTATGTGATGCTCAAAGGGGAATTCGCTGGAGTCCAAAATATAATCCTACAGCCTAGTATCCTGCCTTTCTTAATCCGGTCAGTCAATGTGAGCAAAGGCGGCAACAGTGGACTGGTTACGACAGAAATACAAGGGTCTAAGTTTTCGGCCATCACCCGGTTTGGCTTGAAGCAGGGAAAAACCTTTCACCCCGCCAGCTATTCAAAGAACATCAATTTAACCAAAACCTTTACCACATTCGATCTGAAAGGAAAAGCGTTGGGTGCATATGATACCTATGCCATTTCTGAAAGAGGCGATACTACGGTATTAAAAAGCGGTTTTGAAGTAGTTCCTGGCGATCAATCCGGATTATCGCTCCATCTTCAACATCCCTCCAGTGTGCGCGGAACGCAGGTTATTTCAGTGTCGCTGGACTATATAAACGCGGGTAATATAGATATTGCCTCTCCGAAAGTGCGATTCATCAGTACTGGCGACTGTCCTATTGCCCTCCATCCCGACGATTTGAACACAAAAACACCGGTTGTTGTGCTTGACTTATCTTTAAAAGAACTGAACGGGCCGGAAGCAGTATTACGGGCAGGAAAGGGAGGCAGTGTTGTGATCTATTGTTTAGCTAAGCAGGCACCTACCTTCACTATTACCCAAGTAAAATAACGGCACATTCATTTGGCATCAAGTCTTTATTCAAACTGGCCTACTCCTGGGGAATGAATCACAAACCATTCCCCAGCGCCTTTCACAATAAAATTGAACTTCCATGAAAAAGATATTTCTACTTCTACTCTTATTGGCTTCCTTCAGTATAAAAACTGCTCAAGCCCAAAGCTGCCCAGATATTAAAATTGAAGACTTCCCTGAGTTCTTACAAGAAGGAATTTACGATGTGAATAAAATAACCGGTTGTACGGATTGTGGAATGAACAATGAAGGTAAACATCCGGAGTGCGTTCAGCTCTACAAAGAGTTGTTTTGGAAGAGTCAATGCACTGCTTGGGCTCATTTTAGAATTAACCAGGCTAAACAAGTATTTACCGGAAGGGGAAATGGAGGCCGATGGGCAGATTGCCTTAGACCTTGTGGAGAAGGGCCGGGAAGTTGCGGTGAAACGGGCGATTGTTATAAGCTCGTACCAGAAGTAGGTACATTAATGATAAAGAAACCTACTGATCCTTATCCGGCAGGCCACGTAGCAGTGGTAGAATGCGTGGATCCGATAAAAAAGACGTATATGGTCAGTCAATTTAACAGTGAGCCCTGCGAGTTTAGTTACGTTGAAAAAAGTTATGCCGACAACAAAGGAGAATACGTTTTCATTTATCCGGGAGGAGGAACGGCAAAGCTCCTCTCTAACTGTGGGCAACTGCCAGAAATTACTTCGGCACTGGTCACCAGCCAAGAAGATAACGCCACTAAAGCCAGGGTTGTAGTTAAAATGAAAGGAGTTATTTGTGATGAGGTGGAGAAATACCAATTGAAATGGACTATCACAGAGGCTGGTACGGATAAATCTGACAAGATCGACATTAATGCAAGAGATATTCTTCAGGACAAAGTTTTCAATATTGAAACTGGCTTAAGCGCATGTTCCAATATAACGTATGAGTTGATACAGTATTTAAAAGCCACTACGAGGAAATCGGCTGCTATGAAGTCTACGACTGACACGCCTGCCGAACCCCAGGCAACTACCCTCGTTGGTTGTGAGCAATTGCCAGAGATTCTTTCTGCCCGGCTAACGAATCCTGATCCAAACCTGGCCAGAGTGGAGGTTTCTCTCCGAGCCGCGATAACGCAATGTGCTGCCGTTCGAGTTTACTCATTAGTGAGAACGGTGTACGATCAAGCGGGAGAAGTAGCAGGTTTAAAAAAAGAAATTGTATTTAACGACCCGCTTGTAACTGAAGTATACCTTCCTGAAATATACACGGATGATATTCCGGGGATAAACGGACAGGACCAAAGTATCGTCTATGAGTTACATGAGTATTTAAATGCCAGAACGGTAGTATCTGCCCCAAGAAAAGCAATCAATTTACCCTATCCTGCTAATCTAAAATCCAACCCTGCCACGTCTGAGGAAATCTTCTGTGAGAAAGTCCCCATGAAGCTTACCTGGCAAAACTCGTGTGTAAATGACGAAGACTTATACCAAAAACGAATTACCTACAAAATCAATTGTAGTTGTAGTGACCCCAGTGGAAATATTACTGCGACAAAGTCTCAGGCTTATTCCGATTTCGATGTTTCCTATATCGGCTGTTTCAAAAAAGGAACCCAATATTCCTGTGAAGTACAGGCTTCTCACGATGGTGATCTTTCGACGAAAAATGTTATTCCTTTTGTTACTCCCGGCGAAGACATTCCTTACCCTAATCGCCCCAGCATTGTACAGGCTCATGCCGATTGTAAAAAACTGATCATCCACTGGGAGAGTGCAGTTACCCCCCAGTTTCCTATCCTGAAATATAAGGTAAGTGTATATTATAAAGACCAGGAAGTATATACGACTACTATAAACGCATTAACAGCTACTTATCAACTCAAGACAGAAGACTTGGATGGCGATTATACAGCTACTATTCAGCTAATTGGAAGACGAATTACGGGTGGCGACTTCACTTCTCGTGTATCGGCTCCTGGAATTATCCGAATCGATTGTAACAATGAAAGGCCGATAATTGGCAGTATTACACCCGTCTATTGTGAGGGGGCGCTTATCAAATGGAAATTTGATGAAAAGCCCACCATCGATAACCTGGAAGGATTTGAAGTATGGAGACATGAGGGTAACAATATTTTAAAAATATCGAAGCGGTTGATTAAAAGCCAGTTTACGTTTCTGGATGCGCAAGTACCTAGTCGAATAGAAGATGTCGATTATCAGGTGTTGGCCGTATATGCGAATACTCCCTTTGCCAGTAATCGAATGATTTTTTCGGAACGCCATCCACTCAAGCCTGCGGGGGTTCCCTCATCAGTAACCCTTACCACCTTTCCGCCCCTCATTCCTACAGATATTAAGATTGTGTCTACAGGTCGAGATATAAAAATTAGCTTTAAAGATATTTCTGATGAAGATGCATTCTTGATACAAAAAAGGGCCTCTCTATCCATACTTCAGCCCTATGTTCTATTCAAAGAGCTGGAAGGGCATTTGTCTACTGGTGACATAGTTGAAGAAACAGATGCTTTCAATAAATTAGATAACAAGTCGATCTTTTACAAAGTACGATCTTCTTTACGGGGTTGCCTATCGCCAGACGACTTAGCGACTGAAGTGGAGGTAATTGGTTTGCAAGTACCTACTAAGTTAAAAGTAATTCGCAATAAGAATAAGAACTTAGAAGTGTCGTGGGAAGGACATGCCAACCGGGCACAGCAGGTAGAAATATACCGTAAAGAATTAGAGGGTACTGCAACCTGGCAGCTTACGCATGAATTCAAAAACCCAGAAGGCAACGGAGCGAATACAGCGTCATGGGTTGATCTAACGGCAGGCAAGGTAAAAAACTACCTCTATAAAGTACGTTCAAAATTTGAAACCGGAGATAAAATTGGGATAAGCTATTCCAACTTTGCTGGCCCAGCGAGTTATATTTCCAATGAATGTTACAGTGTTGCCCCACCACCTGCACCTATCCTCAATAGTGTCATTACCACTGGTGGAATCGCTACACTAAACTGGACCTTTCCTACTGACAAACTTGCGGAAGGATTTATTATTGAGGTACAAGAGGATACTAATTTACATAATACGAATATTCGGGATCCCTTTGTAAAGATAAGCAAGGGAGCCGGTCAAGTCCAATCTGCCTTTGAGGAGAAAGTAGACTTTAAGCAAATGATGAATCAGACAATACTGATCAGAATCAGGGCTTATACAACTAATAAGGATGGAGGGTATTGTTTATCAGACCCTTCAAATGAATTGACAGCCTACACCCTTGAAGCACCTTATGGTGGAGCAGCAATATTAATAGAGCAAGGGCCAGCGAAAGATGGTATATACTTCGAATGGCTAGATAGTCCAGAATCTAAGAAGAAAACCCATTATGAAGTGCAGTATAAGACTGGTCTCGATCACTGGGAAACGGTAAAGCAAAATCCAGTACATTCATCAGGAGATACCCGGCTAGAAACGAATGCTATACTTAAATTTAAGCAGACGCTGGTAGAAAAAGGTTTGTGTACCTCTCATTATCGCATTAGACATATGGTTTATAGCAATAAGGTAGCAGTCGCTTACTCCGATTGGCATGAAATGGCAAAACCAGTGGTCATACCCGATTGTGAAAGTGCCGGTGTGTCTATTGAGGGCAGCGGTACGGTAAGTTCTTGTCCTTGGGATAATATGAAAGTCGATTTAACCGCTGTGCCTTGGGGATTCTTGAAGCCTATATTTCGCTGGTATCCCAGCAGGTCTACTACCAATATCGCTAGTGTATCACAAGGCGGCAAGTATACCGTAAACGTTACCGATGGTGAAGTGGCGAAACCCAATGCTGCCATGCGAACAATGAACGCTGCTGCCAGTAGCAGTAGCCAGGCAGCAGCCACCCAAACAGCAGGGAAATCGGCCAGTGCTGTCTCCTGGTGTTATTTCATTCCCCGTCTCTGCTCCAAAGATCCCAATGAGATGATTGGGCCTGCCGGATATGGACCTAATAAATTTGTGGCTGCCCGAGAGAAGCTTGGCTACGAGATCCTGTTTGAGAATGATCCTGTCTTTGCTGTTGTACCTGCTCAGATTGTCAAGATTACGCAGCCGATAGATGCAAACGCTGATTTAAGTACTTTTCGTCTCCAGGATTTTGGCTTTCAAAATCTTATATTTCAGGTTCCTGCCGACCGTTCCTTTTACAGCAAAAGACTGGATTTAAGAGATTCGTTAGGGTTGTTTGTCGATGTGATTGCCGGAATAGATATCACAAAAAGAGAGGCTTTCTGGAAGTTTTCCTCTATCGATCCCACAACAGGCGTGGCGCCAACCAATGTCTATGCTGGATTTTTGCCCGTGAATGATGCGATCAAATCGGGCGAAGGCTTTGTTAAGTATGCTATTCAAGGCATGTCAGCAGTAGCCACCGGCGACTCTATCAAAGCCAAAGCTACCATCTACTTCGATGATAACAGCTCTATCGAAACCAATGAAGCCTTCAACGTTTTCGATGCGGTTGCGCCAACTTCCCGTATGAATCCGGTGGCTGAGCTCGCTACTAACCGAGCTACCCTAACCTGGAAAGGTCAGGATGACACAAAAGGATCGGGAATAGCCTCCTATGATATCTATGTATCTAAGGGCAATGCGCCATTCAACCTGTTGGCAGCCAATCTACAGGACACCGTTTATGTCTTGAGTGGAGAACCGGGAGCCAAGTATCGCCTTTTCAGCATGGCCACCGACTATACAGGAAATAAGGAAAAGATAAAAAATGGGGGTGAAGTAGTCGTAATCTTTCCGGGAGGCACGAATCATCCACCCACCAACGTTGGTTTAGATTCCACTTTTGTTGCGGAAAACAAACCAGTCGGAACGTTTATTGGCAAGCTTACCACCGCCGATGAAGACGAGGCGGATGAGCATACGTATAGGGTGAGCGGCATAGATAGTGTTTCCTTTTCAATCCGCGCTGACAGTTTGTTTGCTGCCATTTCTTTCGACTACGAAGCCAAAAATAGCTACAGTATTTCCTTGAGATCAACCGACTTGAAGGGTGCATTTGTAGACAAGGCGTTTACTATTTCCCTGATTGATCTAGTCGAAAACCGCCCACCTTTGCGCATTCAACTAGCCGGAAGTACCCTTATGGAAAATAGCCCGGTGGGAACATTTATCGGAAAACTAACGACCGAAGATCCAGACGTCAACGACACGCATACCTATGAGTCTAGTACGCGCCCATTTGAGTATACCTTCATCGCAGGAGACGGCGCTATCCATAATCAGTACTTTCAAATATCTAATGACAGCCTGCTATCGAAGGCCATACTAAATGCCGGGGAAAGCCACTTAAGCATCCGGGTAAGCGCAAGACGCCTTTATCTGCTGGATGGACAACCGGAGAAGATTTTTATCATTTCAGTAGTGCCTACGCCAGCCACCGCTTCCCCTGTAGCTACACCAGCACTGCGTATGGCCGAGCGTAAGGAGGAAGAAAGAAAGACTTATTTCGATATTTTCCCAGTTCCAACGACGACCTATCTGACCGTAGCGCTATACGCCGAAAGTGAGGAAGAAGCCACGTGTGTCATTCATGATAGCTCAGGTAAACAATCCTTTGCTCAGAAACGAATATTAACCCAAGGGAAAAACGTGTTTGACTTGTATGTCGGTCATCTGGCGGATGGTGTTTATACCTGTACGATCAAAGCCGGAAAAAGAGTATTAACCAAGATTGTAATCGTTTCTAAATAAGGCAAATACCTGCTTGGTCGGTACGCTTATACAAAAAATGGTTGGAACGCATCAAGGGGTGGTTCCAGCCATTTTTTGTATAAGCGTATTGGCTACCGTTTTTAAGCAAATGAGTGTAGCTGTATCTAAATTCATTTGGTTGGTTATATTTCCTACTGAAATCTGTCCTTTGTCTCGTTCATGGATACCTATGCCTTATTAACCATCATCACTAGCATTGGTTGTATCCTGCTGGCAAGCTTTGTTTACTACCGGAACAAGAATAGTAAACTGCTCATCATGTTTGCTTTAGGCTATGCATTAACTGGTTTTTACTGCTTTTCGCTATTTGGCTTATATATCTCTAAGAGCGCCCAGGAAGCCGGGTTATGGCTTAGGCTATCGGCCTGTGTCAATCTGATTACTCCCCTTGTGTTGCATTGTATCTCTATGCTCACGCAGAAAAAGGAGCGCGCGATTAAGCCCGCTATTCTGACCCTCATCTACGTTCCTTTTTTGGCTCAGTTCCTCCTGGATTTTTTCTTCCCTGCGTTAACTAACGGTGCGCCTGTCAGGATAGTAGGTGGATGGGCGGTGGAGTTTCAGCTAGATTCTCCGTGGTACTATGCCAACATGCTCATCTATTTATTGGGTGTGGGAGCAGAGTTTGTCTTATTGATAAGATTTATTATTTACCGAGGAGCCAATATCTTTAAAAAGCGCCTGGCTATGTTTATGCTCTTTACCATTCTGCTGCCTTCATTAGCCATGTTTTTTCTATTATTTGTTTTTCCCTATATCGAGAATGTGGTAGTCAGGCTAGAAACCCTTTTTATATTTTTTGTTTTCATTATTACTACCATTGGCTTATTTAGATACAATATATTTGATCTTACTGCTGAAGTGCTGTCCCGAGATATTGTTGCCAACATGTCCAACTTTTATATTTTGGCTGACAAGGATGCTAATATCCTGGAGGTGAATCCGAAGACGACTGAAGTATTTAAATACAAGACGGACGAGATGGTTGGCGGCTCATTTCGTAAAATTTTTGCAGATACGGATTATGAAGAGATCTTTGGAAGAGCGCCTGAAAAAAAATATTTTACCACCGAAACCTATTGCCAATCTAAAGGCAATGTTTCTATACCCGTACTGTTATCGATTACCTTAGTGCATTTAAAGAATGAATTTCTAGGGTACATCATCATCGGCAGCGATTTGTCTAATGTAAAAAGGATCTTAGAAGAAAAAGAAATTGCCGATCTTGAGTTAAAAGCCTTGCAAGCGCAGATGAATCCCCATTTTTTATTTAACTCCCTGAATACCATTCAACATTTCATTACTTTGAATGATGAAAAGATGGCCAATGCATACTTATCCAAATTTGCCCGCTTGATGCGTAAAGTGTTGGATAATTCAAGCAATCCGCACATCAGCTTAAAAGAGGAATTAGATTGTGTTAAACTATACCTGGACCTGGAAGTACTACGGCTGCAAGACAAATTTAATTACTCGGTAGAAATAGACGATAGCATTAATGCCTACGAGCAAAAAATCCCCCGAATGATTATTCAGCCTTACCTGGAAAATGCCATTTGGCACGGCATCCTTCCTCAGAAGAAGCCCAGCACCTTACGGCTGATACTCAAACGATTGGAACACGTGATCGAGTGCATTATTGATGACGATGGCATTGGGCGGGAAAAATCTGCCGAGTTGAATAGTAAAAACCGATTTGACCACCAGTCAACAGCGATGCAAAACATCGAAAAGCGGCTAAGCTTATTGAATAAACAGCATAGCCAAGGGTTGTTGCGGGTGCAAGTAGTGGATAAAAAGGATGTAGCAGGCAATTCGTGTGGAACAATGGTTAAAATATATTTTCCAGTCTGATTGCTGGACATTTGTCTGATTGCTTGTTACGAAATAAAGTTTACAATCTAGCCGCAGAAAATGCTCGGGGCTGCCCAGGCAAAATAACCAGGCTAGATGTATAGATTATTGCGTAGCAAGCCCTTAGCATAGCTCTGCCTGTAACAAGATATCAGCAGGTATACCTAAATGCTTACATATTTTTCTCATCATGACTACTGACAGGTCTCTTTTACGGTTTAGAATACGGGATACGGTTGCTTTATCTCCCAATAACTCTTCCAGATTGCGGTTAGTCCATCCCAGTTCTTCCATCCGGTATTTAATGGCATCGATGGGGTCAGCCGCTGCAATAGGATAGTGCTCATCCTCGTACTTGTTTACTAATAGCACCAGTAATTCCAACTCCCTTCCCTTTTGGCTTCCCTTAGGAGCATCGAAAATCTCATCAATTCGCGCAATAGCGGTCTGATATTCGGCTTCCGAGTCAAATATTTTTTTTATGGTCATAATTTCTGATTGATTATACTTCCAAAACATTAATCATATTGTACTCAGCATGGGTACCAATCCACTTGATTAGAACGTGTTTATATTCGTAGCTGACTCGGGCAATGAGTCGAAAATGATTACCCTTGATATTAAACACCACCCGTTTGTCGCCAACCGGATCAGCCTGAGGGAAGTCTTTCCTTAACTCGTTTGGGTCTTTCCAATTAGCTTTTTTTACTACTCCGTACCAAGTCAACAGGGCTTGATAGGCTTCCGCATGTTGTTCACCGTATTCGACCAGTTTTTTCTTGCTAATAACATTCATTGCTGTGTAAACTTACATAAATGTTGACAAAATGTCAACAAAAGAACATGTGCATCTTCTTTTGTTGAGTGATATATTTGACTGAACTTTATACGAATTCACTGATTACTGGACATTTGTCATTGCTCATTATTCACTACTCATTGCATAAGAGGGCACATACAATGACCAACACAGTTTTTAGTGTCGTCTGATGTTGTTTTGCCTACTGCTGCTTAAATTTGTTCAAAAGCGAGGAGTAAGCGATGGTCTGTTTTTTTTTACACTTTAACAACTGCACTACTTTTGCTTTTTATTTTATTAACCACCTCTTTTGTCCAGCAATCAGTTTCCAGTCGTTCATTATAACCTAACTACTTAACATGAAGAAAGTTATTACTAGCGTTATTGTCGATGATGAGCATCCCAGTCGAGAGACATTACGATTGCTGATTCAAAAATATTGCTCGGCCATTAAGGTAGTAGCGGTAGCCGATTCTGCCGAAACCGCCAAGGAAGCCATTGAGCAATATAAACCACAAGTCGTTTTTTTAGATATTCAAATGCCAGGAGGGAGCGGGCTAGATCTGCTGGATAGTTTTGATGAAATTAATTTTGACATCATTTTTACCACAGCTTACCATCAATATGCCGTAAAAGCATTTCGCATGGCTGCTATCGATTATTTATTGAAACCGATTGATATTGAGGAACTACAGGAAGCCGTGCAAAAAGTGCAGTCAAAATTCAAGCCCTTTACCAAATCAAATTATGAGGTTTTCAAACAAGAGTATACCCAACAACAGACGCTGGATAAACTCATGATTCCTACCCAAGAAGGGTATGTTTTTGTTAAAATAGAAGATATCATTTACGTAGAAGCACATAATAACTATACCCAATTCCATTTTACCAATAAAAAGTCGCAGATCGTTTGCCGCTCATTGGCTGAGTATGAAGAATTGTTAGAAAGCTTTTTCTTTCATAGAATTCATCATAAATACATGATTAATCTAAAACTGATAGAGTTATTTAATAGCCGCGAGAATTATGTAAAGATGGTAGACAGCACTATATTATATATCTCTACCCGTAAAAAAGGCGACTTTCTAAACCGATTTAAACCAGTAGTTTAATTGTATATAGGCTTTGGCGTTTGACGCCTAAACCTAACTTTAATATTAGCCAAGCAAAAGGCTAACATTTGAATAGTACGTTTGCTCAACTATGTAATTCTTCCTTTTTATGGAAATGTCCCAACACATTTCCAATATACAGTAACTACCTGGACTCAGAGCCCGCTATCAGACTGGGCATTTTATCAACCTTCCGCAAGCAATTCTCAGTGAAAAGAGCTTTTGGGCGAGTGAGGCTTGAAACCAAACGTAGCTACATACTTAATGACTTAAACCTTGGCCTATATGCAACTGGAATATCAATTAAATGAACGTTACCAGCTACTTAACCCCTACGCCAAAAAGGTATTGGAGCAAAGCGGAGCCACGGGTGGTGCCTTGATGGTGATTGAGCGAGGCAAGATAGTCCACGAATGGTATGCTGGTATCCACCAGGCCAATACGTTAAGAAAAGTATCTGCCAGTTCTCAGTTCAATGTGTCTTCTGTCCGAAAGACTTATTTGGCTATGGCTATCGGAATCCTGATCGAGCAAGGAAAGTTGAAGGGAGTGAAGGACAAGATCAGCCAGTATTTTCCAGAATTTCCGGCTGGCGTACTAGCAGGGGTTCAGCTTCGGCACTTGTTAACCCATACCCACGGCTTAACTTTAAAGATTGGGCAGTTGGAGCAAGTATGTGAGCCAGGAACCAGCTGGCGCTATAACAAGGCAGGCATTGCTTTACTTACCCAGCTAGTAGAAAAGCTTTCGGGCAAGTCAGTAGCCGAGTTTCTAACCTCAGAAGTCTTTGTACCCATGGGTTTGTCAGAAACGGGTTGGCGGATAAAGTCTACGGAAGATTTGGTACAACCAGCCATCTATGCCAGCGATCGGGGAGACCGCAGCAATCTGTTTGTTTCTACGCGTGAATTGGCTTTCTGGGGATACTTGCACCTAACCAAAGGCGAGATTGGCCAGCAAGTACTCCCGTCCGCTCTTTTTACCCGACTCACGGAGGAGATAGTATTGAAAAAATTGCCAAACAAATACCCTCGCTATAGCTTTCTTTGGTGGATGCAATCCGATTTTCCTCAGAACATCATCGGTGAAAAAGTGCCGGCAGGTTCCTACCAAATAGCAGGCGTTTCGGGTTGTACCTGTCTGGTTATCCCGGCTTATGATGTGGTCGCTGTCCGGATGTTTAACCAGTCAGGCAACGTGGACAAATACGATTACTTAGCTGACACCCGCCATTATGGTAACCTGGTTGCTGGCTGTGCCGCCAAAGATGGGTTGGGTGTCTCGACAAAACGGGATAGAATCTAACCTAGCAACCGTACTGGAGAAACACCACTAGCGTCGTAACGAAAAGTAACGGATTCATGATGTTTACATAATTCTTTTGTCCCTGCCGTTTCGGTTCTTTGCGAATGGGTACTGACTTTGTACCTGCTATTATTTACGCTATCCTTTTTTCAATCCTCTTGAAGACCAATCGGATGCTTCGGTGGCAAATGACTACGGCTGTGAGCCTGTTTGCCGGATATAGTGGCTATTATATTTGTCGGTCTAACCTGTCTATCGTGACGCCCCTGCTAATCGAGGAGTTTGCCTCTCAGGGAATGAACAAGGCCGTTATAGGGCAAATAGCTTCTTTGGGGCTGGTATGCTATTCGGTAGGCAAAGCCATCAACGGCGTAATGGGCGATTTGGTAGGTGGTAAGAAGATTTTTATCTTGGGCATGCTCGGTTCAGTAGTGGCTACGTTGCTTTTTGGCTTGAGTTGGCGTGTGGCCGTGTTTTGGGTAGCTTGGGCTGCCAACCGAATGATTCAGTCCATGGGTTGGGGTGGGCTGGTGAAGACGACAGTGAACTGGTTCTCTTACAAATCTTATGGCAAAGTGATGGGTTGGCTAAGCCTGAGTTACCTGTTTGGAGATATTTTGGCCAAGCTAGTACTGGGGCAGTTGCTTCACTTTCATATAGGTTGGCGGGCAATCTTCTTTATCGCAGCCCTTATCCTAGCCGTTATTGCCCTGGTACAAATAGCTGTCTTAAAGGATAATCCGGAAAGCCTGGGCTTGGAAGCGCCCGAACTGAATCCTAATAACCTGTTTAAAGATGTCAATCCCGTAGCTCCGGCTCCATCGGAAAGCATCGGCGCCTTGCTCCGGCCTTATCTGCGAAGTTTTTCCTTTCTGTTAATGCTGCTCATGTCTTTTGGGTTTACGGCCGTTCGGGAGGCTTTCAATTTCTGGATGCCTACCTATTTGTACGAAGCGAGCCAGGTCGGCCAAGGAGAGGCCGCGCAACTGAGCGCCTTGTTTCCCCTCTTTGGAATGATTTCCATACTGGGCGCGGGCTATCTTTCTGATACACTATTCAAGGGCCAACGTGGCCTTATTCTGTTGCTCTCCGCGCTAGCCCTGACAGGCGTGCTTTTCCTGATGGGCTTTGGTATAGCGGGAAAAATGCTTTCGCTGGTATTAATTTCGCTGGTCGGCTTGTTTTTACTGGGGCCGTATTCTTTTCTGGCGGGTGCCATGTCGCTAGATGCGGGCGGACGGAAAGGATCGGCTACCGCAGCAGGGCTGGTCGATTCAGTAGGGTATATGGGTGGTACGCTAGCGCTTTGGAGCACAGGCTTACTAGCCGAAAGATCCGGCTGGAATCATGCTTTTCTGGCACTAGCGGGTATGGCGGCCTTTACTGCCCTGGCAGCGTTCCTGTTTTACGTTACTCAGGAAAGGAAAATACACCTATCTACCTCCACGGAGCTATCCTAAAGTAATTTCCACTGGCTCGGCTGTTCTATAGCGCAGTTTCCTTCTCTTTCAATCTATTCCGGTCGCCCCACGGCTGAGAAAATTGTTTACGAATTAAATGAATGTTAACATATGTTAAACATTTTTGGCATAATCTGTAAACATTTAATACATTCTTAATCTCCTCTTCATTAGCCTGTAAAATTGCAATTCAATCTTTGTGGAATGATTGATGAACCCAATCGTTCTATCTCATGAGCATATGCAGTATGCTGTATCACAGTGCCTTTGCCTGAAAAGTATACATCTAAAAAACAAATTATGAAAAGAATCTCTATCCAATGGAATGGGCGAGTAAGCAGGCTTTCTCAGTTTTGCTATGGCTTGCTTCTTTTATGTATGTGTATAGGCCAGGGCTTTGCCCAAGATCGGACTGTACAAGGAAAAGTGACGGGTGCAGACGATGCTTCGGCTATACCGGGGGCGAATGTGCTGGTGAAAGGAACCACCAATGGAACGACTACCGACCTGAATGGAAGCTATACAATTACGGTGACTTCGGAAGAGGCAATCCTGGTGTTTTCCTTCATTGGTTTTGCAACCCAGGAAGTTCGGGTAGGCAATCAGACCATTCTCAATCCGACCTTGGTCGTAGATACCAAGCAATTGAATGAAATAGTGGTGACGGCTTTGGGTATCCAGAAAGACAAAGCCAAAGTAGGGTATGCTACCCAGGAAGTGAAAGGAGCTGACTTGGTAAAAGCGCGCGAACCGAACGTATTAAATACGCTGGTCGGCAAAGTGGCAGGCTTAACCGTAGCTCCATCGGCTGAATTGCTGGGGCCACCCACCTTATTGCTCCGTGGAAATGCCCCGCTTTTTGTGGTAGATGGCGTACCCATCAACTCCGATACCTGGAATATCAGTGCCGATGACATTGAGACATATACTGTGCTCAAAGGCCCTTCAGCTTCGGCTTTATATGGCTACCGCGGACAGTTTGGTGTCATCATGATCACCACCAAGCGTGGCTCGAAAGACAAGCGCGGTTTTGCGGTAGAATTCAATTCCACTACCCAATTTGATAATGGTTTTATTGCCATTCCTAAAGTACAAGACCTATACGGCCCTGGTGACCACGGGAAATATGCCTTTGGCGATGGAAAAGGGGGCGGGCTTAATGATGCCGATTACGACGTTTGGGGACCTAAATTTGAAGGACAACTCATTCCCCAATATGATAGTCCGGTAGTGGATGGCGTGCGCCTGGGAACTCCTTGGACAGCCCGTGGCAAGGACAATTTGCAGCGCTTTCTCCGGACTGGCATTCTTTCGACCAACAACATTGCCGTTTCTTCCAGCAATGACAAGTACGACCTGCGTTTCTCGGTTTCTAATACGCATCAAAAAGGGATCGTTCCTAACACACAGTTGACCATTACCAACTTTAATCTTTCGGCTGGTTTCAACTTCTCCTCTAAACTGCGGTTCGAGTCCAACATCAATTACAACCGCCAGTATACGCCCAACATACCCGACGTACAATATGGCCCCAACAGTATGATTTATAACATGACCATTTGGGGTGGCGCGGATTGGAATGTGGACGACATGAAAAATTACTGGCAACCTGGTAAGGAAGGTATTCAGCAGATGTATGAGGAGTATACCCGTTACAACAATCCTCATTTCCTTACCAAAGAATGGCTGAGAGGGCACTACAAGAACGATATTTATGGGTATGCCTCGCTCAAGTACAAGTTTAATGACAACCTGGACTTAGCCGTTCGTACGCAAGCCACCACCTACGACATGATTAGGACGGAGAAGTTTCCACAATCGGCTACGGTATATGGCCGCGAAGAAGCCAAGGGCGATTACCGCGAAGACAAGCGTAACCTGATGGAGACGAACACCGATGTGTTGCTGAATTACAATAAAAACATCTCGACTGATTGGAATGTAAAGGCTTCTTTAGGAGCAGCCTACCGTAACTTTAGCTATAATTCCAGCTATGTGTCTACCAACTACCTCAATGTACCCGCGTCTTCGCTGAACCCTTCCGGTTACAACTTTGGCAATTCCCGTGACCCCATTACGGCTACCAACTTCACTGCACCGATGACCGTTGTTGGTGTTTATGGTTTGATGGATGTTTCTTTCCGTAATTTCCTGACCTTGTCTCTCACCGGTCGTCAGGATAAGCTGTCAACGTTAAGAACAAATAATAATTCCTTCTTCTATCCTTCGGTTTCGCTGAGTGCAGTGCTGTCGGACGTAATTAAGCTGCCAACTGTTATATCTTTCCTGAAGCTGCGCGGCTCTTATGCCAATGTAAAGGGCGGTTTAACAGAGAAAACTATTGGGGTTAGACCGGGTGCTGCGTATCCATTGGGGTATGGCGCTCAGTACGAGTCTTCATACGAAGGACCCATCTATAAAAACAGTGCTGTTTATGATACACCTTTGTTATACAATAATCAGGTAGCCGCCTATTTTACCAATACCATTGACAACCCTGATTTGAAGCCTTTTAGCCGGACTAATTATGAAGGGGGTGTGGATATCCGCTTTTTACAAAATCGCTTAGGATTGGATGTGAATTACTTCGTGTATGACGACGGTCCTCAAATTTTCCTTTCTCCTATTTCCGATGCTTCTGGGTATACTAAGGCGATAAAAAACGAAGTTAATACCCGCAAAAAGGGCTGGGAAATAACGCTTTCGGGCAATCCTATCCGTACCACCAGCGGGTTTTCCTGGGATGTACTCGTCAACTGGTCGACTTATAAAGATGTGTATACAGAAATTCCTAAAAGCAGCGCCAATGGTTTATTGGATACTTACTATGGTGTAGGTAGCCGTGTGGATGGATATTATTCACAGGCCTTTGCCCGTACCCAGGATGGTCAGATTATTAACGATGCCAGCGGTCGTCCTATTCGTTTACCTCGGGGACAATTCCTGGGCAACTTCAATCCTGACTGGGTATGGGGTATCAATAACCGCTTTCGGTATAAGGATTTTAGCTTTAGCTTCCAGTTCGATGGTCGCGTAGGTGGGGTGATGGTCGATTACATCAAAAAGCAAACCTTCCGTGGCGGTCGTCATATTGCGACTATAGAAGGCGTGGCGGGTGAAGTTCGTGAGAAAGATACAAGACTCACTAAGACTTATGTAGGTGAAGGGGTATCTATTGCTAATGGAGCAATTAAGTACGATGACCAGACCGGCCAGATTACCAACTATGGCGAATTGAGTTTTAAACCCAATACCACCGCTACTTTCTTGCAGGATTATATCAGTACCTATTATTCCACCGACGAAGGCAACCTGATAAGCAAGAGTTACGCGAAGTTGCGGGAAGTAACCATTGGGTATAGCATTCCAGCGAAGCTGCTAGGTAAGAGCTTTATTCGGAGCGCCAGTATTACCCTGGTGGGCAGAAACCTGCTGTACTTTGCTAAAGAGAAAGATGTTGACATTGATCAGTATGCCGACAAAAATTACTCTACGCTGCAAACGCCTACAACCCGCCGGTACGGAATTAACCTGAATTTAACTTTCTAACTCAGTCATGGCCAATGCCGGATGGCTTGCTCCAAACCTTTTGAATAAAAGAGCAGTCATCCGGCATTCCGAAACTAAACTTGTAAACCTATGAAAGCCCTTATATTCAAACCTTTACTGGTTCTGCTGGCTGTTTTGTCAGTATTGTTTGCCAGCAGTTGCAATGACAATTTTGAAGAGTTAGAGAAGAACCCTAACAAGCCCTCCAGCGTTCCGCCATCGTTGGTATTCAATGGTATTCTGAATGATATGTTTGAAGCTTCGTGGAATAGTGCCCAACGCTATAACCAGTTTTGGGCCAGCAATTATTACTATTTCGACCACCAGGAATATACCTGGACTACCAGCGATTACCGATATAGCACCACAACTAATGCGAAGACTCAGTATGGAACATTAAAAAATGTGGTAAAAATGGAGGAAGAAGCCAAGAAAGCTACTCCAGAGGAGGCCAAAACGTATGCAGCCTTGGGTAAATTTTTCCGCGCCTATTTTTTTACTAACATGACTCAGCGTGTGGGCGATATACCCATGACGGAGGCCTTGAAAGGCTTAGACAATACCACCCCCAAATACAATACGCAAAAAGAAGTGTACGCACAAGTATTGACGTGGCTTGAAGAGTCGAACAATGAATTAACGGCTCTCATAGCATCCGGAACGACTACCGTGAAAGGAGATATATACCTAAATGGAAATTTGAAAAAATGGCAAAAAGTGGTCAATACCTATAAGTTGCGGGTATTGATCAGCCTTAGCAAAAAGGAAGGCGAGGCAGATTTAAACATCAAGCAAAAATTTGCCGAAACAATTGGCAATGCCACTAAATATCCGGTAATGACTGGCTTGGCAGACAACGTGCAGTACAACTATAATACGTCGGTGAACAAATACCCATTTAACCCAGGTGAGTATGGCAAAACGGCCTTGCGTAACAATATGACTGCCGCTTTGTTGACTCCCCTGCGCGAACTGAAAGATCCCCGCCTCTTTGTATTTGCTGAGCCTGCACCCGCCAAAGTAGCAGACGGCTTAAGTCCGGTTGATCACAATGCCTTTGTGGGTGCTCCTTCAGATGAAAGCCTGGATGACATGACTACGAAGGTGCAAAAGGGCCAATATTCATTAATAAACCGCCTTCGCTACTATGGTAGTTTCACAGGCGAGCCAACGATTCAGATTGGTTATGCTGAACTCTGCTTCAATATTGCCGAAGGGATTCACCGGGGTTGGGCTACGGGCAGTGCCGAGGAGTTTTACAAAAAAGGTATTCAGGCTTCTCAGAGTTTCCATGGAATTAAGGAAGGTGATAATGACGTATTTTTCATTCTGAAGAAAGATGGCGCCCTTGGCGAATATGACAAGATTACAATCAACTTTGCTTTCGCTACCTATTACGACCAACCGATGGTTAAATATGCCGGAAGTAATGCGGATGGTTTGAAGCAGATTCTAACGCAGAAGTACATTGCCTTTTTTCAGAATTCTGGTTGGGAAGCATTTTATAATAACCGCCGCACGGGCATTCCGAAGTTTGATGTAGG
>JAZKGK010000081.1:0-31699 GCA_040385915.1 Bacteroidota bacterium
GCGCTGTAATTGTTCTGAAATTTGGAAATGGCAGTATAGAATTTCAGTTCCTCATTCTTTTCCGTACCCCAGATCAAATCCAACGGAGGAATGGGTTTTAGTGGGTTTTTTATTTTTCCTCCCTGCGTCGCTTGCGCCTCCAAAAGCTCGATATACAAGTGGTTATAAAATTTGTGCTGCCCTATGACCACGATCATCTTGCTGTTGCCATCCTGGCCAATCGTTTGAGGCAGTTGAAAACCTTGGGCAGGAATCAAATTAGTCTCCAAATAGCTCATGCTCGCTTCGTTCAAGGCAAAAAGCTCCGGTAGTTTTGGCTTGATTTCAAGCGATCGGTTCACGTAGGCCAGTTGAAAATAATCGTCGAGGTTGGCTTCATTTTCCAGGCCATAATCTATAGCCAGCGATTTGAGTTTTTCGTGACGCAGCTTGTCATCAAAGAACACCCGTATTTCTTCGCGATTCATAAGCGCATACAGTACTTGGGTCTGGTGGTCGCATAATTTGTCTTTCGGAGCCTGGCATCCACAAGCCAGTACCAGCGCTTGTTCTTTGTGCTGAACGACCACGGTTGGGAACCTCAACGTAGTGGAGGCATGGGTAAAAGAGCCCCGGTTGATCTCAATTGATTGGGGATGAATGTCAAGTCTTGAGCCACTTTCCACTTGCCCTGAACTGTGCTTTAGAATAAGGCCATTGGTTAAGGCCGAAAAGGTGAAATTCTCGAAGACATATTCATTCGGATGGTAATTCATTGCGTTGGCTGGTTCGAGTCCCTTTTGTTTTCAAATGTGATGCCTGGATTGCAAAGGCTGTGAGAGGCCGTACTGCGGTAGTTTTAATGGCATTGCATCCCACAAAAATAGGCTATTTGGAGCAAGAATGCTGGGCGGTAAAAGCAGCAAAGGCCGGGAAATGATTCCGGCCTTGCTTATTCAACGCTTGATTGTCTTTCTTAACGGCTACCTAAATCTGAGAGTAGTCGGTGGGCGTGAGCAAATGGATATGGGCTTTGGAAACGGTGTTTTGGTATTCGGGCAGGGCACTAATTCGTTTCCAATCCGGGTCGTTACCAAAAGCAGCCCAATGCTGATCCTTCGATTCTTGGCTGTCGAAAGTAGTCATGTAGGCTAGATTGGGCAATTGCGAGCCAGTGATGGCCTGCGCATAGAAAACGGCATTGAAGCCAAGCTTGTCGAAGATTTTAATTTCTCCGCCCTCGTTAAACATTTCAATCTTTTTCAGGCCAGACTTTTCGCTGAAGCTTTCGTAGCTGCGGTATTCGTACACGCGTTGCTTTTTGGGTACAGTAGTCGTAGGCACTTTGAGGGCAGGCATATCTTTGAAAGCCTTCATTAGTGTGCTTTCGATGCGCTCATACGCCGGTTCGGTATGTACTGCATTCAGGTAAGGAGCGGCAGCCGTTTGGTACGTAGCATCTGCCAGGAGCTTAGCAGGCGTTTGGGTAAACTGCTCCAACGATTTGTAAGGGATGAATACATATAGTTGTAAGCCATCTTTCTGGTCGGGTTTGTCGAATACGCCGATGGGTGATATTCCTAATTTGTTCAGTGCCGGAATGGCGGCCGTGCGCAGGTAATCTTCCACCACTTTCTTTTGCTCTGCGGACTTGAGGTGATATACTCTTAATTCGTAATATTGCTGGCTTGCTTTGGGTATTTCAAGAGTAATAGCGGCTTGTAGGGGCAAGACTTGGGCAAAGGATAGCATGCAGAGCGTTAGCAGCAACCTCCCTATTGCGATCTTGTTATTATTTCTTTTCATGATTGTTGGATGGTTTTTTGAATAGAAAAACAGTAGCGAACTGCGATTCTACGAAATTTTATTTACATAGCGATACACCCTACTTTCGACACCGAATTTACCGTATATCGTTACCCGAATGCAGCGGTAAAGCCTGCATAGGATACAACCAACTAAATTGTTTTGCCTCTTATGGAAATATTTTTACTTATTATTCTGATGGCGCTGGCCGTCTTGATAATCAACAGAATTGGCGATAACAAGCAATTAGTCAAAAATGGGATAGCCGATTTGCGCAAGGAAGTGCAGCAACTCCGAGCCGAATTAAAAAACTTTCAGGCACAAGCCAGCGCAACAACTACCGCCAAGTCAAAGCCGGAAACGCCAACCGTCGAGGACGCCAAACCCGCTGAAGCACCAGAAACGAAGTATCGCTGGAATAAGCCGGAATCTATAGTGCCCGAAGAAGCACCCTTGCCCACCTTACGAGAAGAGTTATTACCGCCTGTTTTGGAGCCACTTACGTCGCCAGTGCCAGCCGAAGAATCTCCCATACAGCCGCCAGTACCAGAACTACAGGAAGTATATGCAGCGGCAGCCACTACCCGGCCACCAGCGCCAGAACGGTCACGTACCCGCCCGCCCGTTCCGGTAGATGCTGGTTCTTCTTTCTGGGAAAAGTTTTTACAGAATAATCCCGACATGGAGAAATTCATTGGCGAAAACCTGATTAATAAAATCGGGATTGCCATTCTGGTGCTGGGTATTGGTTACTTCGTCAAATTCGCCATCGACCAGGATTGGATCAACGAGATTGGCCGGGTAGGCATTGGTATACTGGCGGGCGGCATCCTGATTGGGCTGGCACATCGGCTGCGGAATTCCTTCAGCGCTTTCAGCTCCGTGCTGGTGGGTGGCGGGTTGTCGGTGCTCTACTTTACTATTGCCATTGCTTTCCACCAATACCATATATTCACCCAGACGGCAGCATTCATTATTATGGTCGTTATCACGGGCTTTTCTATCGTCTTGGCGCTATCCTACAACCGCGTCGAACTGGCGGTAGTGTCGCTGATTGGTGGATTTGCTACGCCGTTTATGGTTAGTACGGGCCAAGGCAATTATCAGGTATTGTTTACCTACGTGCTGATTCTGAACGTGGGCATGTTGGCCTTAACGTATTTTAAGAAGTGGAATATCGTGCATTTGATTGCGTATGGCTTTACGGTGCTGCTGTATGGTGGCTGGCTTTCTACCAAAGTTATTGGACAACCGAATGCGCCTTATATCGGGGCTTTGGTGTTCGGAACACTGTTTTACCTGGTGTTTTTTGCGATGAACATTCTTTATAATATAAAAGAAAAAGCAAAGTTCTCTGCCTTGGAAATCAGCTTGTTGCTAAGCAATACGGCTTTCTATTATGCGGCTGGAATGCTCATTCTGGCCAATATTAACCATGGCGCTTACCAGGGCATATTTACCGTAGCAGTGGCGGTACTCAATTGTGCGTTTGCAATCAACCTATACAAGCGCGAAACCGTGGATCGTAACCTGATTTATCTGCTGATTGGCCTGGTTATTACCTTCGTCAGCCTGGCAGTACCGGTGCAGTTGGAGGGCAACCACATTACTATGTTCTGGGCACTGGAAGCCGTATTGCTGCTGTGGTTTTCCCAAAAGTCGGGCTTGACGCTGGTGGCCAAAGGTTCGGTCGTGGTTACTGGCCTGATGCTGGTTAGCCTGCTGATGGACTGGGGAAATGTGTATAATAACAATGCGCTAGATAATCCATTAGCCGTTCTGTTGAACAAAGGTTTTATTACCAGCTTCATTTCCGTGGTCAGCTTGTTGGTCTCGCTGCAATTGCTTCGTAAGCAGGAACAACCATTCAATTTCTGGCTGGGAAAATTAGAGGTCAGCACTTATCGCCAGATAGTAAGCTATGTAGCAGGCATAAGTATTTACTTGGCTTTTGCGCTGGAGTTAAATTACCAGCTTATTACCTACATTGGCTTCAGTCCTAGCCGCACCATTGTGATGGGCAGCTATAATCTGCTGTTCCTGGTGGGGCTGCTGGTATTGGCCAAGCGCCAGGGCTTGCTGACGATTTCGATTGGTGCGGTGGTGCTAAGTATCGTGGGTATTTTTGGTTATATCTTCTTTTTCAATCCCGCTACCATGCAGCTATTGCGCGAACACTTCCTGAGCGGCGAACCGACCTTTGTTGGCTTCCCGTTCCACTATGTGAGTGTCGCGTTGGTCATCATTATCTTGGTGTTCATTAACCAGACTAAAGCCTTGCTTAGCCTTTTTATCCCGAGAACGAATCAAATTTGGACTTGGTTTCTGTGCCTGGTGGTTGTGTGGGTGGCTAGTTCGGAGCTGTTTTTCCATGTTATCTACTTCAATTTCTCGTTCGCCGATGCGGCTACCTTCTTGCGAAATCCGGCTCAGCAACTGGCGGCAGATCTACGCTTTGACTACGTAATTACGCAAACCAACAAAGTCGGCTTGCCCATTCTGTGGGGCATTTGCGCCTTCGTATTTATGTGGCTAGGGCTGAATCAGAAGAACAAAAATCTGCGCATTCTTTCCCTCAGCTTATTTACCCTTACCCTGATAAAGCTGTTCGCCTACGATATTCGCGGTATTTCGGAAGGCGGTAAAATTGCAGCCTTCATCTCATTGAGCGTCATTCTACTGATTATCTCTTTTATGTATCAGAAAATAAGAAAACAGATCTTGGATGAAAGCTAAGTGTATTCGCATATAAAACTAACCGCTAATGACTAATACCTGCTTATGAAGCGATTTTTGGGGGTAATAGGCTTGCTTTTACTGCTGGCTAACCCAAGTGAAGGACAAACCTTTCAATACCGGGCTGCCCTAGAACCAGTGGCGAAGGATAGCTTTTACCGAATAATCTTGCCTCCTGAGGTGCTGGGCCAACTCAATACCCAACTGTCAGATATCCGGCTTTACGATGAGCAGCGGCAGGAAATTCCTTATTTGTTGAAAAGGGAACATCCAGTACAAAACACAAAGCTATTTCGGGCGTACGAAGTCGTGAGTAAGGTAAGCACGCCCAAGGTTTCGACGACGTTGGTGCTGCGCAATCCGGCCAAAAGCCCGATTAATAACTTGAGTCTGGTGATCAAAAACGCGAATGTGCGTAAAAAGGCCAGGCTCAGCGGGAGCAACGACGCCAAAAGCTGGTACGTGATTGAGGAGGCGTATACCCTAGAGGCGATGTACAACCAGGCCGCCACCGCCGAGGTGAAATTACTCGACTTCCCGCTCAGCGACTATGAATACTACCAACTGGAAATCAATGATTCGCTGAGTGCGCCCATCAATATTCTGCGGGTGGGTTATTACGATATTCAGGCGGAGAATGGTAAATACGCCACCATCCCTGGAGTATCGTTTACCCAGTTAGACAGCCATGCCGTTCGGCAGAGCTATATCCACCTTTCGTTGAAAAATGTG
This sequence comes from Bacteroidota bacterium, assembly GCA_040385915.1. Classification (GTDB taxonomy): domain Bacteria; phylum Bacteroidota; class Bacteroidia; order Cytophagales; family ES-bin-26; genus ES-bin-26. Next base: position 5,254 of record JAZKGK010000081.1, read on the forward strand.
GCCCACATAGATAAGCTGGTGTTGGATATAAAAGCGCCTGCCCACTATCGACGTACGGCCAGTGTGAGTCTAGCCAAGTGGCGCAAAGGGAGAAGAGGAGAACGGGCACGAATATACGAATCGGTAAGTACGATAGAAATCAGCGCATCAGCAGAAAATACGTTCCAGTTATCAGGCTTAAAGGCAAAAGATTTTTATCTGATTATTGACAACGAAGACAGTCCTCCATTGACCATCGGCGGACTGAAAGCATACCAGTTGCATACCTACCTGATTGCAGAATTGAAGCAGGAGAAAGCGTATCACCTGGAATTTTCCAACGCTACTGTAGGGCTCCCTGCTTACGATTTGCCTTATTTCCAGGATAAAATCCCCGCCAATCTGCCTACGATACACGTCAAAGCAGCGGCAGGCGTTCCTGTTATCACTAGGGTTAGTACCTCAACTGGCAGCTCGGCCACGCCAACTATATTTACCAGCCCGTGGTTTATCTGGATTGCCATGGGTTTGGTGCTGGCCATGCTAAGCTACATGTCTTACCGCATGTTGAAAGAGGTAGGAAAGTAAAGGCATAAGCTTTTTGGCGTAAACAAAAGAAAACCAGGCTATTGATAACACAGCCTGGTTTTCTGCAATAGTGCATCAGCAGTGGGTTAGAATTTCAATCCCGCTTCTAGGCCAAATAAATTAAGTCTCGAACTTACCTGATCGTAAAATTTGCTACCATCGACATTAAAAGCCGCCGAACCTGTGGCATTGATTAAGCCTCGGTTGTAGTTAAGCCCAAAGAAAACACTGTTTGCGTCAGAAAGCCTCATTTCAACCCCTGCGCCCAGTAGCAGCCCAACACCCACCGGTTTGTATACTGATCCTTTTGTTTCATTAAATAGGAAATTAGTAGCCTTGTCTAATGGCACTTCGGCCAGTTTGATGTCTACAGTGCTACCTACCTGAAAGTACAGTCGGGTATCGGTGGCTACTTCACTTGTAAATAATTTCAGGCTAATGGGGAGTTGGAGCACTTGCAGGTTATATACACTTGATTGCGTAGTATTATTAGGAAGCGTTCTTTTAAAGCCAGCCCGCTTAATAGTATACAACACGCCAGTGCTAATAGCATAGTTGTCAGACAGATTGAAATCTACGATCAACCCGCCACTAAGGCGCATGCCAGAACCGTTTTTACTATAATTTTCGCCTTCTGCATTATTAGACCCAAGGTTGATTGCGGTACGAATGCCTAGGTTTACCTTTTTATCCTGGGCAAAACCGAGTACAGACACTGTAAAGAATCCGATTAGGAGTATTGCTTTTTTCATTCGGGTGTTTTTTGATTGGTTCGGGGCAAATGTAGGGCAAATAAAAATCCCTTTATACATCAGCATAAAGGGATTTCAGTAAGAAAAAGGCTATTACTAGAATTTTATACCCACTTCTAAGGCTAAAAGGCTATTAACTGTTTTGAGTTTATTGGTAAAATCGTCGTTAAAATCATCTTTTAAACTACCTCTGATAGCGTTGATTACTCCCCGGTTATACGTGAGACCGCCAAAAAGGTAGTTGTGTTCACTCAGTCGGAATTCGACTCCCATCCCCAGCAATAAGCTAACATCAACCGGTTTATATGCCTTGGTTCCCTGCGCCTGCGAGCGTAAGTAGAGCGCATTGGCGTTTTTATCCAGTGCCCGTTCCGCTAGTTTCACGTCGCAGGTGCCACCCACCTGGAAATAGATGCGGGTATCAGTACTTATTTCATTGGTAAATAGCTTTAAGCTGATGGGAATCTGAAGATACTGCAAATTATATTCGCTTTTGCCCACCAAAGTAGTAGATGTTTGAGAAGGAGGAAAAGGAACGTCTTTGAATGATGAGCGCTTGATAGTATACCAAAGACCAGTACTGAAAGCATATGTTTCGGACAAAAAGAAGTCTGCTATCAGCCCGCCACTCAAGCGAACGTCAGCGCCATTGTTTGTGATATTTCTCCCAATCTCCTCATCTTGTGCTGAATTGAAGGTAATGGCTGGTGCAAGGCGTAAACCTAGTTTTACGGTACTAGACTCTGCAGCAGGCGGACTAGGCTGGACTTTGACAGTAGAAACAGTAGTAGTAGAAATAGTAGAAGTGCTATCTGTACTCTGTTGGGCAGGACTCTGTTGAGCAAATCCAAATTGAGTGGCGGATACTAGCCAAACGAGTAGTGTAATCTTTTTCATATTTTTGCGGGTGCTTAATACAGTTTTGAACATTTCACATGAGTACGATGAAACGTCTTTTAAGTTTTCTTACCCTAATTAGCTTATTCTACAGTTGTACCAGCGATTCAGCGCATCATCCCGATGTTTCTGACATTTCAATGAATGTAAAAATCAGACGTTTGGAACAGGAACTTTTCAAGCTTCAGACCAAAGAAGAGATCAATGCTTTTCTAAAAAACAATCCACTTTTCAAGGAAAACTTCCTGCAAGCTTCTCAATACCCGCACGATTCCATTATAGTAAGCCGACTTCATACCATGGTTACCGACCATAACCTGGACACCCTTTACCAGCAAACCCAAACCGTTTTTGCCGACCTGAGTGGACTGGAAAAGGAATTTTCAGAAGCGTTTAAACACGTGAAATACTACTATCCCCAATTTAAAGCCCCGGAAATTTATACCCTTGTCACTGGCTTCGGTAGCGACCTGTTCGTGTCCGACAGCTTGATTGTCATTGGACTGGACTATTACCTGGGCGATAAAGGAAAATACCGGCCCGATGGCCCCAACTATATCCTGAAGCGCTACCGTCCCGAATACTTAGTACCGTCGGCCCTCTCCTTGCTTTCGCAGCAGTACAATGTCATTGATGCGCTGGATCGTACCTTACTAGCCGATATGCTTTTTTACGGTAAGGCGTATGAATTCACCCAAAACATGATGCCCGACACGCCCGACAGCCTGATTATTGGTTATTCAGACATACAACTCACCGATACGGAAGACAACCAGGCCGTAGTCTGGGCGCATTTCATAGAAAAAAAGCTGTTATATGAGACCACTACTGCGCTAAAAACCAAATACACGGGCGAACGGCCTTATACGGCAGAAATCAGTCAGTCGTGCCCTGGTGGCATCGGTCGGTGGTTGGGCTGGAAGATTGTGAGGGAGTATCGCCTACGCCACCCGGAAATAAAACTTCCCGATCTGATGAAAACGAAAGATGCCAAACTCATTTTCGCAGAATCGAAATACAAAGGAAAGTAGGTTGATGTGCTGATGTGAGGATATGCGGATGGAGGCGATGTATATGATTGATTAGATTAAAGACACTGAAGTGCTACAATAAGCCTTGGTTTTGATCGTCATTCATGAAGATAGCTTTTGGAAGTTAATTGGCTCAAAGAGCAAAAAAATAGTATTGACTCATCAACTTTAGACTCATACCCTTACAGAAATGGCAAAAAAACGAGGTGGCTTCGGAGCAGAAACTGAGGAGATTGACAAGAAGAAAGTAACGAAAGAAGGATTACGGGAAGCCTTAAAGATTTTCAAGTTCGTATTGCCTTATCGAGTATCCTTTATTATTGGACTTGTTCTGCTCATTTTTTCCTCTAGCACTTCGCTCAGTATTCCCTTGCTTTTAGGCAAAGTGGTAGATTCAGCAAATGGGAATTTGGACTACACTATCAACCAGATTACGTTTGGTATTATTGGCATTCTGGTATTGCAAGCCATTTTTTCCTTCTTTCGAGTATACTTCTTTTCTCAGGTAAGTGAAAGAGCCATGGCCGATTTACGTACGACACTGTATGCCAAAATTGTGACCCTGCCTACGGTATTCTTCGAGCAACGCCGGGTAGGGGAGCTGACCAGCCGTCTGACTTCGGACATTTCGCAATTACAGGATGTATTGTCTACTACGTTGGCGGAATTTTTTCGTCAAATCGCGACCCTGGTCTTAGGCACGATCATCATTATGTTTTACTCGCCACAACTCACCCTTTTCATGCTGGCTACTTTTCCGGTACTGGTGATTTCAGCATTGGTGTTTGGGCGGTTCATTCGTACCCTATCCAAAAAGGCGCAGGATGCCTTGGCCAATGCCAATGTGGTGGTAGAAGAAACGCTGCAATCCATTACTATAGTAAAGGCCTTTACGAATGAAAGGCTGGAAATAGGACGATATTCTTCGGCTTTGCAAGAAGTCATTACGAACGCTTTGAAGGCAGCTAAATTTCGGGGAGCCTTCATTTCCTTTATCATCTTCGCACTTTTCGGCGGTATTGTAGCCGTGCTATGGTACGGAGCCGGTCTAGTGCAACAAAAGTTAATTACTCAGGGCGAATTAACGGCCTTCATTATATACACCGCATTTATTGGCGGCGCCGTGGGAGGAATGGGTGATATCTATGCACAACTTCAGCGTACGATTGGAGCATCGGAAAGAATCCGGGAAATATTGCAGGAGGAGTCGGAAATTGATACCAGCCAAGCCTCATTGCCCATGCCTCACATTGCGGGCGACATTTCTTTCCGTCACGTAAAGTTTGCTTACCCTTCCCGCAAAGACGTGACAGTGCTCAAAGATATTTCGTTGGAAGTAAGCTCAGGACGGAAGATTGCGTTGGTAGGCTACAGTGGCGCGGGCAAGTCAACCATTGTGCAGCTCTTGATGCGCTACCACAAGGCCGATGCCGGGCAAATCCTCATCGACGGACAGCCCATTGAGAACTTTGATTTGACTGGACTTCGGCAGAATATCGGCGTAGTGCCCCAGGAAGTAATTCTTTTTGGCGGAACCATTGCCGAAAACATTGCTTATGGAAGGCCTGGTGCCACGGAGACTGACATTATGGAAGCCGCCCGGAAAGCCAATGCGCTCGACTTTATTCTTTCCTTCCCCGAAGGCTTAAAAACCATTGTTGGCGAACGGGGCATTAAGCTATCGGGAGGCCAACGACAGCGGATTGCCATCGCCCGTGCCATCCTAAAAGATCCCGCCATCCTTATTCTTGACGAAGCCACCAGTTCGCTGGATGCCGAATCGGAAAAGCTGGTACAGGAAGCGCTGGATGAACTGATGAAAAACCGCACGACTATTATCATAGCCCACCGCCTCGCCACCATTCGCAAGGTAGATATGATTTACGTGATCCGCGAAGGCCAGATTACCGAAGCAGGCACGCACGAAGAACTGTCTGATATTGATGAAGGCTTATATAGCAACCTGATTAAGCTACAGTTCGAAGTAGATTAACAAATGTATCCATTCTACTACATCCTTCTTTACATTCTTACATTCCATTGCTATTACGGATTTGAATCCTGATTTTTGACGCCTATTGCTGCCCTCTGTTGCGGGAGCATTTCTCATCAAAAATAATTTATGGAAGAGCTATTACGTAAGTTTGAAGAAAAACGACCCGAAATTATTTTTGAGTGGAAGGATTCCGAAACAGAAGCTGAAGGCTGGATTGTCATTAATTCTTTGCGGGGTGGGGCGGCTGGTGGAGGAACCAGGATGCGTAAAGGATTGGATAGGCGTGAGGTAGAGTCATTGGCCAAAACAATGGAGGTGAAGTTTACCGTATCCGGACCACCCATCGGTGGAGCTAAGTCGGGCATTAATTTCGACCCCAATGACCCGCGCAAACACGGGGTGCTAGAACGCTGGTATAAAGCCGTGTATCCGTTGCTCAAAAACTATTACGGTACTGGCGGAGACCTGAACGTAGACGAAATTCACGAGGTGATTCCTATTACGGAAGAATACGGCCTCTGGCATCCACAGGAAGGCATTGTCAATGGCTATTTCAAAGCCACCAAGCCGCAAAAGATTCATAAGATTGGGCATTTGCGTCAGGGCGTTTCCAAAATAATAGAAGACTATAATTATACGCCCACCTCGAAAAAACGTGGGGAGAATGCCCGGAAATATACCGTCTCTGATATGATTACGGGTTTCGGAGTGGCAGAGGCTGTGAGGCATTACTACCAACTATGGGGCGGAGACATTACGCAAAAGCGGGCTATTGTGCAGGGATGGGGCAATGTAGGTGCTACGGCAACGCTTTATCTGGCCAAATATGGGGTGAAAATTGCCGGAATTATTGACAAGAACGGAGGGCTTTTATCGGAGAAAGGATTGGGGCTGGAAGAGGTGAAGCAGTTGTTTTTCAATAAGACTGGAAATCAGTTAAACGAGCCCAACCTTATTCCTTTTGACGAGCTGAACGAACGCTTCTGGCAAATGCCAGCCGACATTTTCGTACCGGCAGCTGCCTCCCGCCTGGTTACAGCTACCCAAGTACAGCAAATGATAGACAAGGGCCTGGAAGTAATTTCGTGTGGAGCCAATGTACCCTTCAGCGACCCGGAAATATTCTTTGGACCCACTACCCGGCTCGCCGATAAGCAGATTTCCCTCATTCCTGACTTTGTGGCTAACTGTGGTATGGCGCGGGTGTTTGCTTACCTGATGCAGAGCGAAGTGGAAATTACCGACGAAGCGATATTTAACGATATTTCGCAAACCATTGAGCAAGCCCTACAGCAAGCACGGGCAGTACACCCATCGAAAACCGGCATTGCCAGCACCCTGTTCCAGATTGCGTTGGAGCAGTTGGTGTAAACATTAACCCTGGTAGTTCTGCTGAAATAACAATGCTATTGCAAAGACCTTTAATTCTTTATGGAAAAATTGAATACGCTGGAGAATTTTTTAAGCCAGCCATTGCTGGGCAATCGGATAGAAGATTTTGTCTGGTTTGTAGGCATTGTACTCGCGGGCTTGCTTTTCAAAAGAGTTTTCTCGGTCTTGATTTCACGAATTCTTTACCGGTTTGTAAAACACAAAGAGGCTAATATACCCATTACGGAGTTTGTGCGCTTGCTTCGGACGCCCTTTGAAACATTCACCTTACTCATTTTCTTTTACCTGGCTTTCCACCAACTCGATTTTCCAGCTCATTGGCAATTGCTACCAGTCGAAAAGTTTGGTCTAAGACAGGTGATTTCTAAAGGGTATCAGGTATTTATCATCTTCGCTATCACCTGGATTCTCCTCCGGTTTATTGAATTCTTTGCCCAGGAATTTGCCAAAAAAGCCGAGCAAACCCAATCGCCGTTAGATGACCAACTGGTGCCATTTTTCAAGGAATTGATCAAAGTATTGATGGTTATCTTCTCTATATTTTTCATTCTGGGCGTAGTGTTTGATCTCAACGTGGCTTCGCTGATTGCGGGTTTGGGCATTGGTGGTTTGGCGGTCGCGCTGGCTGCTAAGGAAAGCCTGGAGAATTTGTTCGCCTCCTTCACTATATTCCTAGATCGCCCATTTGTGGCTGGAGATGTGATTCAGGTAGGCACTATTTCGGGGAAAGTAGAAAAAGTCGGTTTCCGAAGTACGCGCATCCGCACTTTCGACAAGAGTTTCCTCACCGTTCCTAACAAAATGCTGATTGACCAAGCCTTGGATAACCTGTCGCGGCGGCAGTTTTGGCGGGCTCGTTTTACCATTGGCTTAACTTACCGAACGCCCGCCGAAAGTCTAAAAGCCATTGTTGCGGACATCAAGGCCGTATTAGATGCCCACGAGCTTACCCAAACCGAGCCGGCTGCAGTGAAGTTTGATGGCTTTGGCGAGAGTTCCTTTAAACTGTTGGTTGTTTTTTTTGTAGCATCGCCCGAACCAGAGGTTTACATAAGCGTGAAGGAAGAAATAAATTACCACATTATCGAGATTATCCAGCGGCATCAGGCCACATTGGCCTTTCCAACTACTACTATTCATTGGCAACCACAGGAAAATCACAGGAAAAAAGAAGAAAATAATGCATAACCTTTGGAGGGGAAAAGCGTACAAATAACTACTTGCTGGGAACATCAAAGACGAGAAAAGGAATGAATAGCCAATATAACTATCCTGGAAAATAAAAGAGCAGTAGGCGAGTCGTTAGACTATACGACTATTTTGTACAAAAAGCTACATTTGCTTGACAATTAGCATCCAATATCCTATCATTGCACTATCAAACCGATACCTAGGTTTTTTCACCGCGTTGCTTCTCTTTTGATTAAATCAATTTCTGTCCTTTTTTCTTAGTGTATTTTTCTCATTTGCTCTCAGCAATAATACCATCTTATTACCCTATCTATTTTTATGTACAATATTGAAGAACTGAATTTCAAGCTCCTTTCCGAGTTGAAGGAAATTGCGGAACAGTTAGGTGTGAATAATTTTAAAAAATTGGCTAAAAAAGAGCTGATATACAAAATTCTTGATCAGCAAGCTATTATGCCAGAAAATGCGGTCGCCGTTGAGGAGTCCGCTACCCCTACCGAACAGCTAACAGACAATACGAGCGACTCAACTCCCGACCTCCAAGCAGAAAATACCGATCCCCGAAAAAGGCTACGCATTAGAAGAGAAAATGTGAAAGATGTTGAAGTAGAAAGAGTAAACACAAACGGAAAATCTCATAGCAACGGAGCTACAGCCCACAAAAAGCCCCAAAACATAGGATTACCGAAGAATGAAAAAGGAGCCAATGATTACTCACTTTTTCCTCCGAAAAGCAATACTCCCGATGCCCCTCAAATAGTAACTACGCCACCAAATTTTGATTCGTCTTCTCCTTCCCTAGAGCCTTTTGAAACAATAGAAGAAAGCCCTGTTAATGTCGATCAGCCTGATCAGGCGGATGAGACGCCTGTCGTTCAGGTCCAGGATGGCTCTCTTGTCGCCGAAAAGAGGGAAGACAGACGGACGCAACCACGGGAAACGGAAGGCATACAACGGGAGCAGACAGAAAACCGTGACAATTTCCGCCAGCGCAAACCTAGCAATAACGTCAATATCCGCGATTTTGACGGCTTGATTGAAAATGAAGGCGTACTGGAAATTATGCAGGATGGCTACGGCTTCCTTCGTTCTCCTGACTATAATTTCCTGGCCAGCCCCGACGATATTTACGTTTCTCCTTCTCAAATTAAATTATTCGGCCTCAAAACCGGTGATACAGTTCGTGGTCAAATCAGGCCACCCAAAGAAGGAGAAAAATACTTTGCGCTACTTAGAGTCGAAACCATTAACGGGAAGACTACCGAAGAAATCCGTGACCGGATACCTTTTGAATACCTCACGCCGCTATTTCCTGAAGAAAAACTAAACCTCAGCACCCGTGGCGACCAGATGTCTACCCGGATTCTGGATTTGTTTGCGCCCATTGGTAAAGGCCAACGGGGAATGATTGTAGCACAGCCCAAAACGGGTAAAACGGTGTTGCTAAAGGAAATAGCTAATGCCATTGCGGCTAACCACCCGGAAGTTCACCTGATTGTACTGCTCATCGACGAACGCCCTGAAGAAGTAACCGACATGGCGCGTAACGTAAAGGCAGAAGTGATTTCTTCTACTTTTGACGAACAAGCAGAACGGCACGTAAAAGTGGCCAGTATTGTACTCGAAAAAGCCAAGCGAATGGTAGAATGCGGTCACGATGTAGTGATTCTGCTCGATTCCATTACTCGTCTGGCGCGGGCTTATAATACGGTTGTGCCTTCTTCTGGTAAGATTCTATCGGGTGGTGTGGATGCCAATGCTTTACATAAACCCAAACGCTTCTTCGGTGCTGCCCGTAATGTAGAAAATGGCGGCTCGCTCACCATTATCGCTACGGCACTGATTGATACCGGCTCGAAGATGGATGAGGTGATTTTCGAAGAATTTAAAGGTACGGGTAATATGGAACTGCAACTGGATCGGAAACTGGCCAACAAGCGGGTATACCCAGCCATCGACGTTCCGGCTTCTGGTACTCGCCGCGAAGATTTACTGCTGGACAAAGATACCATGTCGCGCGTATGGATTCTACGCAAGCATATGTCGGACATGACTTCTACCGAGGCCATGGAATTCTTGCTCGATCGTATGAAAGGCACCCGCAACAACGAAGAATTCCTGATTTCTATGAATCGCTAGTTTAAAGCGCTTATCGTTATATATAAAGCTGGTAGTGGAAAGATGTTTTTCTTTCTGCTACCAGCTTTTCTTTGACTTGTAATCTTAACTTTCGACCTTCCGCAATAATCAACCTGGTCTATCTCAGACTACCAACTACCAATGATCGCTCGCTTCTTATTCCCATGCCTCCTATTCATATCACAGATTTCCTTTGCCCAACATACATTGAGTGGGCAAATTATAGATAGCCTGACCAACAAACCCATTCCTTACGTAAATATCTCCGTACAAAACTCGCCGCGTGGGACGGCAAGTAATGAGAATGGCGAATTCATCTTGCCTTTAGTGAAAGAGGATGATATGCTTATTTTTTCTCATCTGAGCTACCGTAGAGATAGCCTACCAACAGCCCTGGTTATTAAATCACGCCAAATCCGGCTAGTTGCCGCTATAGTTTCCCTGCCAAGCGTTACAGTTGGCAACTATGCGGCTGACCTTATCAAGAATGCGTATCACCAAATAAAGAAAAGCAATGCTGTAAAATATTACGGCAAAGCCTTTTATCGGCAAACCACTTTGGTTGAGAATGAAGCAACTGAAATCCAGGAAATCATTTGGGATGCGAAATCTTGCAATTCTCAATTGGATGGAACCTCCATCAATGAAGCCCGATATGCCGCGAAAGACGCTCCGATGAGATTTAGCAATTTTTCGCTCTATACCAAAATAATGTCGATTTATAATGATACTGAGGATAGCACAACGTCGGATCGATTGCTAAATTTAAACCCTGGTAAATATTATCATTTGGAGCTAGCCAACATAGTGAAAGATCAAGATAATGAGGTGGCTGAAATCGTGTTTACTTCTAAACCCAACCCTGATATGCCACCTAAGAAAGGAATTATTTATATCGATATAAATACCAGTGCAGTGATAAAGTACAAAGCTTCTATTTTTGATATGGGTGGTGGTGTTATTGTCAGCAAATCTTCTATTAAGGCTAAGAATCCCGTTTGGGAAGTAGAGATGAATTTTCAGCCAATGAGGGGTGCTCTAACTAAGTTAGATTATATAAAAATTAGCTTTTCATTTGACATAGATCGCAAATCGAAATCGGATAAGAACGTAAAGGTCTCGTCTTTTTCTTTTTTCTATGATTCAAACCAGCAACCTCTGGCGGCAATTAAATATACGGATATTCGTATGAGTAAAAATCCTCAAGAAGAGGATAGGGATCTAATTAAAAAAGCTAATTACAATCCTGATTTCTGGTTAAATAATCCAGTGATTAAGCGAACGCCATTGGAGGAATCCATTATTAAATCTTTTGAGGAAAAAGGCTCCTTTGGAACCATGTTCTCTCAGAAATCAAAATGATGCACACACCTGAAAAGTGACTGACGGTAGATATATTGACTCATTCCTGAGATTTTTCGCCAATATTTTTTGCTTTCCAGCGGATGGGCTTTGCATAGCCGTACATAGTCTGTACTTTAGCCTCTCAACTTAATCTTTCAAACCTATTTATGGAATTTGTGCATAACGACAAAGCACCCAAAGCCATTGGCCCGTATTCGCAGGCGATTGTTGCAGGTGACCTGGTTTTTTGCGCCGGCCAGACTCCGGTGAATCCCGAAACAATGAAAATGGAAGCCATTGGCATTGAGGCTCAAACCCGCCAGGCACTGGTAAATGTGAGCCACGTGCTGTCGGCTGTTGGCCTAACCCTGGCTGACGTGGTTAAAACCACTGTATTTCTTAAAAATCTGACCGACTTTCCCCTAATGAACGGTGTATACGCGGAATCCTTCAACGGACATCGTCCAGCCCGCTCTACAGTCGAAGTATCGCGGTTGCCTATGGATGCTTTGGTAGAAATTGAGTGCATTGCTACCCTTAAGAAATAGTGAAGAGGTATAAGCTTTGAGCTGTCAGTCAGGAGCGTTAAGTCAGGTGTTTTTCGTGAAAACCAGGATTATAACTGATTAGCGTCTATAACCGTATTAGGGAATAGCTTAAGGCTGATGGCTCAAAGCTGGCTGCTATGTTTACCTGAACCTCTACTCGTACCAATGACTACTCTTTACTCCAAAGAACAGAAGCGAATTTTTCTTATTATCATCATTATTGCCTTAGGGCTGTTTATCTTCTATGGTTTATCAGGCTATCTATCTGCGGTGATTGGCAGCCTTATTCTTTACGTATTATTCAAACGCCTATTTGATTACTTCGTAGAAACCAAAAAGAAAAACAAAACGCTCGTTACTGTAGCTATTATTATTTTATCTCTGCTCATCATTGTGCTTCCATTCCTGTTCCTTAGCCTAATGCTGACCAATAAAATTATTTACTATAGCGGAAACCTGGATCAGCTACTGGGAGTGGTGAGGAAACTGGAGCAAATGACCGGAATGAAGCTCCAGAATGAAGATGTGCTGCGTACGGTCATTGAAAGAGGCGGGACTTTTGTGGCTAATCTTTTTCCTTCGCTTATCAATAGCGCATTGGATTTACTGCTTATTATAGCCTTAATGTATTTCATCTTGTATTATATGTTTGTAGAAGAGGAAACCATGCAAAAAGCGGTGCGTGACTACCTGCCCTTCAACGATGTGACTATGCGGGAAATGTATGTAGAGTTGAAAAACTCTATCAATGCCAATGTTATTGGTCAGGGAATGATCTCTATGATACAGGCAGCACTGGTAAGTCTGGGGTTCATTTTTTTCGGTTTTACTGATCCCTGGTTCTGGGGAGTGGTAAGTTTCTTTGTTTCATTTATCCCTGTATTGGGAACCCCGCTCGTGTGGGGACCCGCAGGTATTATTGCCTTGGCCCAAGGGTACACTGGCCGTGGAGTTGGTATCCTCTTATACGGATTCATTCTGGTAATGAATATTGACAACGTGCTGCGTTTTACCATTGCCAAGAAACTGGGCGATATCCATCCACTTATCACAATTCTTGGCGTAGTCATTGGGGTACCGTTCTTCGGTATTCTGGGTTTGGTGATCGGACCATTGCTTATTTCTTATTTCCTATTATTGGTTCGGGTCTATAAACAGCAGCACGAGCGTGAATTAAAAGTCCAGGAGCGCATAGAACTGGCCGCTGAGGATAATTCTCAGGCACCGCTGGCTGCCACTGAAGCAATTAACCGCCCTAAGTAGTGACTACTAAGCTGTTATCTGTCAGCTTTATAGTAGAAAGGGTTCGTTTGATAAATAGTAATCGAGCATTATTCAAAATAATTGTTAAAAATCCTCCATAGTTAATCAGTAACAACTTGACAAGCTGACAGCTCAAAGCTGATGGCTCACAGCTAAATATTCCCGATGAAAAAAATAGTGTTTGGCTTGTTAGCGATTCAATTGCTGATTGGTAAAGTATATGCCCAGCCAATGGCTACTGCCCTAGACAAAGCCACTGAATATGCCGAAACCATCACAGCCGCCGACTTGGCCAAGCACCTGCGCATCATCGCTTCCGACAGTCTGCAAGGGCGTGATACGGGCGAAATCGGGCAAAAAATGGCCGCTGACTATATTGCCTACCAATTTTTTGATTATGGTATTCAACCCCTCATTACCAAAGAAAATGGCTCGTCAACCTATTTTCAATCCATTGACCTGGTAAAGACCCAAATGAGCGCTATGAGTTTGACCATAGCCGGGCAGCCATTGGCTTTCCCTACCGACTTTCTTCCCCTGGGCAACAGATCCATAAACGACACCTTACGTGCACCAATAGTCTTTGCGGGTTATGGCCTTGAAACACCCAAGTATTCAGATTATGCCAAAACAGATGTAAAAGGCAAGGTCGCATTTATCCTACTAGGCGAACCCAGCGATAAACAAGGTACTGGAGAAAAACGAGTGTTCAACTGGAGGGAAACCTTTCAGGCAAAAGAGCAATTAGCCTTGCAAAAGGGCGCAAAGCTGGTGTTTTTCATTGATGAATTGGGCGAAGTATTCCAACGCGATTCGAGCCGCTTTGCTAACTATGCCCGACGGGCACAATTGGGGTTTAAGAAGCAACCACAGTCATTTGAGCCACTCAGCCTTTTCATTTCTTTACCTATGGCAGCACGCGTGCTGGGCGTAAGCGAAAAAAAATTATTGAAGCAAATTAGCCGGTTGAGAAACCAGAAACCCAGTAAAATTAAGGAGACAGAGGAAATACCCATCCAGTTAAGGATAAGCAGAGATGAGATTCCGGTAGTAACCGAAAATGTACTGGGATTGGTAGAAGGGTCGGACAAAAAAGAGGAGGTCGTGGTAATCACTGCTCATTACGATCATTTGGGCATGCAAGGCAAGGTAGTTTACAACGGCGCCAACGATGACGGCTCGGGGACTGTAGCCGTGCTAGAACTGGCTCAGGCTTTTGCCAAAGCAAAGAGCGAAGGCAATGGCCCAAGGCGTAGCATCCTTTTTATGGCGGTCACAGGCGAAGAAAAAGGGTTGTTAGGCTCTGCTTATTATACTTCTCACCCTATACTACCGCTGAGCAATACCATTGCAGACCTAAATATTGATATGATTGGCCGGGTAGATGATGCCCACAAAGATACGCCCACCGTAACGACGCCCGACTATATCTATGTGATTGGCTCCGACAAGCTCTCGTCAGAATTGCACCAAATCAACGAAGAGGCCAATCTGAAATATACCCACCTTAACCTCGACTATCGTTTCAACGACCCCAACGATCCCAATCGCTTCTACTATCGCTCTGACCACTATAATTTTGCCAAATACAAAATACCGGTAGCCTTCTATTTCAATGGCGTACACGAAGATTACCACCAACCTACGGATGATGTAGAAAAAATAGACTTTGGTAAGGCAGAAAAAGTAAGTCGCCTGGTATTTTACACTGCCTGGGAATTGGCTAACCGTGAGCAGCGAATAAAGGTAGATAGTGCCAAACCATAAATACCATTCCTAGGAATATGGCAAAACTCACGTTAAGTAAGAAGGAAATAGTAAGCGTTATAGGCTAGGAAATCTCGAGCGGTAGCGTTGAAGATACCTGGGGGAGACGGCGCTTATACGCCAGTCCTTTCCCCAAGATCCTTCAACCAGCTATGGAAAGAAAAACGTAATAAAATAACCTTTAAGCTAACAGATAGACGTTAAAGATTATATCGTTATTTCTTACATTGTAAATGTAATATTAATTGTTTGTGAAGCCCAGCTTTTTAGACGAAATATTTTTTTCCTTAGATGAAAGAGGCTTTTAGTAAGACGAAATTTGCCTGCTACTCGCCAACTAACCTTTCCTGAAATGGATTTATTCAGGCCTTCTTTTCTCTTAACTCTGTCATTAATAAGGCAAAAACATAAATATGCTAATGTTTTGGGCGTTACATCGGCCAATGTTCTCATTTATTTTCAATAATGAGCCTTAAGGAAAAAAATTACACGGGAAAATAAAAATTGGGCGCTAATTTGTTCTTGAAAATCTTATTCAATCAAAAAGTCCTTTCACTCTTTCAATTATTATACTAAATTATATCTTTATTAAGTATAGCACCGCACAAGAGTAGCCTACGCAGCAGTACCCTTCCTGGATTTTTACGCCAGGGAAGCATTAAATAAAATCAAACTAATCTGGCTGGGTTTATTTATCGTATGCATAAGTAAACCTACCAAACGCTTGCCGATGAAAGCCTTTGCCTATTCTCTGAGAAAGTTATGGCTAATGCTGAGCCTGCTGATTTTAGCTGCAATCTTTGTTTTAGCCGCTTTCCAGTTCAATGAAATGAAAGTATTGGCCTTAACAAAACAAACTACACCTATGAATGCTTCCTATGACTTGATCGACCAACCCATGCCATCTACTGATTTCTCACCCCACGATGTAGTGGAAATTCAGTTGAAGGCTTTGCAACAAAACAATACCCAAGACAATGGTATTGAGATTATTTTTAATTTTGCCTCGCCTGACAACAAGGCCTTGACTGGCCCGCTGAATCACTTTAAACAAATAGTGAAGGAGCCGTTGTACGAGCCAATGCTTAACTTTCAGTCTCTTAGGGCAGCAGAAATGGTAGAGGAGGGGGAACAGGCGGAGCAGGTAATTCTCATCACTGATAAATATGGCGACCTGGCCGCTTTTTTGTTTACCCTTTCTAAACAAACCCAGGCTCCTTACCAGAATTGCTGGATGACAGACAGCGTGATGCGAATAGAGATGAAGAGAAGGTTGGAAATTTAAACATCAGTTTTTCTATCAACACAAACGCACCTAGGGCTTCGCTCTTGGTGCGTTTGTGTTGATAGCCCAAGCAGCACGTCGACAGACTATGCCACTAAAAGCGAATGCCAAGCTCAATGGAGGCATAACTATGGCCGCTACCGCCACGAAATTCGGGGCTCAAATGATTGACGGCTATACTTACATCAGCAGGTTAAGGATATTTTCACTTACTTTGAAAAAATTAAGTAGCTATTTATATTTCCATTTGACTTTGCTCATGAACCGCATTTTATTCCTGATCCTCATTTTTGTTGGTTTGATTACTGGCTGTCAAAAAATTCCTAGCGACTGCGTGCAATGCAACGATCCGGCAGCCAAAAACTACAATTCCAATGCTACCAGCGATACCACTTGCTGCATTTATGGAAAAATAAAACCTGCGGTTAAAACAAAACTGGATGATGAAGTACAAGAAACGTCAGGTCTGGTCTTTGCCAATGGTCGATTGTGGACGCACAATGATAGCGGCGGAAAACCAGCGCTGTATGCAGTAGATAGCAGCAACGGGAAAATTTTGCAAACTGTAGTACTGGATGGTGCGACCAATGTGGACTGGGAAGACATGACCCGCAGCAGCACTCACCTCTACGTTGGTGACATGGGCAACAATACCGGAAACCGGAAAAACCTTCGGATCTATCGCTTTCCTCTTCAATTATTAGACTCTACCAAGGATACTATTCACGTTATCTCCGAAACCATTTCATTCTCTTATGCTGACCAAACCGACTTTACGCCACGCGAAGAGCATAATTTCGATTGTGAAGCCCTTATCTACTCCCAGGATCATTTGTACTTGTTCACCAAAAATCGACAGGATAACCGTTGCAATATATATATGCTTCCGGCTGTTACCGGCACTTACCAGGCAGAAAAGCAGACCAGTTTCCATTCCAGGGGATTAGTGACCGGAGCAAGCATTAGTGCGACAGGAAAGGAAATTGTGCTGGTGGGCTATACGAAGAGCCTGAGTGTATTTGCTTGGATATTAAGTGGATATACGGGCAACCAATTCTTATCTGCCGACCGGAAATTGTTTAGGTTAGGCGACTTTTCGGGGGCAGGCCAAATGGAGGCCGTGAGCTATATTGATAACAATACCCTGTTTTTTTCCAGCGAGAAAGTACTCACGGTGCCAGCCCGACTCTACCGCTTGCCAACGAATTTGTTTAGAGAATAAATAAGTAGATAGACAGCAGGCGTACGCCTGAATCAGCACAAATTATTCATGCGTAAATACTCGATTATTATTCCAGTTTATAATCGTCCCGATGAGATAAATGAACTGTTGGAAAGCCTTACCAAGCAAACCTACCGCCATTTCGAAATCATTGTGGTAGAAGATGGCTCGAAGCAAACCTGTCAGGAAATTGTGCAGCGCTTTAAGAGCCAGCTTGACATTCACTATTTCTTCAAGGAAAACAGCGGACAGGGTTTCAGCCGTAATTACGGTTTTGCCCGAGCTACCGGCGATTATATGGTGGTATTCGACTCCGACTGCCTCATTCCTCCGCACTATTTTGAAGCCGTTGAAAATACCCTCAATACGCAATATCTGGATGCCTACGGTGGCCCAGACCGCGCACATCCCGATTTTACACCCGTACAGAAAGCGATTAGCTACTCCATGACTTCGCTGTTTACTACCGGAGGCATTCGCGGCAACAAGCGGCACGTGGGCGTTTTCCATCCCCGTAGCTTCAATATGGGCATTTCCAGGCAAGTATTTGAAAAAACAGGAGGCTATATTATTACTCGGATGGGTGAGGATATTGAGTTCAGCATACGCATTATAAATAATGGTTTCCAGACTGGTCTTATTAACGAAGCCTACGTATACCACAAACGGCGGACGGATTTCGGCCAGTTTTTCCGGCAGTTACACTTCTTTGGGCGGGCACGAATCAATATCCAACGCTTTTTTCCGAAAGAACTTAGGTTGGTTCATACCATTCCGGCTTTATTTACTTTGTTTTGTTTTTCTCTTCCTTTCGTGGCTTTGTTTAGTGTAAGTCTTTTTAAATGGGGAATCTATGTAATTTTGCTTCACACCAGTTTGGTGTTGGTTGATTCTACCATCCAGAATAAAAGCCTGAAAGTAGGTATACTGAGCGTCGTAGCTGTATTTGTACAATTTATCGGCTATGGCATCGGTTTTTTGACGGAAGGAAGGAAGCGAATAAAGGAATTGTAGATGTGCCACCTACTTATACACTGAAAAAATAGCAAGTGAAAAAGATTATTCAATGGATTGGCCAGCCCTGGCAAAAATATGTAAAGCCGGTATTGACTCGAAGTAAGCATTGGGTTAGCCAGCATTTCCCTATTTTCCTACCCGAACCCTCACACCCGGCATCTACTTTTATCCGGCGGCTTTGGAAAAGCTTTCTGTTTTTACTGGTGTTGGTTATTTTCTTCTTCGGTGGAGTGGCTTCCAACTTTCTGTACCTGTTTGGCGAAATCCCTAGTGTTGAACTGCTTCAAAACCCTGAAGTAGCTCAGGCGTCTGAATTATATTCTATTGATGGTGTATTGTTAGGAAGGTACTACCGTGAAAACCGTTCGGTGGTGGACTACAAAAAAATATCGCCTGCGCTGACCAAGGCGCTTGTAGCTACGGAAGACGTTCGCTTTTACAAACACGCGGGCATCGATTTACAAGCCATGTTTTCGGTAGCCGCCTCCTTGCTCAGAGGTGATAATGACCGGGGTGGCGGCAGTACCATTACCCAGCAATTGGCCAAAAACTTATTCAAAACCCGCAAAAATAACTCCCAAGGTTTCCTGGGAAAGATACCAGGCTTAAAAACCCTTATCTACAAGACCAAAGAATGGGTAGTCGCCATCCGCTTAGAACAAGCCTATACCAAAGAAGAAATCCTGGCGCTGTACTTGAATACAGTAGATTTTGGTAGTAACTCCTTCGGTATTAAGGTGGCGGCCAAGACTTTTTTCAATACCTCGCCTGATAGTCTTACCATTACCCAATCGGCCATGCTTATTGGCTTACTGAAGGCGACCTCTTCGTATAGCCCGTTTCTACATCCCGACAATTCCTTGAAGCGCCGAAATGTAGTGCTTTCTCAGATGGCGAAATACGGCTTCATTACTGCCGCCGAAGAAGACTCGTTGAGTGAAACCTCGCTGGCCCTGGATCCTGACCGGGAAGAGCACATTGACGGGCCAGCGAATTACTACTTTAAAACGGCCATGAACAGCTATCTTAGCAAATGGTGTCAGGCCAATGGCTATGATTTATATACCGATGGCCTGGTGATTTACTCAAGTATCGATTCCCGGATGCAGCGTTATGCAGAAGAAGCGGTGAAAGAACAGATCAGTAGTTTGCAAAGGACATTCGATCGCCACTGGGAAGGTAAAAACCCATGGGTAGACGAACATGACCAGGAGATCCCCAACTTTATCGAGACAGTAGCCCAACGGACTGACCTTTACCGCCAACTCAAAAAGCGGTATCCTACTCAGCCTGACTCCATACAGAAAGTAATGAATACGCCTCGTCTGATGAAAATATTTTCCTGGGGTGGTGAAAAAGAAATCATGATGAGCCCCATGGACTCCATTCGCTACTATAAGCGAATTTTGCAGGCGGGAATGATGACAATGGATCCATTTTCTGGTCATATCAAAGCCTGGGTAGGCGGCATCAATTACGACTATTTTCAATACGATCACGTAAGGCAGGCCAAACGGCAGCCCGGTTCTACGTTCAAGCCCTTGGTCTATGCTTCTGCCTTCGAGAAAGGATTTTCGCCCTGCGACCGCATCACTGACCAAAGCGTAACAATTAAATATGTAGAAGATGGCGAACCCAAATCCTGGTCTCCTCGCAATTCAGACTTTTCTATATCGGGAGTGAATATGACCTTACGCAAAGCCATGGCTCGTTCGGTCAATACGGTTACCGCGCAGCTTACTGAGAAAATCGGTTGGGATGCCGTGGTGGAAATGGCGAAGAAACTGGGTATCAAGAGCCCTATTAAATCTGTTCCCTCCGTTGGGCTAGGCTCCAGCGATGTATCGGTCTATGAAATGGTGGCTGCTTATTGCACTTTTCTTAATCAGGGTGTTTGGACGGAGCCTATGCTGTTTGCCCGAATAGAAGACCGCAATGGCAATGTGCTCCATCAGTTTATTCCCACGCGCCGACGTGCCATTAGCGAAGAAACCGCTTTTCTGATGACCTATATGCTTCGGGGGGGCGTTGAAGAACAAGGCGGCACCTCTTCAACCCTTGGTTGGCTATTTCCTGGATTAGGCTTAGGTAATTATAAGAATGAAATGGGAGGCAAAACAGGCACATCTTCCAACCTTTCTGATGGTTGGTTTATGGGCATAACCAAAGATTTAGTATCTGGCGTATGGGTGGGTGGCGATGACCGAAGCATTCACTTCCGGTCTTCTGCTCTGGGTGAAGGTTCTAAAACGGCGCTTCCGGTATTTGGCCGTTTTATGGAAAAGGTTTATGCTGATCCAAGCATAGGCATTACGATGGGGAAATTTCCTCCTGCTCCTAAAAACCTTAAAAAGAAATATTATTGTCCTACCGCCTGGGTAGCAGTCAAAAAGGATAGCGTAGCAGCTGAAATTGAAGCACCTAAAGAAGAGTTTATTGGCCCTTTGCCTCTAGACCCTCAATAATAGTTGAATCTTCCCGATTAATTTAGCTTCGTTTATAAGTGCTTAGCAAATCGCTGTATGTCGGTTATTTGCTAAGCACTTTTTTTAATCAATTTCTATCTCGGTAGTGACATTGCAAACCTCAATCAAGAGGTTAATAGAGATAATAATACCAGCGACAATACGAAAAGAATGGCTACACTCACGTGTTCCGTTGCTTCTCTGATCATATTGCGTTTCGTAACTTTCATAGTAGTGTTTAATTAAGTAAAAAGTAAAAAAAATCAGATTTAGTTTTAGCCGGCACAAGGTATACTCAATATATTACAATAAAAGATGGAATAAAGAATAAAACGTACGCTTGCTATATTCCATCTTGTTTATGCCACAACGTGGCAATAGGTATACACCAAACCGAAGGATGGCATCATTTTTTTAGCGGTAATACCTAAGATTTAATACGATAATAGGTTGCCTTTATTATGTATACTAGGTTAAAATGTTCGTTTAAGGGCATTTTTATTGGAATAATTTAGTGTAAAGTTAGTGCCATATTTGGCAAAACTAATTGCTCCAAATTTCCCAGGCTTTTTCGGCTTGCAGTTGAAGCATCGCTAGGCCATTGTGCGTAGAAGCACCAGCGGCAGCGCCTTTCAGCATAAATTGGGTTTCGGTTGGATTATACACTAAGTCGTAAAGAAAGTGATGGTTTGTGAGGAAGGAATAAGGAATTGGTGGAAAAGTTTCAATCGCTGGGTAAGTTCCCAATGGAGTGGTGTTGATGATAAGGGGATGATTTTTTATTGTTTCAGCATTAATTTGTTCATAAGAGATTGTTTCAGCAGTGGGCTGACGAGAAACCACCAGATAGCTGATTCCTAGGTCAGTCAAGGCCGCAGTAACGGCTCGACACGCACCGCCATTGCCCAATACCAGCGCCGATGGCTTTGACAAATTACCTAGCCAATGGCGAAGAGACAACAGAAATCCGTAATAATCGGAATTATAACCCGTCGTTCTACCCTGATTATCAAGCTTTATTACATTAACCGCGCCTACCTTCCGTGCTGATTCGTCCAGCGCATCAAGAAAAGGCATGATGGTTTTCTTATGTGGAATCGTAACATTCAGGCCTCGGAGGTTCGGGTGTGCTGCCAGCAAGTGAGGAAATTCAGCCAAATCAGGCAGTTCAAATAACTCGTACGTACTGTCTGTAATACCTTCTCTGGCAAATTTTTCGGTGAAATATTTCTTGGAAAACGAATGCGTAAGCGGATAACCAATAAGACCGTATAGGTTCATAAAAAAAGATCAATCGTTCAGGCTTTCTCTTGAGCCTTACCATATTTCGAGCGGATAAACTCAATCACAGGAGGCAATACTGATATGAAAATAATCAACAATATCACCAGAGGAAAATTTTGTTTCACTATGGGTAAATTGCCAAAAAAGAAACCTACCAATAAAAATCCCACTACCCAAGCTAAGCCTCCAGTGATGCAATAAAGGATAAACCGCGAATACACCATTGTGCCCACACCGGCCACGAAAGGGGCAAATGTACGAACAATAGGAATAAATCGAGCAATGATAATGGCCTTTCCACCGTATTTTTCAAAAAACTTCTGTGTCCTCAACAAATGTTCTTTTTTCAAAAGCCGATAATCGCGGGAAAAAACCTTGGGGCCAATAAAATTGCCAATGAAGTAATTGAGGTTGTCGCCCAGTAAAGCCGCGGTAAAAAGCAGGATAATCAAAAACCAAATATTGAGTGCTCCGGTAGAAGCAGCCAAAGCTCCGGTAGCAAACAACAAAGAATCGCCGGGAAGGAAAGGCATAACTACTAAACCCGTTTCAACAAAAATAATTAGAAACAGAATTACATATGTAAGAGTCCCGTACTGCTGTAGGATTTCGCCTAAGTGCTTGTCCAGGTGCAAAACAAAGTCAATAAGTTGGTGGAGTAATTCCATCTTCTGAGATTAATATGAAATAAGCTTTGAGCTGTAAGCCATGAGCTATCAGCTATTTAACATGTAAAATAGATTTATACTAAAGTAAAAGCTCATGGCTGAATGCTTATACCCCATTGGAACTCATGAAGTGGCTAAATGTATCGCTGCGTATGCCTAAGCGGATGGTTTCCAGCGGAATCATTTCGTTTGGCGCAATATTACCCAGGTTCACGTTGGCACCTAATAACTTAATAAAAAAGACCTGCTGCGACTTCTGAGGTGCTTCCCAGATGATTTTCTCGAACGGTACCTGAGTCAGAATTTCTTCTACTAAGCCCTCACGCACTTCTCCGCTAGAACGGAACAGGCCTACGTTGCCCGCTTCCCTGGCCTCTCCAATTACTTTCCAGGCACCAGCGTCCAATTCGCTCTGCATCAACTTGATCCACTTATAAGGAGGGATAATTTTTTCTGCGTCTTTGGAACCCACTTCCGAAAGTACCGTTACCTGCGTGGCTAGGGTACGGATGTATTCGCACTTCTGGTCGTGGGGCATTTCGATGGAGCCATCAGATACTTCTGCGAAGGTCATGCCAAAGTCGTCTAATAGCCGACGGTAATCTTCAAAACAGTTGCGGGCAATAAACAATTCGAAGAGAGTACCACCAAAGTAAACTGGAATACCCGCTTCACGGTATACTTGTATCTTTTTTCGCAAGTGGGGAGTTACATAAGAAGTGGCCCAGCCCAGCTTTATAATATCTGTATATGCCTCAGCAGATGACACAAAATCTTCGGCCTCCCGAACACTTAACCCTTTATCCATCACCATTGTAAAGCCAAAATCGCGGGGCTTTTGGGTCCTTTCGGGAATTTGCGTGAGCGTGTAGTTCATTCTTCGATTTCTTAGGATTGGTTAACAATATAATTAATTGTGCGACTGCGACTGGTTTCGTTTTGACAGGATTGCAGGATAATCAGCCCGTAAAATTAGCAGGGACTTCCTTACTTCCCAATGTTTCAAACAAAATTCTACTAAATCGCAAGGGATTACCCTTTTTCTTGCGCAACCAAGTGTAGCACCCCATCAATCCTAAGCATCGCTATGGATGAGAATTGCCTAGACATACCCTTGAGGTTATAGGACTTGAAATATAAGTTTTAACCTGCCAACCTGCCCTATTATCTCCTCAAAACTGAAAAAAGGAATCTCAGTGTTAACATTTGGAATCCTAGTGCTAATCGAATTTAGCCTATGTACCTAGTTTTGTATAAACGTAATTCGATCAAACCTGAGATAGCAAAACTCTTCCAGGCAAACCTAGTAGGGGTAACTAGGCAATGAAAAAAAAATCGCCAATTGGGTTACGTTTTGAATAACTGGATTTACCAACACTCATCATTGAGAAGTTAAACAGAACCTAACTATGAAATCCTATCAAACAGAATCTACTGCAAGGTTATGCGCCAACCAGCGTGATTTAGCCCACTTATTATCATTTAAAAATGGTAACTCGCGTGCGCTGGACGAATTTTATCTGAAGCACCGTCGGGAATTTTTAAAATGGGCTGAAAAAATTTTTGGCATCGACTCTGCCGAAGCGTTGGATGTATACCAGGATGCCATTTTGATTCTGTATGAAAATATTCATCGGGGGAAACTTTATCAGTTAGATGCGAGCTTAAAAACGTATTTTTTTGGCATTTGCAAGAATTTGATTCTGAAAAAGTTGGCTCGCTCTAGGAGCGAAAAGAAAAGATGGGAAGTGGTCATCAAAGAAGGAGACCAAGCCATTGCTCCTGACTATGATAAGGTGACTGACCACGAAGAAATGCGACTTGATGCGGTGGTAAGCGCATTGAACGGGCTTTCGGAAAGAAATCAATCCATTTTGAAACTATATTACTATAATAAATTATCGTTGAAAGACATAGCCGAACAATTGGGTTATGAAAGTGTAGACGTAGTAAAAAACCAGAAGGTTCGTTGCATGAAATACCTTAAAAAACTGTTAAGTGACGAATTTGCCGGCATAAACGAACCAAGAAGTTCGTATCGGTGCGCCTGAGCGTTCGCAGCGCCAGTAACTATTTACCTGCCCTGGGCTCCGTTATTTTCAAAACGGGGTTCAGGGCAGTTTCTTTTCCATCCTATGATAATCAGCAAATGAGTGGATGCGAGTATAATCACTCCCGACTCACTTATTTTCCTGCTTTTGATTGGTTAACTGAAATAAAATAGCCAGCCGCAGTCATGGCAGCGATAATCCCCTTGTCCCTTGAACCAAGCGCGATCTATTTTCAAAAATAATCACGTGCTGCTTCAAATAAGCCAACCAATTAAACAAAAAAGCGTTTGAAAAGTAGTTTTCTAATGGTTAGGTTTGGCTATGATTTTATTTATATTTTTCCTTTCAATCATTTTATAGCCGATTGATTATAAATAACCTTGGGATAGATTATTTCACTAAAACACTTAAACACAACTACCTTATATGGCTTTTGAATTCAAGACGTACACAGCTAAAAAAGAATTTAAAAAACCAGTTGCCTATTTCTCGATGGAATTTGCAATTGACCAGGCTTTAAAAGTATATTCTGGTGGCCTGGGCTTTCTGTCTGGTTCGCATATGCGTAGTGCGTATGAGCTGAAACAGAATGTGATAGGGATTGGAATTCTCTGGACGTTCGGCTATTATGACCAGAACCGGAACGAAGATCAGACCCTGCGGGTAGATTTTGTTCATAAATATTATTCCTTTCTGGAAGATACGGGCATCGTTTTTACCATTCCTATTCACGATACACCAGTGAGTGTACGGGCTTTCTTTCTGCACCCAGACGTTTTTGGTACGGCTCCCATGTTTTTCCTCACCACCGACATTCCTGAAAACGACTTCATTTCGCGTACCATTTCACACCACCTTTACGATTCTGACACGGCAGCGCGTATTGCTCAGTCTATACTGCTGGGCGTGGGTGGCGGGAAGCTGTTGGATGAATTGAAACTGAGCGTGGATGTGTACCACCTAAATGAAGGCCACGGATTGCCACTGGCTTTTTACCTGTACGAAAAATTCCGTACCCTGGCTGAGGTACGTAAGCGGTTGGTTTTCACTACGCATACGCCCGAGCTGGCTGGTAATGAAGAACACCCTGTTAGCTTGCTCAATAAAATGACTTTCTTCGGTAAACTCTCGGTAGAGGAAGTAAAGAAAATAGCTCAGGTAGAAGGAAATAGCCTTAACTATACGCTTACAGCCTTACGAATGGCTAAAATGGCCAATGGCGTTTCTAAAGTCCACGGCAAAGTAGCCAACGAAATGTGGGGAACTTACGCAGGTATTTGCCCAATCAATTCGATTACCAATGCGCAAAATGGCACTTACTGGCGCGACAAGAAGCTACACGAGGCACTGACTGCCAACAACGATAAGGCACTGGTAGCAAGGAAAAAAGAATTAAAAAAAGAGCTTTTTAAAATTGTAGCTGACCAGACCGGAAATGTATTTGATCCCGATGTGCTGACCATTGTCTGGGCTCGCCGATTTGCCAGCTATAAGCGAGCCGATCTGATACTTAGACACTTTGCCCGCTTCCTTGACTTAGTTACCCGCCAGGAGCAACCCATACAGA
>JAZKGK010000082.1:0-13850 GCA_040385915.1 Bacteroidota bacterium
GTGGCGACTACGGGTGCTTATACCTTAGATGCCCGCGTGGCTTCTCCTGTTGGAGGCACTTTCCATATCGAATTCGATGGAGCCAACGTGACTGGTGCACTAACTGTGCCTGTTACTGGCGGCTGGCAGAACTGGCAGAATGTGAGCAAAACCGTGAATCTGACTGCTGGTCAGCACATCATGCGCTTTGTTATCGATGCCAAAGAGTTCAATACCAACAAGTTTACGTTCACTTCCCAAATCGTTATCCCGACGCAAACCCCTTATGCTGAAGTGATTCAGTTGCCGGGAATCGTAGAAGCCGAGAACTTCGATAATGGTGGAGAAGGTGTAGCTTATCACGATACCGAAGAAGCCAATCTGGGTGGGGTACAACGCACGACTGGTCCCGATGTGTTCACTGTTTCGGAAGGAACCAATGGCATAGGTTGGATCAATACCGGCGAATGGGTAGAATATACCACCAATGTCAGCTCTCAGGGTAGTTATACCATTGATGCACGCATTGCCTCCGTATTTAGCACCGGCGCTTTCCACCTGGAGTGGGATGGTGTGAATATTACTGGTACACTCGCTGTGCCTAACACGGGTGACTGGCAAGCCTGGCAGAGCGTGGCCAAGTCAGTGAATCTGACGCCTGGTGTGCACATTTTGCGCGTGTTTGCTGATGCAGGCAACTTCAACCTTAACAAAATTACCTTTACTGACAATAGCGTTGGCAACGGTCTGAATGCGCAATACTTCAATGGCCAGAACTTCAATACGCCCGTTTTGACCCGCAAAGATGCCAACATCAATTTTAACTGGGGCGATGGTTCTCCAGCGCCAGGTGTGAATGTAGATGGGTTCTCCGTTCGTTGGACAGGTCAGGTACAGCCCCGTTACGATGGTACCTATACCTTCTATTTGACTTCGGATAATGGTCGTCGCCTTTGGGTAAACAACGTGCTGCTTATCGACAAGTGGATTGATGACTGGGGTGTTGAATACAGTGGCTCTATCAATCTAAAATTGGGACAAAAGGTAGACATCAAGGTAGAATACTTTGAAAACTGGGGTGGAGCCGATGTCAAGTTAGAGTGGCTAGGCAGCGGAGGTAGCCATCAGAATCGGGAAGTAATTCCTCAAAGCCAGTTGTTCTCTCCGGTGAATGCCCGTTTGGCTGTAGCTGAAAAAACCGATGCACCTTCCTTAAAACTTTCTCCTAATCCGGCCAGTGAGTCGGTTAATATAGCTTGGGAAGGGCTGAATGATGAAGCTACGCTTTCAATTGTAAATGTACAGGGCAAAGTGGTGCATCAGCAGATTGTGAAGGGAGGTATTCATCAACTGAATACTGCTCTATTTGCTGAAGGACTTTACATAGTTAGCCTTCGTTCAGGCAAGAGTGTTTCCTTCTCTAAATTAGCTGTACAACGCTAATAGCCAGTTTGCCCCTGCTGTGCATCTACCTTTTGAGTTAACTTTTTGATAATCAACAACAAGACAAATCAAAATGCAACTACAAGTAGAATGTAGCAGGAAAAGCAGACAATTTGACAACAACTGCCTGTCTTTGTCCGTGTAAGGGGCTGAATCCAGGTGGATATTTAGTCTGCAATGCGCGCTAGCTTGGTGAAGTCACCAGCTAGCGCGCATTGTGGTTTTATACCCATTGAAAAATCCCGGTTGACATACGTTATTCCTTAAACTTAATTTCATCACAAATGAAAAAAAATGTATTGCGGCTCAGGCTTGATTGGCCTGGCAAGTTTTTCAGCTGCCTATTGCTGGCTGGGCTTTCAGTAACGCAGCTTCTTGCCCAGAACCCGCCGGGCGCCACGGTTTCGACCAAAATTACGGTTCCGGCTTCCATGACTTCCGCGCCTTTCAATGTGGATCGTTTCGCCAATGTGCCACCTGATTTTTCGCTCTCGGTGTATGCCCGTGTTCCAAAAGCGCGCTTTATGGCAGTTGCGCCCAATGGCGATTTGCTGGTTTCTCAGCCAAGTACCGGTAATATTGTGCTGGTGCGACCCAATGCCAATGGCGACCCGCTGGTTTCTAACTTTGTCACTGGTTTGAAAAATCCGCACGACATGGTGTTCCATGTCATTGGCACGGTAACCTACCTCTACGTATCAGAAAGCCACCAGATCAACCGCTATATCTACAACTCCGGCGACCAGACAGCCCATGACCGTCAGATTGTGGTGGCTGGATTACCGGACAACAGTACACCGGAACTCAATGGAGCTTATTCGCACGCACTCAAAAACATTGCCCTGGATGGTAATCACAAACTGTACGTATCTATTGCCTCTACCTGTAACGCCTGTCTTTCCGATACCCAGAGCGATCCGATACGGGGAGCTATTTACCAATACAATGCCGATGGCACTGGCAGACGCCTGTTTGCCAAAGGCCTGAGAAATGCAGAAGGCCTGGCTTTTATTCCTGGAACCAATACCCTTTGGGTGGCAGTAAACAACCGGGATAATATCGCGTATCCTTTCAATGACAATACCGGCAATTACGGAAAGATAATTCCTGGTTACGTAGACAACCATCCTCCTGAAGAGTTTACACAGGTTCGGGATGGCGGTAATTACGGCTGGCCGTTCTGTAATCCGAATCCTGACAATGGCCTGGACAATATGCCTTTCGACCTGGATTTTGAATTCAATGCAGACGGACACGTCAATCCTGCCACGATGGATCGCATCAGCAAGGGCATTCAGGCGCACTCTGCTCCCCTGGGTATGAGTTTCTTGCAAGGCACCAATTTCCCGGCGGCTTACCGGAATGGCGCTGTACTCGGTTTGCACGGTTCCTGGAATCGCCAACAGAAAACTGGCTACAAAGTCATTTATTTTCCATGGAACACAACTACGCAAATGCCCGGAAACCAGATTGATTTAGTCACTGGTTTCTTGAATGATGCTACGCAGGAAGTAGTTGGAAGGCCGGTAGATGCTTTGGTTGATAATCAGGGCAACTTGCTTATTTCCGATGATTATAGCGGTACGATTTATAAGCTGAGCGCCAGCATTACGCTTCCTCCTATAGTGCATGCTATTCCGGGCGTAGTCGAAGCCGAAGTTTACAACCAGGGTGGCGAAGGTGTGGCTTATCACGATGCCGATCCCACCAACAAAAGCGGTGCCTTTCGCAACGAAGGCGTCGACATCGAAGTTTGTAGCGAAGGTGGCCACAACCTAGATTGGTCAGTAACGGGCGAATGGGTTCAGTATACTGTCAACGTGGCAAATACGGGTTCTTATAAGATAGATACCCGTGTAGCTTCGCCTTCTAGCGGCGGTTCTTTCCATATTGAGTTTGATGGTGTAAACGTGACCGGAGCCATACCCGTACCCAACACGGGCGGCTGGCAAAACTGGCAAACAGTGAGCAAAACCGTCAACCTGACTGCTGGTCAGTACGTGATGCGTTTCTTCATTGACCAACAGGAGTTCAATACCAACAAATTCACCTTTACCTCCCTTGCTCCGATTGGCGATGGTTTGACAGCGCAATATTTTAATGGTCAGAACTTCAATACGTCGGTTTTGACCCGCAAAGATGCCAACATCAACTTCAACTGGGGCGATGGTTCTCCGGCGGCTGGCGTGAATGTAGATAGCTATTCGGTTCGGTGGACCGGACAAATCCTACCTCGCAACACGGGCACCTATACCTTCCATATTACGTCCGACAATGGACGCAGAGTATGGGTAAACAACGTGTTGATTATCGACAAATGGGTGGATGATTGGGATATTACCTACACGGGCACCATCAACCTGACGGCAGGTCAAAAGGTAAATATCAAGGTAGAATACTTTGAGAACTGGGGTGGAGCCAATGCCAAATTGGAATGGAGTGGCGCTGGTCAGGCACGGGAAGTGATTCCTCAAAGCCAGTTGTTCTCTACTGCGGCTGCTCGCTTGGCTGAGGTTGAAAAAACCGATGCCCCTTCCTTGAAACTGTCCCCTAATCCGGCCAGTGAGTCGGTCAATGTAACCTGGGAGGGAATAGATGAGTCAGCAGTTAAGCTTTCTGTCGTAAATGCCCAAGGCAAACGCGTACATGAACTGGTAATCAAAGGCAGAAGCAGCCATCTGCTGAACACTGCTCAGTGGGGCAATGGCCTATACGTGGTACGAGTTCAAGCCGGAGCATTGACAGTTACCAAAAAACTCCTTATCAAGCATTAGTGATGCGAATCTAGTCCGAGCTACCAGAGCGGTTGAAATTCTTCTGCGTAGCATATGGTTTAAACGGCAGCGGCCGTCCTACGCTACGCAGAAGGAAACGGTTTTTTTAACTTCTCCGGCGGCTCGGCCTTGATTCGTATGACTAACATCAATGAATATTTTCTATTCTTTCATCACTTCTAACAAACTAAAAACAACACTTTATGAAAATGACTGTTTCTTATCTTTCACCCACGTATGCCGGGTGCTTGCGTCTGTTTCTGGCTTGCCTCGGCTTCCTGATTCTCAGTACCTCTCTTTTTGCCCAGTACCCTGCCGGCTCGCCAGCGGCCATTAATGGAAAATTGAAGCTGGTCGGCAACCAGTTGAGTAATGAATGCGGAAATGCCGTGCAGTTGCGCGGAATGAGCACTCACGGACCACAATGGTTTCCTAACTGTTATACTACTTCCGCACTCGATGCCCTGGTCAACGACTGGAAAATCGATGTGTTTCGTGTTGCTATGTACGTACAAGAAGGCGGCTATGTCAATGATCCTACGCGCTGGAAAGGGTGGATTGACAACATGGTTGATGAAT
The DNA here is from genome assembly GCA_040385915.1 of Bacteroidota bacterium. Lineage (GTDB taxonomy): Bacteria > Bacteroidota > Bacteroidia > Cytophagales > ES-bin-26 > ES-bin-26. The sequence goes on from JAZKGK010000082.1 coordinate 4,776, forward strand.
GCGGTCGGCGAGGCATTTACTGCCTAATCGATTGGCACGTACTTAACCCTGGCGATCCGTGGGCCAATATCACAGAATCACGGGATTTCTGGACTTATATGGCAACCAAGCATGGCAGTGAAAAACACGTGCTTTACGAGATTGCCAACGAACCCAATGGCGTAGACTGGCCACGAGTAAAGTCGTATGCGGAGGACATTATCCCTCGTATCCGAGCCATTGATCCCAATACGATCATCATTGTTGGAACGCCTACCTGGAGCCAAGATGTAGATGTTGCCGCCAATAGCCCCCTGAATTTCTCCAATCTGATGTATACCCTGCATTTCTATTCGGGCACGCATACCGAATGGCTGCGGGGCAAAGCCAATACAGCACTTTCTAAAGGCTTGGCCTTGTTCGTGACCGAATTCGGTACTAGTCAGGCTAGTGGCGACGGTGGCCCTTATCTGGATGAAACCCAGCTTTGGATGGACTGGATGGCGAACAATAAGATCAGTTGGGCCAATTGGAGTTTTGCAGATAAATCGGAGGTTTCAGCTGCCTTAAATCCTGGTGCCTGTGGTACTAATTGGAACAATACTTCTCCCTCAGGTACCTTTATTAAACAACATATTATTAGTCCCGCCGATAATTTTGTGTGTAACAATATTCCCAATCCGACGCAAAGTCCGTTTGCGGGCGTAATCAACTTGCCAGGAGTAGTAGAGGCAGAGAACTTCGACAATGGGGGTGAAGGAGTAGCCTACCACGATGCTGATGCAGGTAATAAAAATCCCAACTCACCTTACCGCAATGAAGGCGTAGATATTGAGCCTAGCAGCGAAGGTGGGTATAACCTGAATTTCTCAGTAACGGGCGAATGGACCGAATACTCCGTTAACGTGACCAAAGCGGGTAGTTATACGATGGCGGCTCGGGTAGCTTCTCCGGGTGGAGGGCGTTTCCACCTGGAGCTTGATGGTGCCACCATTGGGGGTAATGTTATTGTGCCTGTCACTGGCGGCTGGCAAAACTGGGTTACCGTGACTAAAGGGGTAATCTTGCCAGCTGGACAGCATATGCTGCGCTTCTTCATTGATCAGCAAGAGTTCAATACCAACAAGTTTACGTTCACGTTCGACGATATTATTATAGATCCAAGGATTAGTAGTCTTCCTGGCGTGGTAGAAGCAGAGAACTTTGACGCAGGAGGAGAAGGCGTGGCTTACCACGACAATGACGTGATCAATAACGGTGGTCAGTTTCGCCAGGAAGGCGTAGACATCGAAAACTGTAGTGCTGGTGGATTTAATGTAGGCTGGATTGAGCCGGGTGAATGGATACAATATGCGGTGAACGTGAATGCTACCGGCAGCTATATCTTGGCAGCCCAGGTGGCTTCTCCCAATAATGGAGGCAGCTTTCACCTGGAATTGGATCGGACTAACGTGAGTGGAGCCATTGCTGTGCCTAACACTGGCGGCTGGCAGACTTGGGTTAACGCCAGCAAGCCAGTTGCTTTGACTGCCGGTCTGCACACGCTGCGAGTAGCCATCGACGCGGGTGGGTTCAATCTTAACAAACTGACCTTTTCTGTTGCTCCTACCGCTGGCGATGGTCTGATGGCGCAATACTTCAATGGCCAGAACTTCAATACCTCGGTTTTGACCCGCAAAGAGGCCAACATCAACTTCAACTGGGGCGAGGGTTCTCCAGCGGCAGGCGTGAATGTGGATGGATTTTCGACTCGTTGGACGGGTCAAATCCTGCCTCGTTTTACGGGCAATTATACCTTCCATATGACTTCTGACAATGGCCGCAGAGTATGGGTAAACAACATGCTGCTTATCGACAAGTGGGTGGATGACTGGGATGTTGAATACACCGGAACGATTGCCCTTACGGCAGGTCAGAAGGTAAATATCAAGGTAGAATACTTTGAGAACTTTGGCGGAGCCAATGCTAAACTGGAATGGAGTGGCGCTGGTCAGGCAAGAGAAGTAATTCCTCAAAGCCAACTTTTCTCTACTGCTGTTGCCCGCTTGGCTATTGCCGAAGCAACTTCTACCGCATCTTTACAATTGTCTCCTAACCCAGCAGACAATACCGTTACCCTGGCTTGGTCAGGATTAGAAGCAGAAACCGTCACTTTATCGGTGGTGAATGCCTATGGTCAACAGGTAGCAGCAGAGCAATTGAATGGCAACCAACACCAACTTAACACAGGTCACTTCAGCAAGGGTTTGTATATTGTTACTCTTCGCTCAGGTAAAACGGTGGCTACCAAAAAACTGATCGTTAATCATTAAGCGAGCACAAGGCTAATCGCTGCACAGTGACGGATGTATTGTATCCAGAACAGCGCTGGCATTCAGGTGTTTTTTCGTTCAAGCGGTTCCTTAGAATAACTTCTAAGGAACCGCTTTTTTATTGAATTAATAGCGTAAAAATGGCGGCGAAAATGAAACAATGTCGATAACCAACGAAGCCCCAGATTTGCGTCTGGGGCTTCGTTGGTTCTAATGATATATTAACTCTATTTACACGTTAAAGCGGAAGTGCATAATATCGCCGTCGGCTACTACGTACTCTTTGCCTTCAATCGATACTTTACCTGCTTCGCGACAAGCTACTTCGGTTTTGTACGTTTGGAAATCCGGTATTTTGATTACTTCCGCTTTGATGAAACCGCGTTCGAAGTCAGTATGAATAACCCCGGCGGCCTGCGGTGCTTTCCAGCCGCGTTTGATAGTCCAGGCACGAACTTCTTTCTCACCTGCGGTGAAGTAGGTAATCAAGTCGAGCAGGGAGTAGGAAGCTTTGATTAGCTTGCTCAAGCCCGATTCGGTAAGGCCGTACTCTTCCAGGAACATTTGACGTTCTTCCAGATCGGTGATTTCGGCAATCTGAGCTTCCAGGGCGGCGCTAACCAGCACTACCTGTGCATCTTCGTCTTTCACTGCCTCTTTTAGTGCTTCTACGAAAGCGTTGCCCGTTTGAATGGAGGCTTCGTCTACGTTGGCGGCATAAATCACTGGCTTTACTGTGAGCAAGTGCAAGTCGGCGATGGCTTCCTTGTCGTCTTTATCTACCTGTACACTGCGGGCATTCTTGCCAGATTCCAGGGCTTCTTTGTACAGTAATAAGGTGGCCAGTTCCTTTTTTGCTTTGGCATCGCCAGACTTGGCTGTCCGTTCGGTTTTGGACACTTTCTTATCTACCGATTCTAAGTCTTTTAATTGCAGCTCATTATCAATTACTTCCTTGTCGAATACCGGATCGACGCCGCCCGCTACGTGTACCACATTGGGATCTTCGAAGCAGCGAACTACGTGGATAATGGCATCTACTTCACGGATGTTGGCCAGGAACTTGTTGCCCAAACCTTCACCTTTGCTGGCGCCTTTTACCAATCCGGCAATGTCTACAAACTCAATAACGGTGGGCAGTACGCGCTGGGGTTTGGCTAGTTGTTCCAGAATGACCAACCGCTCGTCGGGTACCGTGATGACACCTACATTGGGCTCGATGGTGCAAAAAGGATAGTTGGCCGCTTCGGCCTTAGCGTTGGATAAAGCATTAAAAAGAGTGGATTTACCAACGTTAGGTAACCCAACAATCCCGCATTGAAGACTCATGTGATTAGGGAAGAATTTTAAATATTGCGCAAACTTACCTCTTTCGGGTCTATTTTGAAAAATTCTTTGCCTATTACTCTCTTACGCATGCCTGGCCTACACATCGCATATCTGGACGCCTTGTTTGAGAGACGCTAACTTATCTTCTCGCTTGGGTATGAATTCCTGCGCAACAAAGCCTTTAAAGCCGGTTTCTACAATGGCTTTCATAATGGTTGCGTAATTCAGCTCCTGGGTTTCATCGATTTCGTTGCGGCCAGGAACGCCGCCTGTGTGATAATGCGAGATATAATCCTTGTTTTCACGGATGGTACGGATGATGTCGCCTTCCATAATCTGCATGTGGTAAATGTCGTACAACAGCTTGAAGCGGTCAGAACCTACGGCTTTGCAAAGGTCTACGCCCCAGCTAGTATGATCGCACATATAGTCTTTGTGATCTACTTTGCTGTTGAGCAATTCCATCACCATGGTAACCTTATATTTTTCAGCCGTTTTCATCAACCTTTTCAGACCGATAGCCGAGTTTTCTATTCCCTTCTCATCCGACAATCCGTTGCGGTTGCCAGAAAAACAGATGATCTGATTCAAGCCTGCTGCTGCTACTTTGGGAATAATTTCTTCATAACTTTTCACTAGTTCGTCGTGCAGGTTCGGATTGTTGAATCCTTCCGTGATTCCTTTTCCCGCTCCCCAGGGCATGGCAGAAGTCAGGCCGTATTTTTTCAACAAGGGCCAGTCGTCAGGCCCTACCAGTTCGATGGAGTGTAAGCCCATTTGTTTGGCTGCTTTGCAGAGGTCTTCCAAGGGTATGTCCTGGTAGCACCAGCGACAAACCGAGTGATTTATTTTTCCCTTTAGACTGTCACCTGCCTCGATATCGGCAGCGTCTAATCGGGTGGACAGCGACATGCCGACACTAGCCAGGGCGGCACCACTCGCCATTGTTTTTAGTGCGTTCCGACGTGTGTGTGATGGTTTCATGAGTGGAGGAAATTCGTGTGAGTAAGGATTAAAGTTATTGATAATTTTATACAATCGAAACGGAGAGGCTATTGATTACCAATCCATTTTCAATAGCGAAACGCCTTGGCGGGGCAGTTCCATTTTTATAATGGCTTCCCCGTTGGCCGTTTTCAGCCAGACAGGAGAACCGAACGACTGCAATTGTCCGGCTTTTTCCAGTTGAGCTATTTGTTCGTTCGTAGGATTGGCGGGAGAGCCCATCTTTTTCCAGACTTCATAGGAATTGCTGTGTTCGTTATCGATCCGGTAATGCTTCAGTAACACCTGGGAAACGGGTATGCCTTTCAGCCTAATTTCTACTGGCGAAGCAGGCGACGGCAGGTCATCATCGTGGTAATTCCAAACCATCACCGCCGCCGAATGTGTTGATTTGCTGGCCAATGCATTAATGTCTGGCGCACCTCTGACGCTGGAATCCCGAACTGCCTGATAATCGTAAGCGAGATTTCCGGCCACTTCTACCCGGCTTCCCTGCATCATACCAAACATCCGGAAAACGTTCAGGACTGGTTTGTCTACGCCATTGGTTGCCAGGTCGCGGAAGCCGTAAAACCAGGGTTGGTCTTCAAACTCAAATGACCAGGATACTGCTCCTTTGAAATTCACCTTGAAATGGTCGGCAAGGGCGTATTTGCGGGCAAAAGAGGCAGCGGTATAGCTGGAATACATTGTGCCATTCCGGTAGGCATTCTCCGGGTTGGTTTGCATGCCACAGGCCGCGCAGCCTTCCGGATCCGATTCGCCAATGACGATGGGTAAGTGGCGAAGTTCTGGGAAGGAAGCAACAATTTCGAAGCCTCTGGAAATGTCTTTCAGTTGGTTACTAATACTCATCCGCACGTGACCATTGACCAGTTTAGGGCTACCCTTGGCATGGAAACCAATGTAGTCGAGGGGTGTTCCGATTTTTCCGGTCACGTAGTTTTTTCCTCTCACGCAGTGTTCCAGGAAATTTTTCAGAAACTCGCCTGCTTTATCCCAATTAGGGCCAGTAGAGTGGGGGCCGCCAAGTATGCCACCAGGGCAGGCTCGTTTAACGGCATCGGCGGTGTAGTCGTACAGTTGGTGGTATTCTTCAGGTGTGCCTTGCCAATAACCCGCATTGGGTTCATTCCACAATTCCCAATACCAGGTTTTTACTTCAGCCTCTCCGTAGCGTCCGACACAATGCTTTACCCACTGATACACCAGTTCTGCCCATTTGTTGTAATCTTTGGGGGGATGAGTCCAACCAGTAAATATTTCGCCGTAGGGCTTTCCTGGTTGCCAGTAATGTCGGTACGGTTGCGGTTTGCTGGATAAGGCCTCGGGCATAAAACCGATTTGGGCAATGGGTTTCATGCCACGCTCCACATAGGTATCGAATATCTTATCTACAATCGTCCAGTTGTATACCGGACGACCTTTGTTGTCTTCGGTATAAGCATTGCTAGAACCCCATTTCAGGGCTGGTGTGCCATCGCCCGTGGTGAGCAAGTTGTGTACCCGAACATAAACGGGAACCGGACTGAAGGCCGCAATTTCCGAAAGCAGCTTTTTTCCGTCTTTCATATAGGTATAGTTAGGCTCATCGTAGCCAAACCAAGCCCATACCGGAGCCATAGTGCCCGTTTCTTTGGCCAGGTTTACCTGAATTACAACGGTGTCAGCGGTCGTGTTTTTGTTTTGTGCCTGCATATCGAAGCACTGGTAGGATAATAGAAGACTAAGCAAAAGGAATTTGACTGTGTTCACGGATTAACAAGTTTAGTTTGGATTGAAAAGTGGATGGTAGGCTGCCTTTAAATCTAGCATGTCGCTTGGATCGATTCTTTTTTGGGTCAGCAAGATAAAGAAATTACTCATTCAGGCTTAATACATTTTAATGATTTAATAAATACCTTTGCGCCCGGAAAAATCTAGTCTTTCATTCCCAATTGCTTTCTGATGGAAATCAAAAAAGTTGCCCTCAACGACCTTCACGAGAAACTCGGTGCTAAAATGGTTCCTTTTGCTGGCTTCAACATGCCCGTGCGTTATAGTTCCGATATTGAAGAGCACCTGGCTGTCCGCAAGGAAGTTGGCGTTTTCGACGTGTCGCACATGGGCGAATTTATCCTGCGTGGCCCCAAAGCCCTGGATTTAATTCAGCGGGTTACTTCCAATGATGCCTCTAAGCTATTTGATGGTAAAATTCAATACGCCTATTTGCCCAATGAGCAGGGAGGCGTAGTAGATGATTTGCTTGTATATCGGGTAAATGCAGAAGAATATATGCTAGTGGTAAATGCTTCTAACATTGATAAAGACTTCAACTGGATTGCAGCAAGAAACACGGAAGGCGTAGAACTGACTAATATTTCTGATCAAACTGCCCTGTTTGCTGTTCAAGGGCCACTGGCTGCCAAAGCCTTACAGTCGCTTACGGACGCCAAGCTGGATTCGATGGAATACTATACTTTTGTAAAGGCCGACTTTGCCGGTGTGAAAGACGTAGTGATCTCTGCCACAGGCTATACTGGCGCTGGTGGATTTGAGATTTACATCCCCAACGAACACGCGGAAGCGGTCTGGAACAAAATTTTTGAAGCGGGTGCGCCTTATCACATCAAGCCCATCGGTTTGGGAGCCCGCGATACTTTACGCCTGGAAATGGGCTATTGCCTCTATGGCAACGACATCGACGATACCACCTCCCCACTCGAAGCGGGCTTGGGTTGGGTCACCAAGTTTACCAAATCATTCACCAATTCTGCCAACCTGCTGAAGCAAAAAGAAGCAGGCTTACAGCGGAAAATGGTTGCCTTCACTATGGTAGATCGGGCCATTCCACGTAGCCATTACGACATAGTAAATGCAGTCGGAGAAGTGATTGGGGTAGTTACGTCTGGTACGCAGTCTCCTTCGCTGAGCAAAGGCATTGGTATGGGATACGTGCAAGCCGCTTTTGCTTATCCTGGCACCGAAATTTTTATCAATATCCGCAACAAGCCTACTAAAGCTGAAGTAGTCAAATTGCCCTTTGTCAAGTAATTATCAATATTTTATTCCAAAGCCATTGGCCGTGCCTCAGTTGCGATCAGGATTTTGCCCTTGTTCCAACTGATTATCTACGATATACAACTCCATGAGAAACATTGACGTTTGCCCTACGCCCGAATTACTGCACTTATATAATCTACAAAATACTGTGGTGGTGGTTGTCGACATTTTGCGGGCCACTTCCTGCATGACCACTGCGCTAGCGTATGGTGTAGAAAAGATTATTCCAGTAGCCACCTTAGAGGAGTGCCGTGCCTGGCAAAGAAAAGGATATCTGGCTGCTGCCGAGCGTGATGCAAAAAAAGCGGATGGCTTCGACCTGGACAATTCGCCTTTCAGCTATATGAGCGCCAATTTGGAAGGCAAAACCATCGCCATGACTACCACCAATGGTACCTTGGCCATTACCAAGTCCAGAGAAGCCGTGAAAGTGATTATCGGCTCTTTCCTGAACTTGTCGGCCATAACCAATTACCTTTTAGAGCAACAGTACGATGTGTTGGTGCTTTGTGCGGGCTGGAAGGGAAAAGTAAATTTAGAAGATACCTTATTTGCAGGAGCCGTGGTAGAAGCTTTACAATACGATTTTGCCATCAACCAGGATACCGCCCTAATCGCTAAAATGCTGTATAAAGTGGGTGGTAAAAACATGCCCGCCTTCCTGGCCACTTCCTCTCATGTGGGCCGTCTGCACAAACTAGGTATTCACCAAGATATCAATTTCTGCCTGCAAACCAATAAGTTTAACGTAATCCCCGTCTTGCGCGGCAATGCCCTGGTCGTGTTGTAGTAGCAGCGTTACACCGTAACGCTGTAACAGCGCCGTGATTTTCAAGACAACCGTGCCGTAACCGCGCCGCGATTTCCAAGACAACCGTGCTGTAACCGTGCCGCGATTTTCAAGACAACCGTGCTGTAACCGCGCCGTGATTTCCAAGCGTTACATCGTTACATTGTAACGATGCTACATTCGTTTTGCCATTCCCAGTGAGGGTTGATTGCAGACTGTTTTTTGCTTTCTTTTCCCCACATCCCCCAACTCTACGCCGGAGCCGTATACCGTTTCTCGATGATTTTACGGATGGCTGCCCGCGATTCTTTAGGCGATTCGCTTGCTTCTTCTATTTTTTCGGCTTCCTCGGCCAGAGATTCGTCTTTAATGACAGAGCGAAACCATTGCGAATAGTCGTGATTGTTGAGGTGATACAGCCATGTGTCATCGTCAACACCTTCGGCCATTTGAATAAATATGACCAGGTTTTGTGCTTGTAAATTCAGCTTGTCTTCAGGGCCGCGGAAATAGAAACTGTTGCCCAATCCCATATCACCCGCCGAGTATTTCCGTTGGTGCCGCCGCTGTTCCTGGCGTGGCGCATGGCTTCGCATCCAAAAGGGAGCTGATTCGGGA
>JAZKGK010000082.1:13950-15063 GCA_040385915.1 Bacteroidota bacterium
GCGGGAAGCAAATGGTGCGCCTCGTCCAAAATAAGCCAATGTGGCCTGCCCGTGCGCGAACGTAATTCCAGGATTGCGGGTAAAAGCTTATGGAAAAACGCAGGGCGATCTTGAAAAGGGATAGCCAGCGTACAAACCGCCGTGCTTTGCCCAGGTTTTTCCAGTAGTTTGATCACTTCCTCTATAACGGGAGGGTGCTCCGTATCGCCCAGGACAATAACTCCTTCCAAAGTTAGGTAATCACCTTCTGGGTCTACCAAACAAAACTGATACTTCATATCTACCAGGCGTTCCAGAAAAGCCGTTGTAAAAGTGCTTTTTCCGCCCCCGGAGGTGCCAGCCAATAGCATACTCACGCCATAGGGGCATATTTGCACCGCGCTTCCGTCGGAGTGAGTGCCAAGTGCCAATTGCTTCTTATCCGGCTGTTGAAACTTCACCTGACTTAAATCATTCTCCAGCAACCGTTCGATTAGTTCGACTACGCCATCGCCATGATCCGCGTGTGTTACCCAGTCGGCGTTTTCCTTGAGCCGGGGCAGCGCATTGGATACTGCTACGGCACATTCCGATGCTTCGAGCATGGCGTTGTCATTTTCCGCATCGCCCACGGCTACCACATTGTGCAAGGATAGGCACAGTTCTTCCAAGGCGGCTTCTAAGCCTTTCGCTTTGTTTATTCCTGAAGGAAGCACCATCACGGCTCCCTTGTTGAAAATAACCTGGCGTTCCAGGCTCAGTTCTTTAATGGATTCCAGTACCGCGTGCTGATGCGGTTCCCAGGTAGCTATAATGACGCGGCCTACCGACATCGGTGCCACCCCTTTGCGCTTGAGAGACTCTACAAAAGCAGCAGGCGGCGGCTCGCCCAATAATTTTTCTTCCAGGGTTGCTGGTCGGTAAAGCAAAGCGCCATTTTCGGCTACTACTCGGTCGAATAAGTTTATTTCGGGGAATATGCTTTTCAGTTCGTCTAATTCTCGTCCCGTAACCAGGATCAATTTTCGGCCAGAAGCTTTCAATCGCTTCAATGCGTCCAGTATATGACTGGCAACTTTGCCATCGTGGGCCAGTGTGCCGTCGTAGTCGGTAGCCAGTGCGTGGTATCTCATA
>JAZKGK010000083.1:0-2659 GCA_040385915.1 Bacteroidota bacterium
ACCTACTAGTATATTGAATTTATTGTTTGGCTTTTAATTTAGGTATAGTACTTAAGCGCTTGAAAATATACAATGTCTAAAATCTCCTTTAACAACAGAAACAGTCCCTTCTTCAAAGTACTAAAAGAAAAAGTCGACAGCTATTTTGTAAACAATAATATTCATACGGCAGGAAACAGAAGATTGCTTTTCAAAAGCCTTTTGCAAATTTCATCGGCCATGGCGCTTTATATAGTGCTGGTTTTCTTTAATCCGGGCTCTTTAGTATCCCTTTTACTCAGCAGTCTACTCGGTTTTAATTTAGCGGTTATAGGCTTCAATGTGATGCACGAAGGTGGTCACCAGAGTTTTTCCAAGCATCGCTGGTTAAATCAGGCATCGGCATACTCACTAAATATCTTAGGCGGAAATGTCTATTTCTGGAAGATAAAACACAATATCAATCACCATACTTATACCAATATTGAGGGACTGGATATGGATATTGATGTGCAACCTTTTATGCGGTTGCATGAACAACAACCCCGGTACTGGTTTCACCGCTTTCAGCACGTGTACTGGCTAGTATTGTATAGTTTTTCGTACCTGGCCTGGATATTTTATGATGATTTTGAAAAATACTTTACTGGTAAGGCTGTTGCCATCGCCGAAAAGCGTAACCTAGCCCCCAAAGAGCACCTGATTTTCTGGCTTACCAAAATAGGTTACGTGTCTTTATTCATTGTTATACCCATTGTGATGGTTGGCTTGGTCAAAGCACTAATCGGCTTTAGTATCATTACTTTTGTTTGTGGGCTTTTTATCAGCATCGTTTTTCAACTGGCGCACGTGGTAGAATCTACCCAGTTTCCGAGTCCTAGTGAAGAATCAAACAAAATGGAAACTGAGTGGGCCATACACCAGATTAATACTACTGCCAACTTTGCCACCAAAAATAAGTTTATCTCCTGGCTGTTAGGCGGATTGAATTTTCAAGTAGAACATCATTTATTCCCCAAAATAAGCCATGTTCACTATCCGCAGATAAGCAAATTGGTAAAGGAAACCTGCCAGGAATTCAATATTACTTATCTGGAATATCCTTCCTTGATAAAGGCATTTTATTCTCATCTTTTGCATATTAAAAAGCTGGGGCACGCGTAAGGAGATGGGTATAGGATCGGTTCGCCGATGCGAGGCAAATGTCTGAATTATAGCTAAAAACCAGTAAAAACAAAAAGGTGCTTCCTAACAAGAAGCACCTTTTTGTTTTTACTGGCAATGTTTTAGTCTAAAATCTTCCATTTGGCTAGACCGATTTTGGTCAGGAAATAGAGCAACGATACTTGCAAAACGCCTAGGCCATATTTCATACTACGGCTGAAGTTAATGGAGGAGGCTTCTTCAAAATACTTGGTTGGGCAGGTTACTTCTGCTATTTCGAAGCCGTGATAAAAAATCTGGGCAATCATCTCATTATCAAAAATGAAGTCGTCGGAGTTGCGGTTCAGATTGATTTTTTCCAGTACTGGTCGCGAAAATGCCCGGTAGCCAGTGTGGTATTCGGACAGCTTCTGATTCATCAGAATGTTTTGTGACAGCGTCAGGAAGCGGTTAGCGATATATTTATACAGAGGCATCCCACCTTTGAGCGCTCCTTTGCCCAAAATACGCGAGCCAAATACCACCGGATATAAGCCATTGCCAATGATAGAAACCATGGCCACAATCAATTTAGGGGTGTATTGATAATCGGGATGAAGCATCACCACGATATCGGCTCCGAGTTCCAGCGCGGTTTTATAGCAGGTTTTCTGGTTTCCACCGTAACCTTTGTTCTTTTCGTGTCGGATAATGTGCTTAATTCCTAAACTTCTCCCTACTGTTACTGTTTCGTCCCGGCTGGCGTCGTCTACCAGTACTACCTCATCCACCATGTCAAACGGGATTTCGCGATAGGTTTGTTCTAGGGTAAGGGCGGCGTTGTAGGCTGGCAATACAATCACCACCTTTTGATTGTTGTACATGGCTGCAAAACTAAAGAAAGCACTTAGCTTCCACAAGTTGACTTTCTTGCTAGGCGTATACAACTATTTTAAACTATTCGAGTTAAAGAAATAGGGGAAGAGGCTGTTATTAAGCTTGCTTTTGTCAGGGCTTAGCATTTTTCCATCCGTTTGTTTCACATCTTTTATCTAAACATCTGATTCATGGGTGTTCACGAAATTATCTTTTTTTCTTCCTTTATCGCCTTTATTCTGGGTATGTTATTGCTCGATTTGGGGGTTTTTAACAAAAAGGAACACATCGTTTCATTTAAGGAAGCAGCCGCCTGGAGTGCAGTTTGGGTAGGGCTAGCCCTGGGCTTTTACTTCCTGATTGCTACCCATGGCGATCTGATTCACGGGGTAGATACCTATGCCGACTTACAGAAGATCCAGCAGGACTATGCTCCGCAAGTAAAATTGTATCCCGGTAATTTTGAGCAAAGCCTGCAAAGCTATCGGGACAATATGTCGCTGGAGTTCATTACTGGCTGGTTGCTCGAATATGCCCTTTCCGTGGATAATATTTTCGTTATAATATTGATATTTACCTCCTTTGGCGTAAGGGAAAAGTATTACAAAAAGGTGCTGTTTTGGGGCATTCTAGGGGCAATTATTATGCGGTGCATATTCAT
>JAZKGK010000083.1:2759-4610 GCA_040385915.1 Bacteroidota bacterium
CTTCGTTCCATGTTTTTCTTTCTGACCAACATTATGCACCTGTTCCATTACCTGAAAGTGGGCTTATCGGCTTTGTTGGTGTTCATTGGAATCAAAATGCTGGCGCATCATTTTTTAGAATCTATCGGCTTTAAAACCGTTTATTCGCTGTATGTGATTTTGGGTATTCTTGCCATCAGTGTATTGGCTTCCCTGATTTTTCCGAAAAAGAAATCAATTGAACCTAAGCTGATAGCTGAGGAAGAAGCCGAAAATGAGCCGCAAAAGGAAGATGAGGTGATGCAACCTTAGGTTAGTGTTTATCTCCTACTTCACTACTTTCATGGTTCCCTGCATAGAGTAGAAATGACCCGGTACCGAGCACTCATAAGTATACTCTCCTGGTTTCGATGGCGCAATAAAATAAATCGTTTCAGCCGTATTTGGCTGGAGCAGGTTGGTATGATACAGCACTTTGTCCGTTTTTGGGATATAGTTTTTCTGCTGGCCTGCTAATCCCAGTTTCATCGCTAGCTCACCCACCTGAATAGCCGTACCCGGCATTACGACCACAAAGTTGTGCAGCATGTCGTCATTGTTATGAAAGATAACTTTTACTGTACTGCCCGCCCGCACCTGAAATTGAGCCGGATCGAACTTAAGACCCGGTTTAGTGCCTAGGTTAAGTGTAAAATCTGGATCTGCCCAGGAAGCCGGTTTTTCAGTCAACCGCTTGCTGGCGCTTATGGTGGCTGTTTTCGGGGAAGTGGATTTTGTTGTTGAGGCTGTGATTGGTGTTGCCTTCATGGTGTGCTCATGTGTGGGTATAGCCTTGGTGATCGTAAGCTTTTCGCCATCTGGCAGGTTATTCAGGGTATAGTAGCCGACAGTATGCAACAAAGCCTTTCCATTCTCCGCTCTTACGCCTTTGGTTGTGATTTCATGAATGTACCCTAGGCGTAGATTGTCTACCACTAATCGGGCTTTTAAACCATCTTCTGACACAACAATGCCCAGAATAGGACATTCTTCGTTATTGATAACCGGACTGCCGTAAGTAGAATGGTACTTGTAGTTGAATCCCGTTATTTTGTAAGAAGCCGCATCGGCAGCAAGGGTACGATCAACAGGCATGGTAAATTCAATCTCGAAACCATCGGGCTTGGCACGAACGGTTTTCATTTCGAAGGGCAGTACGCCAGTCCAGACCAAGCGTTGCAATCCGTACATACCTTTTCCGGTAGAAGACCAACCACGGCTGGTCATGCCTACGAACAGGGAACCATCGTTGCCCCACGACAAGCGTAGTATACCCGAGGAGAAGCCTTCGCGGAAGGGAAAGACGACACCTTGGTATACGCCTTTTACTTTCTCAAAATCGACCCGCGTGAGCGTGCTTTGGCCTTGATCTCCCACAATAAACTGATTTTCAAACGGCCCGAATTTACCTTTCGTATTATTATTCAGGATGCCAGAAGTAGAAATTCCCAAGATGCCGTGTGGCAGCCAAACAGCGGGTGGTTTTATGCCAGGCACTCTTTTCGCAACATCGTATAACGGTTCGCCGGTGTTGGGGATATCCTCTGGCTTTATTTTTACTGGAGAATCGGGTAAGTCTGACCATTTTAACCCTGCAACATTGCCCGCAAAATCGCCTTTGGCTAAGTGGGTAATTCGGCCAGAACCGACCCAATCACCCTGGTTTTCGGTATAAAAAACATCGCCCTCGGCATTTGCACCAAATCCTGACGGCGAGCGCAATCCAGTTGCATACGGAGTCATCTGGCCTTGGGGTGTCACTTGTAGCATCCAGCCCCGCCAGGGAACCAGGCTGACACCACGGTCCATCCATCCCAGGTTTAGCGTTACTAG
>JAZKGK010000084.1:0-13709 GCA_040385915.1 Bacteroidota bacterium
AGCATTTTTAACAAAATTTTTATTGTCAAATGAGAAATATCATTGGGGTACCTGCTACCGAGGGCGATTTTTATAATCGTCCACAAATCATTAGGAGTATTACGGAAGGCCTGAGTCGTTCAAGCAATATACTTTTGACTGCTCCCAGACGAGTAGGCAAGACCTCAGTAATGATGTACCTGCTGCATAACTCGCAGGAACCCTATTTTTTTCTATATAAAGATGTCGAAGGTATAAGCACTTCCAACGGATTTTTTAAGGAGATTCTCTATAGTATTTTAAAGGATAAGCAAATTGCACAATCGCCTTCTGTCGCTGAACGAATTAAAAGCCTGCCGGGCAAGTTCTTCAAAAGCATTAAAGCACTGAATATTGGGCTGGAAGGTGCATCTATTGAGTTTCAGGACAACCACGAGCAGCAAGAACATAATTATTTAGAGGAATTGCAGATGCTACTCAGTAGGCTTGATTTGGGAGGTAAGAAAATAATTATGATGCTCGATGAATTCCCCTGGGCCATCGAGAATATTGTAAAGAAATCCAACCTTGAAGAGGCCTCTCGTTTTTTACAGGCTAACCGGAGCCTGAGGCTAACGCCAGAATTCCAGCAGAAGATTCAGTTTATCTACGCTGGTTCCATCGGTCTCAATGCCACAGTCTCCCGGCTAGGCATTAGCGCCTCGGTGAACGACCTACACCCGATTAATGTGTCGCCCCTAAGTCAGGAAGAAGCCAAAGATATGATTCAGCAAATTGCGGCGACAGAAAGCATTACCATAACTAATATTGCCATCCAACATTTACTGGAAAAAATAGGTTGGCTTATTCCTTTCTACATCCAACTAGCCATCAAAGAAGCCAAAGACTTGCTTCCTGATAATCGCGAGATCGACGAACATTTGATGAACAAAGCATTCGATCAAATCATTGAATACCGGAACAATAACCTTTTTCATCATTGGAAGTCAAGGTTGGATACCTCCTTCGTTAAAAATGAACTCAAGTTTGTACACGTAGTATTGAGTTACATGGCTCAAAACGAGACAATGCACTACCACAATATTCACAACCTGGCCGTGAAGCACAAAGTAGCCGAGCCGAAACAAGTGCTGGAAACGCTGAAATACGACGGTTACGTGAATAACCAGGAAGACAAACAAGTTTATCGCTACAATTCGCCTATTCTTAAACTTTGGTGGCAACGGTATGTCTGCAAATAAAAAACACCTCGCGCTTTATAATACTCAATTGAAAGAGCGCGAAGAAATCATCCGTGATTTTGTTGTTCGTCAGGATACTTTCCAAAAGCTCTTTTCGGAAATTCAGAGCGCTCCAATGCAGCGAACTGAGCAGCATTATTTATTGGTGGGACAACGGGGCATGGGAAAAACGACCATGTTGCACCGGCTGGCTATTGCCATCGAAGACGATCCGAAGCTGAAAACCTGGCTAATACCGGTCGTGTTGAATGAGGAACAGTATAACATCACCGAGCTAGCTAATTTGTGGGAAACGGTGGCTGACACGCTGGGTGAATTAGACGAGGAACATTTTGGCGACTTGTTTGATCAGATGGAGACTCAAGTGCAACGCAAGGACTATGAGCGTTTCTCCTTTGACTTATTGACCAAGCGCCTTTCTGATACGGGAAAGAAGATCGTCGTGTTCCTGGATAACTTTGGGAATTTCCTGGAAAAGCTGGGTGACCTGGAAGCAAGGCAATTGCGGGAAATCCTGATGACCAATAACCAAATTCGGTTAATTGCTGCTTCTTCGGTGATGCTGGAGCCACAGTTTAGCTATGAAAAACCCTTTTGGGAGTTCTTCCACGTTATTCAACTGGAAGGCTTGAGCCGACAAGAAGCCCCAACCTTGTTGCTGCAATTAGCAGAAAACATGGGTCGGAAAGAAATGATGGAGAAGATTATCCAACATAGTCCGGCCCGGATTGAAGTGCTGCGAAGGCTGACTGGCGGCGTGCTTCGAACCACCATCTTGCTTTTTGAAATCTTTCTGGACAATGAAAGTGGCAGTGCGCTAAACGACTTGGAAGCCATTCTGGATCACGTATCGCCCTTGTTCAAGCACCGGATGGACGACTTATCCACGCAACAGCAGAAAATTGTGGATGCCGTAGCTCGTCATTGGGATGCTGTGAGCGTCAAAGAAATTGCTGCCCGTACTCGGCTGGAAAGTAAGTTGGTGAGTGCCCAGCTCAAGCTCTTGTACCAGAACCGGATTATCGATCGCATTACTACCTCCACCAAAAATCACCTCTACCAACTAAACGAGCGTTTTTTCAATATCTGGTATTTGATGCGCTACGGCAAACGCAAAGATCAGACTCGTGTCATTTGGCTGGTAAAGTTCCTGGAAGCCTGGTGCGATGGCAACGAATTAGAACACCGCCTCGAACGACATATCAGGCACTTGCAAGATGGTACATTGCCAGCGGAACAATTGCTTTTTATGACGGAAGTATACTGTGCTATGGAAAAAACGATTTCTTCGGAGAAGCGGCAAGCGCTGATAAAAGTAGCTTTGGAAACCTTACCTAACGCCTTGGCGAAACACTTGTCCGCATCTGATCAAGCTTTGTATATGCAAGGTGAGGCGTTACTCAATGCATATAGGTATTCAGAAGCAATATCATTATTCTTAAAGAGCAAAAATAAAACAGGACAAGTATATTTAATAACAGCAACAACATACATTAGTCTTGGCGAGTATGATAAGGCTAAAGAATTTTATTTGAAAGCTTATAAAACGGGAGATGCTACAAGTTTATGGTTCCTTGCATTTTTTTTAGTATTATTTACAGGCAGGAAGCAAGAATCATTAAAGTACTTTAGGCTATCTTTAGATAAATTAAAAGAAAATTATCCTATAGGTGCTCTAATCTCTACCTATATCTTTCCAATTAGACAGAATAATAAAAACGAAGCAGACAACCTGTATAGGGAGGTATATGAACAATACCGGACAACAGAAGTATCTTATTTTTATAGTAGATATTTAATTGGAAATAATGAGATTGAAAGCGGGATTTCAATAGTAGACGAAATTATTAACAAGGACGAATTTATAAAATTAGAGGAAGAAAAAGGCAATTTAATATTCATATTGCTCCTCGCTAAAAAGCAAACCCAAGTCGTCTACCGCATTTTCGAAGAAAGCCAGTTAGACCTCAAGGAAAGGCTGAAACCGATCTGGTATGCGCTTATGTACCTGATGCAGGACGAGTTTCCAGATGAGTACAGACGGATGGGTAGCGAGTTGAAGGAAACGGTAGACGAAATTCTTCAGCAGGTTAAAGAGAAGCAGGAGAAAGAAACGTAGCACATCAATAGCGCTTAATAATCTGCCAATTGCTAGCAGGCAAGCCTCACAAGCGAAATGGCTTATCCCCGTTTCGCTTGTGAGGCTTGCCCATTAGCAATAAATATTTTTTGCCGGGCCTTTGCCAGTGGCTCATCTGGCCAGTGAATCTAGCACGTAGCCATTCCGTGTGACAGGCAGTCCTTCATTTGCGGTAGCTGGCAATGGCTGATACTGGTTTTCTAAGAAATTATAGGCATTGATTAGTTTGATTTTATCGGCCAGTGTTAACCGATACCGATTCATAGCCTTCATCAATTCAGAGAATTCTTGCGGATATTTTTGTAGCAGTAGGGGCAATATAGCCTTCTGGAATCTGGCCATATATATAAACTGCCCTTGGTGGTAGACATAGTAGGAGAAATCCGTTAGGTAGTCATACGTCAGGGAAGGCCGAGTTGACGGCAAGCGGCTCAGGGAAGCATCCTTGGGACTTGTGTCTCTCCTTAAAACATAGAGCGACCCAGACAGGATTACTTCGAAGAATCGCAATTGTTCTCCTGTAACTCCCGTCCGAAACGGATAGGCAACAAACCGGCGTAGAATACCCACGTCGTCCTGGGTAAATTGGAAGGAGCGCACCTGATGGATAGAGAAGGTTTTTAGGGCAACATCCGTCTTGAGCAGCACCATTTCGTTGGGCTGATCATAAGAAAGCTTACCCGTTAATTCTACGCCCGATTGTAGGATAACCATGCCCATAGGCCACTCGACCCAGCGGTGAATAGATTGGCCATAAACCTGAGACAGTCCAACCCAGGCTATCATTAACCAGATAAGCTTTTGGAAAAAAAGGAGCCGATAGTTAGCAAGCGTTTTCATATAAGGAAAGGAACAATGATTGACAAAAATACACTGTTCAGGACTATTTGTACGGGCCGTTTATTATTTGCCTGGTAGTCCGGTTTGTTCCTTATATGTAATGGCAAGACATCATTTGGCTAGCTTATGACCTTTCTAAACCGGTCCAACCGAGTCCAGAAGCTAGCTATCGCCGGATCTCCACCTGTCCTCAGGTGTTGCTGCCGAGAAATACCCATCAATTCGTATACATTCACCCACTCCTGTTCCACCCGGATTTCCATATCGGGATTGAGGATATAATGCCCTTGTTTCAGCCGCAGGAATAGTTTCAAGTTGTACGGTTGTCGACTGTTGATCTCATTTTTGGACAGGATGCTATTCACATAAGGCCGTTCCTTTCGGAAAGCAGGCAATGCCTTTTCAGGATAGAGAACGAAGACCCGCAGAAAGTCGTCCGTCTGGATGTATTCAGGCGACCATCCTACCACTGCCGCTTTTTTCTTCAGAACCATGGGTTGTACAGCCAGTAAATAATTGAGCATCAGGTATTCCATCTTGTGGTTGCCGACTTTAAACAAGCGGTCATTGATTTTTAGGCTGATACTTTCTGTGCGCAAAGGTTCATACAAATACCCTATCTTCTCTTTGGCATATCGCTCGGACAAGTACGAATGGTAGAGAGCGATTTGCAGAGCGTTGCGTCCGGCATTATCCCGCAATTCGTTTTGCGCCCCGTTTTCCAGCAGGTAAGTCGCAATCTTCACTGCGCCGGAAAGGGCAGCCATCATAAGCGGGGTGTAATTGAATTCGTCTCGGTAATCCAGGCCATAGCGAGCTACTTTCTGGCTAGCTTTAGGTACATCGTCCGTAACCAATTCAGGGTAATGTCGCCGGAAAAGGGCTTTTAGTTCGCTGTCTTGTGAGTTGCGGGCGGGGTTGTACTTGAGTTGAGCAAGCTCATCAATGGTGCTTGTATCCTCATTGAGCAAGGAGTACTCGAACAGCCGATCCTTGGCTTTTTTGTTAAATTGATTCGGGTTAAGTGCATCCTGCCGAAGTTTTTCCAGATCTGCCCCCTGCAATACCGTCCAGTTGGGAGCAACCTGGTGCAGAATCTGTTTACGGATGGCATCAGCCTGTTCGTGTTTGCCCTGCAATTCCAGTTTGCTGGCTTCCTTTTGCCACTCTTCCGACGACGATTCCTTGGTTTGCACCGTGGCTTTGTCTTTGGCTTGCGTAAGCCCAAGCAGGTTTAGCAGCGGGTGCTTCTGGGTCTGTTCAACCACATACAAGCTACGTACGGTGCGGGTAACGGCTACATACAGCGAATTGATATAGAACTTATACATTTCCAGCGATTTATCATCGCGGTTAGGACGGCTGTAATGGAGTTCCTCTTCTGCCAAATCTTGCTCAGTCACGTCTCCGGCAATTTCCCGGAATACTTTCTCGTAACGGCTAATGAAGTTGACTAAAATAATATTTTCGTACTCTAATCCCTTGGCTTCGTGGATGGAAAACAACAGAGGTGTATCAAAAAAGCGACGCACTTCAGCTTTGTCCTCTTCCCGCATGACCAATACGGCGTACTGAGCCGAACGACGGGTGCGGGCGTTCAGATCCTGCTTGCCCACCGGGCTGTCTTTGATGAAAACTACCTCACCAGCCTGTTCAGACACTGGTTCCACCAAATAAGTGCTTTCGCGGTCGAGGGAGCCAAAACGCAGATTTTTAATGCGAAGCAGCCGGTTGGCCAGCTCAGTTACCTGTGGAGAATTGCGGTAGTTGGTGTGCAACACCCGGATGCCACTGCCTGTTTCGCCATGTTTGTAAAACATCGTCTTAATCTTGGCCCAGGAGAAGAAATTTGGATGCACAACCTGATGAGAATCTCCGCAAAGGATAAAGTTTTGAGGCTTAAGCAAAGAGTGCAAGATCAGATACAACTGCACATTGGTGAAATCCTGTACTTCATCAACCACGGCAAAATTGTACTGCTTTTCGCAATAAGCCAGAGACTCATGAGCAACCATGTTTAGGTCGTACCAACCTTCGGTCTGTAGGAATTCCAGGTATTTGAGGAACAAACCATATACGGCTTCCCGCTCATCGGGCTGGAATATTGATTGTCGGGCGCCCAGGCCGAGGTACATTTCCCGACTCAGATAAGCACTGTCAATCTCGTAGCCCGTAATCACTCCCCGAAATTCCTCGAAGAGTTGGTGTGCATCCTTGATTTTGGTGTGGGCACGATGGCGGATGAACCAAGCCTCGAACGGCTGAAATGTTAGTTCTTTACCTGTTGGAATACGAAGGGTTTCAACGAATTCCTTAAACGAGAGGAAATCTATCTCCTGCTGGTCATTCTCGTAATGAAAGCTGCGGTACAGTTTGGTCGCATTTTCTACCAGGAAACGTGAATGCGTGACATAGAGAACCTTTCCGGGAAGCATTTTGAGCTTTTCGAGTGTCAGGGCGGTTTTGCCGCTTCCCGCTGAGCCAATAATGACCAGCGGTGCAGGCAGGGAAAGTACTGCCTGTTGATCGTTGTCGAAAAAAAGGAATTTGTCAAGCAGGTGAAAATGCGTGGTGTTTTTACCCACGTAGGACAGCGGCAGCGTTTCGGCGGCAGGCACTTGAGTATCCGAGAGCAAAGGCTGAAGCTTGGTTTCGTCTATCATGGCTCCGCGCAAGAACTTCGACTTTTCGTAGGCGTGGTTCAGAATTACCTCTAACAAGAGCAGGCAGGTTTCGTCCTGATAGCGGGCAAATCGGAACAAAAGACGGTTTGTACCGTCTAGCCGAGCGCGATAATAACCCGATTGATCCGACATTTTTTTTACATCAGCGCTTTTGAAATCGCCTTTTTGCAAAAAATTAACTACTTTCTCAAACTGGACTTTAACAGAGTGCGTGTCAAGTTCGTTGTACTGAAATACTTTCAAGGACTTAGTATATTGGTATATAGATAGTTAATAGGCGTAAATGCCATTGACGAAGCCTTATCAAAGTTTAATGCAGCTTACTCTTGACTTCTTCTACTGAAGGCACGTCGTTGTAATGCCATTTGCCTTTAACCGTGCCATTGCTGAGCAGTAAAATACCTGGATTAGACCGAGAGACGGTTTTCAGTACAGTGGCATCGGCAAAGTAGTAGGGAATAGCCAGTTGATGTTCGTGACGGAATTTTTCGAATGTTGCTTCGTCAGAGGCAGTCAGCGCCATCGGTCGGATGGTCGACCCTTCCAACGCATTTGTCAAGGCCTTAATCTTGTCCATACTTTTCAGGTCAGATTTCTGCACATTATACAAGACGACCATCAGGTGGTTGCCTTCAAAAGTCTGCTGGGTAAAATCTCCTTCATTATTCCATACCGCATAGTCCGTTATTTTGGGCTTGGCTTCTGGATTAAGCAATATCATTTCTTTGTAAACATAGGTAGTGTCAGAAGGGTATTTCGTAAACTCGAATAGCTCACCATTTTTTTCCATGTTGTACTGATACCGAAGCGTTTCAGAAGGCTTCATTTGGGTAGGAATATTGGCTCCTATGCGGTAAGGCAGCAAATCTACGGGAGGCAGGTGACGAATAGCGTACACGCCTAAACCTACTGACAACACGGTAGTAATACCCACAACCCAGCTACCTATCTTCGGACTGCGCGGAGAGCGGAAGTCAGTCCGGCGGAATAGGATCAGCAGAATCAATACCATCAGCACGATATCCTTGCTAAACGATTGCCAGGGTTTGAGCTTAATGGCATCTCCGAAGCAGCCACAGTCAGTTACTTTATCGAAATAAGCCGAGTAAAAAGTCAGGAAAGTGAAAAAAGTGACCAGTGCCAGCAGAATCCAGGTGGTTTGTCGCATCCGGTAAAGCACAAGCAGTGCTACGCCCAAGATCACTTCGGCAGCGCATAAGAATACGGCAATGGGCAGCGCAAACGGAATCAGGAAATGAAAAAAGTCGTGTAGGGCGCTGAAATCGGTGGCAAATACCTCAAAGTATTCTTCCAGTTTAATTTGTGTCCCAATAGGATCGTTGAGTTTAATCAACCCCGAAAAGATAAATACAATGCCAACAATAAATCGGGCTACCTGACTAATGATATTCATGAGCGAGAAACGTTGACGAGCTTGATCTTTACTTTTCAAATCTACCGAATGTGCCATGATGGGTGTGCAATTATGAAAGTTTCAGTTTAATAAGGCAGAAAACCGAGTAATTAATCATATCCTGGTAATTGGCATCTACTCCTTCTGAAATTAAGGTTGCCCCGCAATTGTCCTCAATTTTACGAACCCTTAGCAATTTCATCAAAATGATGTCGGTTATCGAACTTACCCGCATGTCGCGCCAAGCTTCGCCATAGTCGTGGTTTTTCTGCAAAAGTAGGTCTCTCGTAGCAGTGGCGTGCCTGTCGTACAGCGCCATGAGTTCTTCATAAGGCATTTCCAGCGGTGCATTGGCAGGCAAATCGATCTGGATCAGCGCCATCACGCAGTAGTTGATAATGCCAATAAATTCCGAAGAAATGTCTTCCTCTACCTTCTGAACCCCTTTCTCCTGGATAGAGCGAATCCGTTTTGCCTTGATATAAATCTGGTCAGTGATAGAAGGAAGGCGCAGGATACGCCAGGCGGTGCCATAATCAAGGGTCTTTTTCTCAAATACCTCTTTACAGGTGCGAATGATGGTGTTGTATTGTTCTTCCGTTTGCAAGTTGAAAAGGCTATTAATGTAAATCTGCTAATTTGCTGATAAGATGGTCGGTTCGCTGGCATAAAACGCAACGAGGCGAAGCTAACCATTTATCCTAGCAGCAAACCGTGCCGAGTTAATTGTTAATTGTTAATTGTTCTACTGAACTATTTTCGTTGCTATCCTAGTTGCCAGGTATAGGCGAAAGTAAATCTCAAAAATTTGAACCCGAAAGATACGCTATTCCACCAAAATAAAACACTTTGCTTAAAGGGGAATCTGGTTAGTTTAGAACGTCCTTTAGTGATGGGCATCTTGAATGTAACGCCCGACTCTTTTTATGATGGAGGACAATATAATTCAGTAGACCAGCTTGTACAACGGGCAGGCCAAATGCTTTCCGACGGCGCTACCTTCATCGATGTCGGTGGGTATTCTACCCGTCCCCGTGCATCGGATATAAGCGAGGAAGAAGAATTGGCGCGGGTTATTCCGGCCATGCAATCCCTATCACACGCCTTTCCGGACGCCTACCTCTCTATTGACACCTTTCGATCCAATGTGGCCAAGCAAGCAGTAGCTGCTGGTGCCTGCCTGGTCAATGATATTTCAGGCGGCAGCCTCGATCCGCACATGTTTGAAACGGTAAGCCAGTTGAATGTGCCTTATGTATTGATGCACATGCGCGGAACCCCACAAACCATGACCAAACTTACCAGCTACCAAAATGTGGTATTGGAAGTACTGGATGATTTACAAAAGAAAGTTTTTCACCTGCGCCAGTTGGGTCAAAAAGACATTTTATTAGATGTTGGCTTCGGATTTGCAAAAACAAGGGAGCAAAATTATGAAATGCTCGAAAATTTGAATTATTTTGAGATACTAAATCTTCCCTTGCTGGTGGGTGTATCGCGAAAGTCCATGGTGTATAAAACGCTGGGCATTACTGCGGCAGAAGCCCTCAACGGAACGACTGTCCTGCACACGCTCGCACTCACCAAGGGAGCCTCTGTTCTACGAGTCCACGATGTAAAAGAAGCCGTGGAGGCAGTGACATTATACGGAATGATGACTCATGGCCGTTTACAGCAAAAATAAGAAGCAAGCAAATTCCGTACACTCGCTTTCAAAACACAATTTACTTATTTGCTAAAAGCTGACGGCTCATAGCTGACAGCTTATTTAACTTAATAGAATGAAGCTGCTCTTTACCATAGGTTTTTTGCAAATCACCTGGGTCGATGTCATTGACATTTGCCTAGTAAGCTACCTATTGTATCAGCTGTACAAATTGGTGCGCGGCAGCGTAGCCGTAAAAGTGTTTGTTGGCTTTTTGTCAATATATTTTTCTTTTTTGTTGGTAAAAGCAGCAGGCATGCGGCTGTTAACCCAAATTCTTGGCCAGTTTATGGGTGTCGGTGTCATTGCGCTGCTCATTCTCTTTCAGCAGGAAATCCGCAAGTTCCTATTGCTGATTGGCAAGACTACAGCTTTCAAAAACGAGAATTTTTTCAAAGGCTTTCCCTGGCGTAAAACCGTAGTACCCAAGCACCTCAACATCACACCGGTGGTAGAAGCCATAAAAAATATGGCTGCCGCCCACGTAGGTGCACTCATCGTTATAGGACAGGATTCTGACCTTAAATTCTACTCCGAATCGGGCGATGAGCTGGATGCGATTGTATCCAAACGCCTCCTTCTGTCTATTTTCAATAAGTATAGCCCTATGCACGACGGAGCAGTTATTATTACCAAAGGGCGCGTCCAAGCCGCCCGTTGTATTCTGCCTGTGTCGGAAAATGACGAAATTCCGGCGGCTTTCGGGTTGCGCCACCGCGCCGCCATCGGCCTCACCGAAGTAACCGATGCCATCGTGTTGGTTGTATCAGAAGAGACTGGCCAGGTTTCCTTGGTGCGCAATGGCGAGTTAACCCACAACTTATCGATGCAGGAACTTCGGAGTAAACTCAACCTTTACCTTTTTGAAGAAGACGAAGTGGAGAAGAAGGAAGTCGCACCGGAAGTGGTTTGAGATTATTTGCGATTAATAGCATTGATTGATTGGTCGTTGGGTAGGTAAAGAATTACTTCTTCGATCAATTTCTGTACCTTTGCCCTGCTATGAATACTGTTGTAGAAACTGCTACTGATACCCGAAAAGACATCCGCAAACTGAGTTTGCCCGAATTGAAAGAGGCGCTGACACGATTGGGCGAGCAAGCCTTTCGCGCCAAACAGGTATACGAATGGCTGTGGAAGAAATCGGCTCACAGTTTTGACGAGATGACCAATCTTTCGCTGAAAATGCGACAGTTGTTAAGCGAACAGTTCGTTATCCATCCAGTAGCCGTAGATAAGAAACAGGTCAGTACTGACCAAACGATCAAATCAGCCTTCCGCTTATACGATAGCTATTTAGTAGAGGGTGTACTCATTCCCGCCGATGACCGGATGACAGCCTGCGTGTCTTCGCAAGTAGGTTGCTCGCTTACCTGCAAGTTCTGCGCAACGGGCTATATGGATCGCAAGCGGAACCTGGATGCGGCCGAAATTTATGATCAGGTGGTACATATCCGCCAGCAAGCCGAACAACATTACCAAACCCCGCTGACCAACATTGTATATATGGGCATGGGCGAGCCTTTGCTCAACTATGCCAATGTAATACAATCTATCGAACACATTACTTCTCCCGAGGGCTTGAATATGTCTCCCAAGCGGATCACCGTTTCTACGGCTGGCATTGCCAAAATGATTAAAAAGCTGGGGGATGATGAGGTGAAGTTTAAACTAGCCCTTTCTTTGCACGCAGCCAACGACCAGAAACGCGACCAGATTATGCCCATCAATGAGAGCAATACGCTCGAAGCACTGAAGGAAGCGCTGCAATACTTTTACAAGAAAACCGGCTCACGCGTGACATACGAATACATTCTGTTCTATAACTTCAACGACACGCTGGAGGATGCAAGGGAACTGTATGAGTTTACTAAGCACACACCCTGTAAAGTCAATATCATCGAATACAACCCCATTTCCGAAGCCAACTACGTCAATACCGATGAAGATACGCTACACCGCTTCAGCCAGTTCCTTGAAAACAAAGGCGTCATTGTAAACGTACGCCGCAGCCGGGGCAAGGACATAGACGCAGCTTGCGGGCAACTGGCAGGAAAAAAGTAACCCGACAAGAGCTCTTCCTTCATTCCCCTAACAATCAGAATATTTACTGGTTGTTCCCTTTTTTCTAGTAACCCTATTTACTACTTATTCTATTCATCATCAGCTAACAGATGAAGGCAAAACACGGCCTGGAATGAAGGAATAATGGGTTCTTTTTTCTGATAGATATTTAGAGGGAAATTCTTTTTTGCCAACCATTTCTCCTAGTAAGAAGCAGAATTACTGCCATTTATACACTTTACTTCAGCCGAAAAAAACCAATACCTACAATTAATTCAATATTTTACTACCCTGCCTTTATTTAACACAGGCTTAACATTCACCGAAAAAAGTCTATTTACCTTTGAGGAAAAATAAACCTGTATGTTTGAACTTGCACCAGATTTACTTATTCTTTTAATTCTTTGCTTAACCGCAGCCTGTGGTTTCGAATTTGTCAACGGCTTCCACGACACTGCTAATGCGGTTGCCACGGTTATCTATACTAACTCTCTCAAACCCAATACTGCTGTTGTTTGGTCAGGTATCTGCAACTTTGTTGGCCTCATGACCAGTACAGTTTTTGGCCTCGGGGTGGCGATAGGAATTATTAACCTGTTGCCTATTGACATGTTGATTGACCAGGATATTTATCACAGCGTCGCCATGGTACTGGCTCTTTTACTCAGCGCCATTATCTGGAATTTAGGAACCTGGTATTATGGTTTGCCTAGTTCCAGTTCACATACCCTTATTGGTTCTATCCTGGGTGTCGGTATAGCCTTTTCCTTTATGCCCGAAAGTACGGGGACGGCAATCAATTGGGGAAAAGCGAGAGAAATTGGCCTTTCTCTACTTATTTCGCCATTCTTTGGATTCAGTATGACAATTTTATTGATGTTTTTGCTGAGACGATTTACCAAAAACACGGATATTTTTAAAGAACCCAAAAAGAATCAGCCACCACCTACTTGGATTCGTAGCATTCTGGTACTGACTTGTACTGGGGTAAGTTTTTTTCATGGCATGAATGACGGGCAAAAAGGCGTTGGCCTAGTTATGCTCATCCTGATTGGGATCGTTCCATCTTACTACGCCCTCGATACGTCAGTAAATCCGGCCAATATGAAATCGCATTTGAGTAGCATAGAACAGACTCTTAGCCGCATTGACACTTTGCACATCTCTGCTACCGATAAAAATTTGCTGAAAGATGTACAAAGTGAAATAACCGAACTCAGATCTACCCTTTCAAAAGATACCCTGAGTGGAAAAATTGACAGAAAATCAGGATTAACTATCCGGCGCGACATTCTGTTAATAGCCAGCCAAACAACCAAGCTAGCTAGCAGCAAGGAAGTTAATTTGAGTAAAGAAGCTATCTCTGGGCTTAAAAAAGAAGTCAGCGGCTTAAAGACATTTACAGATTATGCTCCGGATTGGGTGCTGGTGATGATATCCTTCTCTCTGGGATTAGGCACTATGGTAGGTTGGAAGAGAATTGTAAAAACAGTGGGAGAAAAGATTGGCAAACAACACCTTACCTACGCACAAGGCGCTTCAGCCGAATTGGTTGCAGCCATTACTATTGGCGCCTCTACTGGATTTGGCCTACCCGTAAGTACTACGCACGTACTTTCCTCGGGTATTGCGGGTAGTATGG
>JAZKGK010000085.1:0-6089 GCA_040385915.1 Bacteroidota bacterium
TGCTTAAAGAAAGGCTTTAAAATCTTTAGGTTGTCCCGGGTTAGCGAATAATAAATGGTTTGACCTTCTTTCCTGGTTTCAACAATGTTTCCATCTTTCAATTTTCGCAGGTGCTGCGATATTGCCGGAATCGTCATTCCTAAAATATCAGCAAGGTCGCACGGACATAATTCTTTCTGTTCTTCCAATAAGTAGATAATCTTTAGCCGTACTTCATTTCCTGCTAAAGCCAATACATGGGAAAGAGCTCCAAAAGAACGCTGAGCTGTTGCTATTTTGCTTTTACAACTTTTTATTTGTTCATGATCTGCAAATAGCCTTATGCAAGTAGTATCACTCATTAGGCGAAAGTAGATAATAATTATTTAAGCAAATGCTTAAATACGATCCAACATGTTAAATTGATTTAATAATAGGTAGATATCCCAACAATGAACCCGGCGGTTTTGGCAGGCGGATTTCCGAGTATATCCTTTTGCTGCTGGTAGCGGTAATTTAAGCGCAACACCGTTTGTGCAACCGGCCGAAAGCTAATTGCGGGCATGATGCTCCACAATTCTTCTCCAATGTTGGTGCCGGTACTCTTAAATGTTCCATTATTCCAATCCACGTATTCAAAACGACAGGCCAGGTTGAGGGTAGCCTTCTCCCAGCCAAACATTCTTCTCCGGATGATTGGTTGAACAATGTCGAGGAAACCACCTTGTTGTCTGTCACCGAATTGTTCGGTAAACGTAGATGGCACGTCCACTTTAATCCAGGCCCACTCTGCAGTGAGAAAGGTATTTATTTTAGGGATCGTGGTGTTGAAATCAAGTGCGAAAACATCTACTCTTCGCTTGTCGTCTATCCTGATACCATCGTCCTGGAATTTATTATAAACGCCACCCATATACGAGATACCCAGTTCGCCTACCTTGTTGTGCTTCACGGCAATCTTAGTGGTCACGAGGGGGAGACCGCTATTTATTTCTTCAAAGCGTTCGGCATTACTTTTTGCTGCTGGTAAAAAAGTCTTGTTCTCCGAATTGTCGATGATGGAGTTATCGAAATTTCCTGAGAGGTAGGCTTCATAACCGAACATCCAATTCTTGTTATAATGCTTGCCGTACAATCCAAATCCCGCATTGCTCCAGGTTGCGGGCAAAAGCTGGGTCGCAGAAATGGGTCTGTCAACAAATTCCCACTTCGGGCCGTCGTGATTCTGATTGAAAGAGCCGATGGGATTCAATATCATTCCCCCACGTAGATTCAATAAAGGGTGCAATTCAATGTCAAGCGCAGCGAATTCTACGGCAATCTCTTTGCCGCCATCTTCAAATTCGATCTCGCTTAAAAATTTAAGTCTTTTCCCGATGGTAGAAGAAACAAACAACGTTACCCTCCTGAACTGAAACTGGTGCCCTTCAGATACTCCGTCTGTTCCCAGGTGTTGCCAGTTCGCTTCCATATAACCGCCAAGCGCGACAGGCAATTTGCCAACAGCAGTGAAGGGCCGATTATACACCGCATCCATGTTGAGCGACGGCTTTAGCGAGTCTTTTGGCACGCGCTTTAATAAAGATGGATCGATCTGTGCCTGTGCAAGCGAGCAAGCCAGTAAACTAACGATCACTATTGCTGTCAGTTTAATCATACAGCTTTCAGAGAGATTTTAAGAAGACCGTTTTCAAGGGTAATAGGGAACCCGCGCAGGGTTTCATCAGCAGGCCCGTTTTGAACACCGCCCTTATTGTTAAACTCGCTTCCGTGTGCGGGGCACTGAAGTTTATCACCAAATACCTGCAATTCTGTTCCCTGGTGGGTACAGCGCATCCAGAGGGCGGAGTATTCATTTTCAGCGAACCGGTAAACACATATGGGGTATTGAAGTAAAGCGTTTTGCACGACCAGGTATTTTTTAAAATATATTTTATCCCCGTTTTTAGTTTCAAAATCGCTTAGGGATACAACAAGATTGTCGTCTACAATTTTCCCGCTCAACTGTTTAGAGACTCCGCAGCTTTGCAGGAGTGCAGCTAAGCCCGTCCCCGTCACGCAAGCAAGACCACACTGTTTAATGAAACTTCCCCTATCCATACGTATTACAAAGATTTTAAGAAACTGAGAAGCGCCGTTTTTTCTGCTTCGGTCATCTGATTGAAATTTGTCCTGCTGGCAGTGCCTTCGCCCCCATGTGCCTGGATGGCTGCCTCTATTGATCTAGACCGGCCGTCATGCATGAGGAAATATTCACCACCTTGGGATTTGGGTGATAAACCGAGGCCCCAAAGCGGTGGAGTTCTCCACTCCGAGGTTTTTGCATTCCCTTCTGTATAACCGTCATCGAGTGCCGCTCCCATGTCGTGCAGCAACAGGTCAGTATATGGGTGGAAGGATTTATTTGAGAGTGGAGCTACGCTGGAAAAGCCTGTCTGTAAAGTCTGCTTATGGCAGCTTTCGCAGCCGGCTGAAATGAAAAGCTTTTTGCCTTTTATGACACCGGCATCCTTCTGATTACGTTGAATAGGTGCCTTGAGTGCCTGGAGATAGAATACGACATCACGGATAGAATTGTCGGTTATTTCAGGATCAACATCAACACCAGAGTAAACATCCGTTGGCACAAACGTAGAAGCAATACCGATGTCCTGGCTATAGGCATTAACTGTTTGGTGAAGAAGGTTAAAGGCCGCGGCCTTTTTACCAAAGCGATGGATGTACCTGCCATTTCTTTCAATAGCTGCGGGGGGAGGTAAAATAAAAGAAGGTAGCTCGATCCAGTTCGGCACACCTGAGATTCCATCGTTATCCGCATCTGTGGGGTCAGCCATGGCAAGTATAGCAGCATCGGATACAAGTTCCAGGAAGCCAAGTCCCGTATTTGCGGGAGGAGTGAACTTTGAAAACGTGGCGCCAGCGGGTATTTTTTCCGGCTCATAACCAGGACAGGCATTGTTCTGCAGCTGTGGACCGCCAAGATGCATAAATTTATTACCGGTGCTATCAACCTGGCCAAAGCGGGTGAGCGTTGTAAAGGGGTGCCCTTTGCCATCGCCGGCATGACAACTACCGCAACTCGTAGCAACGAAAATGGAACCAAGGCCTTTTTGCACTGTGAAAACTTCATCGTTAAATGCCACATCACCTGCAAGGAACCGCCGGTTTTGATCGTAATTAAGACCTTCTAAAGGGCCGTCCAAGAGCTGATCTTCATCCAAAGCAGCTGGTTCAAACTTGGAACAACTCTGGATCCAGGCAGTAAGTAGAATGAGGCCCACTATTATAAGACTGAATCTTTTCATTGTTCTAATACAAATTATTTTACAGGCAAAAGTAATAACTTAGAAGCATCTAACAATAATATTATTTAGGTGATGGTTAAGAAAGTCAAGTGCCCGCTTTTATAACTATTTTTACCCAATGTATTCTTACACGGAGGAAAATTATTTGAAGGCTCTTTTTAACCTGGCAAGCAGCAAAGGAGAAGTGAGTGTAAATGACTTAAGTAAACACCTGGCTATTAAGATGCCCACGGTGAACAGCATGGCGAAAAAACTGGCCGAAAAAAAATTGCTACTCTATGAAAGTTATAAGCCACTTCGCCTGACTGAGAAAGGAAAAAAAGAAGCTGCGCTGGTCATTCGTAAACACCGTCTAACTGAAATGTTCCTGGTGCAGGAAATGGGTTTCGGATGGGAGGAAGTGCATGAAATAGCCGAACAAATAGAACACCTGCAGTCGCCTTTATTCTTTGAGAAAATGGACGAAATCTTGGGCTATCCAACCATCGATCCGCACGGCTCACCTATTCCGGATAAGACCGGAAAACTCGAATGGATCCACTATGAAAAACTAAGTGATTGCACACCCGGTGAAACTGTAAAATTGGCGGCAGTTATCCATACTACTGATGAGTTTTTAAAATTTCTTAACAACCATCAATTGTTCCTGGGAGTCAAGTTGAAAGTCAAATCAGTCGAGAGCTTTGATGGCAGTGTACGAATAACGTATAACAAAACAAAGGAGGAAACTCTTAGTCTTACAGTGGCCGAAAGATTGTTGGTTGAGAAGCTATGAAGATGCAGCAAATTAGCGGTTGATCTGGGAGTGACTAATTGTCCTTGTTGCCAACGCCAAGTGGATGTAAATGGTTTCAGTACCTACCAGAACAGTTTAACCAACTGTGTCGAAACCGTGTTGTCTTTTTGATAATTTTTTACTCTAAAAGATAATATTTTATTCTTTTAGAGTACTTTTGGCCACAAGTCTGCTCTGCATGAACGTCGGCTTCAGGCCGTTTCCCGGATTTAATCCAGGATTAGTGCAACGGTGGACTTATTTTATTTTCAGGCGTTAAGGGATTTTTCGGCGTATAATAGTTCTTCCAGCCTTCATATTTGTCTATTTCATACAAATCAACTACCAGGGATATTTTTTCTTTCAAAAAATTGTAAAACCTGGTCTCGCCTTTTTCAAAAACGTTTTGTACAGCCCAACAAAAATAATCGGCAACATTCAGCAATGGTTCCTGCAAAGGCTGCGTTACATTAAATACCACATCAGCTTCAATATCTTTTCTTGACAAGTAGTCAATATTCCACCAATCTTCTGTTTTCTGAATATTTTTATAATTAGTGGTTGCTGCCAACCTTTCCTTTGCCTTTTCCAGGGCTAAATCCAGATTGGTGTTTTTGGTACTTTTTCCACGTTCTGCAATATGTAAGACAACCCGCTTACTCTTATGCAGTTTATTTTTTAATAAATGCGACAGAAGATCTGCATAAAAATATTGCTCCTTTCCCTTGTGCTTTGTTTCATATCGTTCAATGCTCTTTCTACCCACTACCGCTTCAAAACTGCAGTCAATCGTATTTATAAAGTCAAAGAATAATTTCCGGACTTCTGGCAGGTCATCTGTTGCATGAAAATAATAGCCTGCTGCTTCTTTCTTTTTCCTTAACGAGACCACGTCAAAATATGGATCCGAAGCTATTTTCGTTTGGAGGTCGGCAACGGCCGCTCTTACATCCTTTATAGACTCCTTAAACTTCACCATGCCAATAATAAAGGAACTACTGACCCCCGGTTGACCAAGGATACTTGTTTTGCCTTTCCCATAGAAAGCAGTATCACCTGCTTCGTCTAAAAAACGATGATTATGTTTAATATCATTTTTCTTATCCATGATACCCGGTGTACTTCGTTATGTCCATCATAGTTTTAGCATTTTGATTATTCTCAAATCACTTGTATTAGGTAACTGTTCCGAATCACCTTTAATTAAAAGGAAAGAGAAATTTTCGCCGTGAAATAGTGGATAGTGAAAACACAAATTGTAATTACAAATGCCTGATTGCGTTCTTCAGCTCATCCATACTTAATGGGTCCGCTAACCTATTGGTTTCAAAAACCATGAAGTAGCTATAGTTTGTACCGGCTTCATTTGCCCATTCCCGGCCGACGCGGCTTTTGGCCTCACTGTCTGAATTATCGCGATCGTGCCTTTCGTTTCTAAAATAATTACGCTCCCTTTTTTGTTGCAAGTGAAAAAGCCATAATCAATAAGAAACTGGTCATAATGACTTGTCTAGTCTCTTATGGAAGTATGAAACAATAATCATTAAGTCTAGAGCTTCGTCTTCTTCAATTATAAATTTAATCTTGGGTTCATGTGCTGTTGGGTTTCGGATTAGGCCGATTACGCCTTTGATGGTATTCATTAAACCTAAGTGCTCACTTCGCTTAGTATCATTAACTATATGATTGATTTTTATCAAAGGAGTACTTAATTTAAAAGCTGTCTCTATCAGAGCATTCCCATCGGCATATAAACCGGTCATGTGCCTTATTCTGTCTGCAACACTTTTGACAGCCTCAAATACAGAATGAAAATAGTTTTCGTTAAGTAGTTCAGGTTTGCAGTATTCAAATATCATCTGATGAACATTCCTTACTTCCAGTTTATATTTAAAATGACTTGCTCTTTGTTGGGCTTCGGAGATCGTAACCGCCTTGTCTACATGCTGATATTTACCTCTTTCATTTAATGCTAAGCCGATAAATGAAAGCCGCTTGTTCATTTCGTTGCGCCGATAATGAAATAATTC
>JAZKGK010000086.1:0-9927 GCA_040385915.1 Bacteroidota bacterium
GGAGCTGGAACTGCCTGAATCCACTAATAGGGCAGTTTTTACATTCCAACTCTTGTTTCGCAGTATTAACGCCCGGAAAGAGGATTAGGGGAACGACACTTCCGGGATAACTGGCCGGCTGGCTTGTGATGGTTACTATTTTTGGATGCAGAGAAATGCTTATTCCCAAATCTTACATTTCTTTACCGAAAGTCAGCCATAAATCGAGCTTGCTTCGGCATAGGTTCGTTCCTGAGGGGCAGTAAATCTGCTTAACGCACAAACGATTTCCTTCCATTCAATAACAATAGCGTTACCAACAGAAGGAAATCGTTTGATTATGTACGTATCAAGTACTTAACTTAACATGGCGCTTACCGGTAGTTTAGTACCACCGTGCTGCCCGAAGTTGTCATCTTTACGGGGATACCACCGCCATTCATTTTCCCTACAATCCGGTCTTTTTCTGAAGTACCACTAAAATTGTTCAGCGTCGTTTTTACTCTATCGCCTTCCAGATCCAAGTCCAAGCCTTTGCCACCCGGAATGGTAGCTTCAATACTGCCGCCGCTGGTCTCTAAGGTCAGGTATTTGCCCAGCTCCACAATGTCGGCCTCAATGCCGCCGCCACTGGTGCGGGCGTCCAAACTACCGCTCATGCCTTTCAGATTAATTTGGCCACCCGAGGTAGCCACCTTCAACTCTCCCTGGGCATCGGTCACATCAATATTACCGCCACTGGTTTGGGCATTCCATTTACCATGGCATTTTGTCAACCGGATGTTGCCACCACTGGTTTCCATCTTTACATCGCCGCTTACATTGGTAGAAGTGAGGTTGCCGCCGGAAGTCTCCAAAGACAGGTTCCCTTTCAGGTTTTCAGTCGTGATATTGCCACCGCTGGTTTCGGCTTCTTGCGTACCTGTCAGGTTAGCCAAACTAATGTTGCCACCACTCGTTTCCAGTTGAGAAGCCATGTTGGCCGGTGTATAAAGGCTAAACGATAGGCTCAAGTGGCTTCTCTGGCTCCTGAAGCTGGCTTTGCGTTTTGCCGTTGCCGTTATGGTGTTGCCGTCTTGTTTAATCGTGATATCGTACTTATCCAGCTCCTCTTTTACTTCCGTCTTGTCACTGTCGCGATTCCCATTTAGTCTGGCAAACATTTCTACCTTCACCTGATTGCCACTGCCGCCAACCACAGTAATATTGCCTCCCGAGGTTTCTACATGCAGGTTGCCATCACCATTCAAGGTGAATTCTTTGGTAAGATAGGGCTTGCCATCATCAGAAAAGGCTACCTGATTGGCGAGTTTTTCAACATCAGCGGCTACAGAATTGACTAGATTGTCAACATTGGAGGTGCCGATGCTAGTCGTGGCGAAGGTAAAGGCGCAAAGCCCTGTTAGCAATAGTGCAAAAGAAAATAAGAGAATCGTTTTCATGGGGATAAGGTGTTTTTGATAAATAGTTAGGAATTAGATATTGGTTGGATAATGATTTGGGTAGCCGTGTTTCCACTCCCCCGCTTATAAGCTAAAGACTGCATTGACAAGAAATAGGCTGCATAATAAACCGGATTTTTTTTCATCGATTCAAAAGATTAGCTGATGGATACTAATATGGCCGATTCAAATAACCTACCAATCTAAAAAAGTACCTTTGCAGTATGTTAGAGAGGGATTTTTATTAGCAGGCTAAAAAACAAGTGTCCGAAAACGCACACCTATGCCCATTTCCGAACACTCCAACCCGCCATTGGCCTACCCAAGCTAGAATTTGTTAATTGTTAATTGTTAATTGTTAATTGTTAATTGTTCAATGATAATTGTTAATTGCCCATGTGGTACTTTACTATTAAGCAGCGAGAACTGAGTAATGAGCAGCATCAGCAGTTGCGGAAGAGGACAAATTTTATGGAGATAGAAGCATTCAGCGATCCATATCCAAACTACTGCCTGTTTGAAGTAGACAGCGAAAACTACTTGGATACGATGAACTACCTGGATTTGGAAGGGATTGTTTACGGTGCTTCCACCCACCGCCCCCAACGTGATGAGCTACTGGATCGGATGCAATAATTTGTGTGAGGCTGGCCTGATCGGTGTTTAATTTTTGCTCATTGGCGGGCCGGGAGCCGCAGCGGAAGCTAATCCTCCACGACTTCGAATTCAGTTCTGCGATTAAGTTTGCGGCCTTCTTCCGTGGCATTGCTAGCAATAGGACGGCTAGCACCGTAGCCTTTGTAAGTGAGCCGATTGGAAGAAATACTTTTCTTTATTAAATAATCTACTACTGCCTTGGCTCTTTTCTCAGACAGGATTTGATTCAATTGAACCCCGCCAGTTTTATCTGCATGGCCAGCAATCTCCATTTTCATGTCAGGCGAGTTGGCTAACATTTGAAAAAGCTCGCCTAGTCCGGCATCAGAATCTTTTGTAAGGGTAGCACTACCTAAATTAAACCGGATCGAATGCAATACTATTTTTTTCCTGTCCGGTTTGGATGGCTGGCTCTCGCCATTGGTGGCAGTACTATCATTTGCTGCCTCTTCTGGCTTCTTTTTCCTCGGCTTGATTGGATAAAAGTCGATGCCATCGTTAATTTCCAGGTCGGGGAAGTTAGTATTTACCGACGGCCCCCTGGCAA
This sequence comes from Bacteroidota bacterium, assembly GCA_040385915.1. GTDB lineage: Bacteria > Bacteroidota > Bacteroidia > Cytophagales > ES-bin-26 > ES-bin-26. Next base: position 2,626 of record JAZKGK010000086.1, read on the forward strand.
TCAGGTTTTCTAATTCTCCTGTTGTTGTAGTCTGCGCCAGTGAATCGGTGGCGGCGGGTATATAAGGTGTTAAAACTTGGGAAGAGTCCATTTGCTCCGCTTCAGTAATTCTTTGCAGGTTCACGTCTAAGTTTACTTCCTTATAAGTGAGATTATTAAGCAGATTTTGGTTGTTGGATTGCTGTCTGTAGCCTGGCTTATGAATGGTCAAATCGTAGTTCCTGCCTGAGGGCAAAGTAATGGAATAGTTACCTGTAACGGGGCTGGAAGTACATTCTAAAATAACCTTATTGCTCTCTTTGTCACTCAAAGTTATGTTGGCTTTTAAGGGAACCCTGGTAGTCGCATCTCTGATTATTCCCCTTAGCAAGGTAGTGGTCTTGGTAAGAATGGCCGGATTTAGCACAAACGCCACACATAAAGGCACTTCCAGAAAGGTTTTTCTTTGTTCGGCCAGAATATATTCTTCGTACTCGGGAAGGGAAATGATATAAATGTCTTTTTCTCCAAATCCTTCGCCGTTGGCCGAGGCATAATAGCCGTGGTTATTGTCGGCAGAGAGGACAAAGTAAATGTCCTCGGCAGAAGTGTTGATGGGAAAGCCCAGGTTTTGAGGACTTGTCCATAGGTCATTTTCTAAAAAACTACGGAATATGTCGAAGCCACCCATCGTCGAATGTCCTCGGGAGCTAAAGTACAGGGTTTTGCCATCGGGATGGATAAAAGGAGCATCATCGTCGTAGGGCGTGTTGATGATTGGCCCCAGATTGATGGCTGTGCCCCAACTGCCATCGTGGTTTTTGTAGCTTTTATAAATGTCCAGCCCCCCAATACCTCCGGGGCGGTCGCTCGAAAAGTAAACTATATTTCCATCGGCAGTAATAGACACCGACGTTTCATGGTATTTGCTATTCACGTTGTTGCCCAGGCCTTCAGGCTTAGACCACTGATTGGCAGCCGAATCGAGCAATAGAGATGTGTAAATGTCTCCATCCCGGCTGTCCTGGTAAATAAATAATTGCTTGCCGTTAGGCGATGCCGCAATACAGGCATCGTGGGTATCGGTGTTCAGGCTGGCGCCAATATTGAGCGGATGTGACCATTTTCCATCCTTGTGATACGTTAAGTAAATATCTTCGTAAAACAGCCCGTCTTCTGGTGCAAGGTAGTGCCCCGTAGAACCTTCGCGTCGGGAAGTAAAAAACATCACTGCTTCATTGGAAGAAATAACCGGGGCATAGTCAGGAAATTTGCCGTTGATAACCGAGCCAATGTTCTTTATCAGCACGCGTACGGGATGCTGAATGTATTGGAGACCATTGTTGCATTCTTCCAATCGTTTATTCACCAAGAGCATTTCCTGCTCATCTTTGTTTTCTTGGTTGCGTTTGTACAGCGTATAGTAACCGATGGCTTTATCGAACTGATTGTCGCATTGATAAGCCTCGCCCATCACAAACTCAATTTTCGGGTCGAAGGTAGGATTTGTCTGATAGGCTTTCTGGATATAAGGAAGGGCTTTTTGGCGGTAAAGGGTTTTCAGGTAACAGAGAGCGGCGTAAAAATTGGCCTCCGTATTGGCGGGCTCCTCTTTCAGTATTTCCAGGTATAAATTTAAGGCAGCACCATATTGCTGCATCGCAAAAGATTCGCTCGCTTCTATTTTCAGCTTTTTGCTTTCCTGAGCAAAGACCGGTTGATGACCTATTCCTAAAAAAAAATACAGGCACAAGCACTTAGCTATGAATTGGCTATTGCCATACTGAGATAAAATAGGGATCACTGATAAAAAAATATGCCCATTTGGCTTTCTTCGCAATCTCAAACAATGTGTATACATACTGAATTTTGACACTTTTGCCTTGCGAACTTGGCTATCTATATAGGAGGTGCAAACTAAATAGAATATTCAGACAAATAGCGTTAAAGTTATACGCACCCTTAGCCGTGTAAGAATAAAGCATTCATGGTTTCAGCTCATTCGTTGTTTTTTCGCTGCCAATTCACCCATGCGATTTGCTTCCAACGAGTCACTATCGCATGAATAAGGTAGGCGAGCACTTTTCCTGAGTAAGGACAAGCAACAGGTATTCAGGGCAAATTTTTCAGAAATCAGATATACTTTCGAACGTAATTAAATGCCTTAATTCGCTACAGCACCATGAACAAGTAAGTGGTACTTTTGAATATTAACAGATTATGATGGAATATATCAGGCTATTCACTAATTATCGGCACTTTTTAAGGGTACATCCTATATCCCTTGCATTCTTGTTTACAATAAGCTTGTGTCTTACCAGCCAAGCACAAGAAGGCGTCACAATCAACGGTAAGGTTTTAACTACCAGAGGCTTACCTGTTGGGGCTGTAAGCGTCTCTGTCGATGGTGGCAGACCGATACTTACCGATAAGGCTGGGCAATTTCAGGCAACGCTGCCCAAAGGGTATGCCAAGCCCAAGGCAGCAGAAGCGGAAAAGAACGGCTTGATAATGAAGGGAATGTCTTTTCATCAAATAAAAAATGAATTAACCATCGTGATGCAGGCCAATCCCAGCGAATTGAAAGGCCAAGTAAGAAATGAGAAGCATTTGCCGATTAGTGGAGTAAAAATAACGATTTTAGATCTTAAGCCAGCTAAATCGGCCATCACCGATGCGCAAGGGAAGTTCTTACTTAAGTTACCTTCGGAATATGAGTTTACTACCGATCTGAGGTTAGCAGTTAATGATGCTATGGTGAAAAGTATAAACTCGGACCAAGCATTGGCTATGATAGACCTCACCTTGCCTAGCCAAAACACTGACGTACAGACTAATAATACGCTCGCCCTTACGGCAAAAAAACAAGCTTCGGCGGCAACCAATGTTGTGGCAGCCAATTATTCGGTCGGATCTGGGTTTGACTATGAAGCTGAATTTGAAAGAATTACCATTGACCTGAAAGAAGATCGTCAGGCATTGGAAGTCAAAAGTATTCAGCTAAGAAAAGAGATTAACCGAATTACCGATCGCCTAAACAACGAAGTTAATCTTAGCGCAGTGCAGCAAGAGAAGCTCAATGCTGATTTGACCCGCCTGGAAAAAACATTAAGAGAGAATGGCATCGCTTATCAGTTGGCTCAGGCAAAAACGGAAGAGGTAATTAAAAAAATGCGGCAGGTTATACTTCGGCAAGACTCGCTTCAAGTGCTGGCCAAGGAAAATCTTAAGCAGATACAAATAGAAAAAGAATATGCTGAAGCAGCGAAAAAAGAAACGGAAATCCAGTCAAAACGAAATCTGATTTATTTCTCCTTAATTGCCCTGGGATTGCTGCTATTGGCCATTGTATTTTATCTGATTTCCAAAAGGATTCGTAAACAGAGCGAAGAAATTAAGATTCAAAACGAAATATTATTGCAACAACGCAATGAGATTGAAAGGAAAAACGAATACTTAAAGGAGCTTGACCGGGAAAAAAATGGTGTCATGAACGTAGTGGCCCACGATTTACGCGCCCCACTGAACCGGATTGACGGTATGTTGTCGCTGATGCCGCTGGTGGGGGACTTCAATAAAGAACAGGAAGAATACCTGGCTATTATTAATAAAACTCTCCGGGACGGCAAAAGATTTATCAGCGACTTGCTCGATGTCAATGCCATTGAGGAACACCAGACCGCTATTGAGTGGGAAGAGGTAGAATTAACGGCCTTCCTAAAAGACCATATTAAAGAGTATTCCCAGCAGGCTGAAAATAAAAACATTGAAATGCATTACCAGGATAATGGACAGCCAATTCTGTTTACTGTCGATAGAAACTACCTGCTCCGGATATTAGACAACCTGATTTCCAATGCCTTAAAGTTTTCTTCCCACAACCGTAGTATATTCATTTCGCTCAATCAGACCAACGATATGGTGTCCATTAAAATCCGCGACCAGGGTCAAGGAATCAGTGAGGAAGATCGTAAGAAAATGTACAAGAAATTCCAGCGATTGAGTGCTCAGCCAACAGGTGGGGAAAGCTCGTCAGGATTAGGGCTTTCCATTGTAAAAACCTTGGTAGAAAGACTCAATGGTAGGATAGACTTCACCAGTGAATTAGGCAAAGGCAGCGAATTTACCGTAGAGCTACCTGTAAAACAATAATGTATTCCATTGGCCACCTAAACTTCAGAACCCATATGAAATTCCTATCTGTGCTTTTCCTCTCCTTTGTCGGGTACATAAACCAAGTTTCGGCACAGGCATCTTTTCCGCTAGATCCCGAAACCAAGAAAATCACTTATACTGAGGTGGTAACGGTTGGCAGCGTGAAAAAAGCCGAATTGCTGAAGCGGGCGCAAAACTGGGCAACTACGGCCAAATATGCGCCCTCCAATCGTCCGGTGGCGGGAGAATATACGTGTAAAGGCACCATCAACGTGACTTATCCGAGTATAGCTCCCGGCAAGACCGACAAAGGAACCGTAACCTTTGTTGCTACTATATATGGCAAAGATGGCAAATACAAATACGTGATTACCAACTTTACGCACCAGGATGTATTGGGCAGAGGAGATGGCGGCAAACTGGAAAATGAAACGCCCGAATGCGGTAAATTTATCATGAGTACCACTAGTTGGAACAAGATCAAAGCTCAAACCCTGACGGAAATGGAAAAAATAGTGGCCAGGCTGAAAGGGGAAATAAACAAGAAACCAGCACCTCCCAAAAAGAAACCCAGCGATTTCTAGCTGCGAGTGTCGCCTAAAACTGTAGCAGCGTTACAATGTAACGCTGTAGCCATGCCGTGATTGATGTAAGGCGATAGCCATGCCCAATTGCCCATTCGCCATATCCGCCTAGCCCTGCCATGATTCTCATTTCCTCCTCATTCGTATACCAATGATACCTGTCAGACCCCATACTGCCAGGTTTTTTTTGCCCCTTTTCAAACCATCTTCCCTTTCCTGAGTTAAATAAGCAGTCAGTTATAAATAAACATCACTTTAGTAAATAATAAATTATTGATTTTTAGTTAGATACGTAATTATTCATTGCGTTCCACGCTGGACTCATTATTCACTACTCATTGCTTAGATTAGTGTACTGACCAAGTGCAGAATAGCTAATCCGCATGGCAGCGGCGAACCGCATCAACCTATGTCCTCCAAAATCACCCTTTTCTGGCACCGCCGCGACCTCCGCCTGCACGACAATGCGGGTTTATATCACGCTCTCCGAAGCGGCTATCCGATATTGCCCGTGTTCTTTTTTGACACCGATATCCTCGATGACCTGGAAGACAAGCACGATCGTCGAGTGGAATTTATCTATCAGGCCATTCAGGATATGCAGCAAGAACTGACTGGCCTAGGTTCGTCGATGTTAGTGCGCTTAGGCAAACCTTTAGAATTACTCACCGACCTCTTGTCAGCCTATGAGGTGGCCGAAGTATATACTAACCACGACTACGAGCCTTATGCCATCAGTCGCGACGAGCAGATAGCGGCTTTGTTACAAGCCAAAGGAATTGCATTCAAAACTTTCAAAGACCAGGTTGTTTTTGAAAAGAATGAACTACTCACGGCAGCGGGCAATCCATATACAGTATTTACGCCTTACAGCCGCCGGTGGAAAAGCCAACTGGCCGGCTTTTTCTTGAAATCTTACCCTAACCAAAAATATTTCAGCCAGTTTCTGCAAACCTGCCCGTTACCAATACCTTCGTTGGAGCAAATAGGATTTCAGGCAACAGGCATCACCTTTCCAGCAAAGGAAGTACGCAATGAGGTGCTGGAAAATTACCACCAAAAGCGCGATTTCCCCTCCTTAACAGGCACCAGCCGGTTAAGCGTACACCTGCGCTTTGGCACCGTGAGCATTCGGGAATGGGCGCGTAAAGCCTCGGTATTGAGCGAGACCTGGCTAAATGAACTCATCTGGCGGGATTTTTATATGATGATTCTGTACCAATTCCCCCGCGTCCAGCACGAATCGTTTCGCCGTGAATACGACAACATCCAGTGGCGCAACAACGAAGAAGAATTCCAACAATGGTGCGAAGGCCGCACGGGCTATCCGATTGTAGATGCGGGTATGCGCGAACTGAATGCAACCGGCTTTATGCACAACCGCGTCCGGATGGTGACAGCCAGCTTCCTTACCAAGCACCTGCTCATTGACTGGCGTTGGGGCGAAGCCTACTTTGCCAAACACCTGCTGGACTATGATTTGGCAGCCAACAATGGCGGCTGGCAATGGGCTGCCGGCTCGGGTACAGATGCAGCACCTTATTTTCGCGTATTCAGCCCAGCTTTGCAAACCAAAAAGTTTGACTCGGAAGGAATATACCTTCGACAATGGATACCGGAGCTCAACAGCCTGGATTATCCACCACCGATAGTAGAGCATGCCTTTGCTCGTGAACGTGCCTTGCGAGTGTATAAAGAAGGATTACAAGCAAAAAAGATGGCGCATTAAAAGTGAATGTTGTATCCTGCATGTAAATCTGTTGCTGCTACTTTAATCGTAAGTACAGAATATGAGAGCCACTCAGGATTTCAAATGCTACTAATTTTTGTAAAACATGCCTACCTTCACTTCGTTCTTTTTTATCAGTTTATTTTCTGTTCTATTTTCTTGTTCCATGACCGAACCTGCGGCACCAAATTCTTCTGTAACGCTAGTGCCTGAACCCATGCCTGCGCCTGTTGTCAACCCGTCACCTCACGATTCGACGGCGACCTACTTATCTTTGGGCGACTCTTATACTATTGGCGAAAGCGTGCCCGAAGCTGACCGCTGGAGCATGCAGCTAGTAGATATGCTGCAAATAGCTGGAATTCAGGTAGCAAAACCGGACATCATTGCCCAAACAGGCTGGACTACGGCTGAACTAGCCTCCGCCATCAAGTCAAGCGGTAATACTAAAAAGTATCGGATGGTGTCGCTCCTGATCGGAGTCAATAATCAATATCGTGGGCAAAGCTTGGAAACCTATCGTACCGAACTGAAAGCCTTGCTACAAACCGCCATCACTTTTGCCGATGGCCAGCCGAGCCGGGTGTTCGTATTGTCAATTCCCGACTGGGGCGTGACGCCAGCCGGTGCTAGCCGGGATCGGCAGCAGGTGGCGCGGGAAATAGATGCTTTCAACATGGTGGCGGCAGACGAATGCACCAAAGCAAAGGTCACCTTTCTGGATATCACTCCCCTCTCGCGCACCGCCTTGACTGATGCATCCCTGGTTGCCGATGACCAGCTACATTTCTCCGGCAAAATGTACCGCTTGTGGGCTGAAATAGCTTTGCCAACGGCCAGGGAGATTATGAAGTA
>JAZKGK010000087.1:0-3834 GCA_040385915.1 Bacteroidota bacterium
AAACAGGAATGCCATTGGATAAATCCCGAAGGGATGCCAGGATTATAGCTCAACGACCACGGAACACCACCACAACCCTGAAAGGGTGAAAGGATTCCTTCTAGTGCTATTTTATTTCACCCTTTCAGGGTTGTGGCGAAGGCATTTGTCTTTTTACTATAATCTTTTCAGCCCTTCAGGCTTGGATGGCTGCTTCCCGTCATGGGTGTCTAACCAATCTACCGGTTATTCAACTAATAAAAAACAGATGCCTCATCCCTACTCTCTTCATCTCCACCTATCTACTTCACATACTTGGCAAAACGTTCACATTCGCCGATGACTTGTTGGTAGTATTTGGTGCTGCTGTAGTTGTCTTTCAGGGTTTTGAAGTAGGCGCGGGGCTGGTTCTTGCGTTCTTCTTCGTAAGCGGGCGAATTGTAATAAGCATTTTGCTCGCATTTGCTGGCCATAAAGACACACTTGGCAGCAAATTCCTTGTTCTTGGTCAGGCTTAAGGCTTTCAGATAGTATTCCAGCGCCTTAGAGTTGTCGGTATATGTCTGATCCTTAGGGTCGCGCGAGCGGGAGGAATAATCAATCGCCATCCAGGTATTGCCATAATAGCTCAGGTTGTAGTAGCCGTTGGCCAGGAAGAAATAATACTGGCCGGCATTCTTGGCATCTTTCACGATCAAGTCTTCGAAATTGAGCATTTCCTCCGCAAAGCTACGTTTGGTATAGGTTTTCTTTTTAGGTGCCTCAAAATCGCAGTCGTGGCAATCATTAATGTGGATGGCAAATGGGTCAGCGGGGAGTGTATAGGTTTCGCTGCCCTTGTCAGTGGAATCGATCTGATTATACTTAGCAATGGCTTCTTTGAATTGATACTTGGCCAATAGCAGCGAGCCCTCTAGCTCAATTAACTCATTTTTAGAAGGCTTGAAGTCTTTATACAGAAATTTCTCGAAATCAGTCTTACTGGTTTTCTCCATCCAAACAATAAGTTCACGCGTAAATGGCGCATCGGGGCGGTAGAACATATATTGGCTGTAACTATAGGAGGAATAAGCATAACTATCTGCGTGCGATAGGCAGAGGTAGCTCATTAGTTTGTTACCTTGTTCCTTGTATTTTTTACCTAGCACACCCATCAGGAAAGTGTAGGCATTACTAAACCTCAGATTGACAGTTTTGGCAGTTTTCAGCCATTGGATCTCACTCAGGATGTCATTCTCAAACTTCACATCCAGCTTCTTCGCCTCCGCCACTTTCAGCATAATTTCGATAATGTGGATCTGTCCCTGTAATACTTCATCCTTGCTATTGGCCTTCTTCGCCTTTTTAAAGTAACTCTTTACATTCGCCCAATCTTTATCGAGGTAAGACAGATAGCCTGCTGCAAAGTACCAAAGATCAGGCTGCGGAATGGTCTTCAGGTCAGCGACTTGGACGACAAAATCTTTCAGTGCCTTTGCTGGGTTATTAGTAGGTGCCTTTTCGGCAGTAATACCGCCCGTCCACTCGCTATGCGCGCTTTCCAGCTTATTAATTTCCCGACCTAATAAAACCAGTAACCGCGGGTCATTGGGGGTAGCCTGGTATATTTTCTGAAGGCTAGGCAAGTCGTAATCCGTATGTTCGAGGGAGGCCATGAACAATAAGGTACTTTTCTCTTCCTGGCTTTTGCACTGATTCAAGCTCTTGGCCAACCATTCCTCACGGCTGAACTGAATGCTACCGAAAGCGGCCAACTGACGACTCGGACATTTGTCAAATACCCGCGAATAGAGATAAACCGCCTCTGGATAGGCTTCGGTGGCCTTCAATGCGCCGGCTTTATGCGCCATAGCCCAATATTTTATCAGGCTTTCTTGTGGCAAAGGATTGACTAATTCATTGTACAGTTGGATGCAACCTTTGTAATCCTGGTTATAATGCGCCAGTCTCACTACCTGGAAAGCGTAACGGAGCTTAATAACGGGCGAAAGAGCCAACGCATACAACTTTTTGCCTTCCAGCATCAACTTACCCATGGCGGGCTGTACTTGTTTTTCCTCTTCCCAAGCATCTACCGAAACGAAGGGCTCGCATTTTTTGGCAAAAAGCAGGTAATTCAGAAACTCCTGGTCGTTGGCCTGAAAAACTGCTTGCACCGCCGTATTCTTGGCCAAAGGATGAGAAGCAGGCAAGGGCTTCCGACTGGTATTTACCTTTATCAATTCCTGTACTTCTTTTAGATCGGTGCTGTAAATCAGGGAATCGAGGTCTTTGAAACTGGCCTTCGTTTTGAAATACTCAGCCCACTCGCTTAAATTATCGATTGATTCGGAGGTATTTACAGCCTCCTGGTCGCCGTAATAATGCGTATAAGGCGCATAGAAAAACGGCTCGAAGGATAGCTGTTGAATGATTTCGGGCGCAAACAGGATGTATGTCGATTCAGTGTCGTCAAAGTCAGAACAGCCATTCGAAGCGATATTGGGATAAATAACAAGGGCCGCGCTAATAGAATACGCGGTAAATTTTCTCCAAAGTAGGCTGGTCATATTTTTTTAGGGTTAATTCATTCAAATGGTAAAGTGCTACGCTCAAAGTATCGTTTTTCAGGTAAGGCTCAATCAGTTCCGCCGCCTCCAGGCATACCTCCGGATTAATTTCTTCCACCCGGATCATATCGCCCTTGACAAACACCTGATTACGTAAAACCGTCCTTTCGACGACCTTAAAAACATTTCGTTGGACGGCCTGAAAGTAGTGATTTTTCTTTAATTCGTCCCTCGTCAGTTCATTCACCAAACCGATGGCCTTGTTCTGCCGGATCAACACGCCCCAGGAAAACAAAGGCAGCGCGACATCCAAAGGCAAGGGATATTCGTCAAAGTTATAGAGATATTCCTTGGCTGTTTCAAGGTCAAAAATAGAGTTTTTGGTTCGAAGCTGATTGATAGCGCCCATATTATAAAACATCAGCATGCCGCGATCTACGGGAGGAATACCCGTTCTTTTGTAATACTTCACCTGGTGCAAACGAATGGTAACCGACAGCTGCATATGCTTAGCTTTCAACTGCTGGCGGATATTTTGCAGTAAACGGAAGTATTTATCGCGACTTTTCTCCGTCCAATCGCAGTCCAGCTGCACTTCCCGCACCAGAGGCTTGCCCAGCCGGAGGGACGTTTGCTCAATTTTATGGCAGATTTTGCTGGCGAGCGCAGGCACCAGACTATCGGGCAGATTGAGTAGGCACTTATTAACCAAATAAACCGTTGGCACTACTTCCAGCGATCGATCAAAAGTGGTCTTATCTTGCAACGAGGCTTTCGGCATCGGTTGATTGGACGCAGCATCCCAATCGACATCAAAATATTTGACGTACAGCTTTCGGATGTGTAAAGAGTCCAGCGCCGCCTTTTCTGCCGATGTCAATGCCCAGACTGATTTCCAGTAGTAGAAGGTTTTATTCACTACCCTTTCCTTGCGAGGCTGGCAACTGATGGAGCAAAAGAAGCAAGCGCTTACCAGGAAAAGCATCGATTTGTTATGCATTGGGATGGTTTTTCATTCGAGTTTTGTTTCCCCGGCCTGGCTCCACAGGCCTAGGCGGTCCCGCCGGTTACCGTGCAAAATTCCAGCCTGTCAGGGGACAAGCCGGGGAGCAGCTTTGTAAGTAACCTATGTTGGTTTCTCCCTTTCCTTTAGTCAGAACCATTACCGCGTTGTCATCCTGAGCAGAGCGAAGGAACTTGTTATTAACGCGAATCAAGGGTTGAAAAAAACAGCCGTATTGCTCCGTAGCGGAGGGTTTAAACCCTACCGATTACCCACAAGTCTAATAATATTCCGCATCGCGTT
>JAZKGK010000088.1:0-11486 GCA_040385915.1 Bacteroidota bacterium
AATTACCAAAACCTAACTATATGCTTTTTCGCTTTACAATGAAAAATTTACCCACTGCTGTCATTTTATCCTTGGTAGCCGCTTTACAGGGGCAAGCCCAGGACAAGGTTGACACCACGAAGAACTACGGTTTGACTGAAGTGGTCATTACCGCTACCCGTTCAGCAACTGATAGAAATAAGGTGCCGCAAAAAATTGAGTTGATTACCAAAAAAGATATTGAACAGACTTCGGCTCAGGAATTTACCGACCTGTTGAAGAAGAATGCTTCTGTTGACATTGTGCAGTATCCCAGCTTGCTTTCGGGCGTAGGTATTCGCGGCTTTCGCCCGCAAACCGGCAGTTTAAATCAACGGACATTGCTGTTAGTTGATGGTCGTCCGGCGGGAACTACGAACTTGGCTACCCTAGATATGAGCAGTGTAGAGCGGGTGGAAGTGCTGAAAGGACCTGCTTCAGCTTTGTATGGCTCGCAAGCGGTCGGTGGCGTTATCAATGTCATTACCAAAAAGTCGACGGGCAAAATAAAAGCCAACGTGTTCGCAGAATATGGCTCTTTTCAAACCCTTCGGGCTGGTGGAAGTGTGGGTGGAACCATCATTAAAGGGCTGAACTTTGACGCTTCATTGGGTTACTTCCGGCGTTTCGATAATTTCAAGTTGGGCAAGGATAACCTTTTCCGGAATGCCTTGGGCAATGGGTCTTATATCAAATATCTGCCGAATGGCACCGAACAGGAAGTAGACGACCGCCGTGCCGATGGCGACCGCCGGGAGTTTAGTAAGCTGGGATATTATTCCGGCACCTTGCGCTTGGGCTATCAGATTTCTGAAAAATGGTCTGTACACCTGCGTGGAGAGCGATTCAAGGCCAAAGATGTACAAGCGCCCAGCGATGTATTCTATGGAAACGCACAGCCCAATTCGAAAGACACAGATCGTTGGAATAGCGAATTGTCAGTAAATGGCGATTTGGGTAGTCATCAACTCTCCTTCAAGGCATTTATAGCAGAAGAAAAGTCTCAGAATTATAACATTCAATCTGGCGGAAAATGGATTGTGCCGTTTTTATCTTTCCAGGGTGAGAATACCTGGCGTGGTATTCAGATAAGAGATGCCATTCAATGGAAGAAACATCACTTAACGGTTGGTGTAGATTATAACGAAGCCGTGGATATTTCGCATAGCTTTTTAAATACCGGAAAGGAAGTCGCGCCTTTTTCCCCTAATTCTGCATTGGCTTCTACCGCCATCTATGCGCAGGGTCAACTCAGTTTTTTCAAAGACAAATTGTTGATTAATCCAGGCTTGCGGTACGATTTTATCAATTTCATTGTCAAGCAAACGCCGCTGTTAGATAGTTATTCGGCAGGACAAAAAACGAACCCGTTTTTGAGCCCAAGTTTGGGAATAAAATACCGGATTACTGAGGCTTTGGCCGTTCGTGGTACGGTAGGCAGGGCGTTTGTAACGCCTAATGCTTATAATGTAGCGGGCTATTCGGAGAGTGGAACGGGCTCTGGTAAGGTATCCATCATTCAAGGCAATGCAAACCTTACCAATGAAAACTCGGTGTCTTGGGATGCTGGCATTAGCTTTAACCAGAAGAAATCGGGTATTAGCGCGGATGTGACCTACTTTGCTACCTACGTGAAAGACCGCATCACTACCCAAACCACCAATCCTACTCCCATTGAGCGGACAGCCAAGGGCGATACTATCAAGGCGCGTTCTACTTATATCAATGCGAATAAAGGAGAAATCCGCGGACTGGAAGCGGTATTTGGCTACGATTTTGGTGCCTTGAATGACTACCGTTATTCGCTTCGGGTATTTGCGAGCGCTACCTCTATTATCAAAGCCAAGGAAATAACGGTTAATCAGGCCACAGGGGCTGAAACCGAGAAAGATATTGCCAATGTAGCCAAATTTAACACGAGCTATGGGATAGAATATGATAACCTCAAATCCCTTCGCTTGCGCTTGTCAGGTCGTTATGTAGGGCGTCGGAAAGACACGGATTTCAATGACGTAGGTTTTCCAGCCATCAATTACGCGTCCTTTATGGTGCTCGATTTCGTGGCTTCTTATACAGTGGCGCAAAAACATACGATTGGCCTGTTTGTCAACAACCTCACAGACGAGAACTATTACGAAAAACGGGGTTATAATATGCCGGGCAGATCAGTGTCGTTGAGGTACGGCTTCAATTTCTAATCAAGGAATGATTTACTATATCACGGGTGGACAGCGCTCAGGGAAAAGCCGGTATGCACAAGAACTGGCGCTTGGATTATCTGACCAACCGGTATATCTGGCCACTTCCCGCATTTGGGACGATGACCACCGCCAGCGGATTGCACGCCACCAGGCCGACCGAGATGCCCGCTGGACTAACTGGGAAGAGGAAAAGCACCTATCGCGCTTGGCATTGGCTGGCCGAGTAGTGGTATTGGACTGCCTTACCCTCTGGCTGACCAATTTCTTTGCTGACCATGAATATCAGGTAGAACCAGCCCTGAAGGAAGCCCAGCAGGAATTCGATAAAGTAGTTGCTCTATTAAATAGTGATCCGACTTCCACGCTCATCCTCGTTTCCAACGAAATCGGTATGGGTTTACATCCGATGAACGAAGCCGGGCGCAAGTTCGTCGATCTGCAAGGCTGGATGAACCAATATGCCGCCCAAAAAGCTGATAAGGCTGTTTTAATGGTGTCAGGGCTGGCGGTGAATTTGAAATAGGGGCTAGACTTTAGCTATTAGCCGTTAGCGATTAGGTTTTTTATCAGTTGTTTATAGTTTATGATATACTATAAACTATATTTTGTCTCAATTCGGATTTATTAAATTTCTAAACTAAAAGCTAAAAACTAACTACTAATAGCTAAATGAAGATATACACGAAAAAAGGCGATAAGGGGACTACAGGGCTATTTGGCGGGAGCCGGGTGAGTAAAGATGATGTACGGGTAGAATGCCTGGGTACGTTGGACGAAGCCAATTCCACCATCGGATTGTTGCGTGTGAAGTTGGGAAATGAGCACGCGTGGCAAGCCCATTTGCACACCATTCAGAAAGACCTGATGGATATGATGTCGCACCTGGCCCGGCCTTCGGATGCCAAAAAAATCAACACCAATCCCATGCCAGTCGAAGGAGCCAGCTTCTGCGAAAACTGGATCGATGAACTGGAAAGCCAGATGACATCTCCTTCCGATTACTTTCTGCTTCCTGGCGGCAACGAAGTGTCTGCTTTGTGCCACGTAGTCCGAACCCAAATGAGAAGAGGCGAAAGAACCCTGGTTTCGTTGATGAACACCGATGAAGTAAACGAAGCGATTCCAACCTATATAAACCGCTTATCAGACCTGTTTTTTACGTTAGCCCGCGCCGAAATGGACAAAGCCGGAGTAGCCGAAGAAAAATGGCAACTGTTTTTGTATAAGCGATTTAAGAGTTAGGTTTTAGTAGTTAGGTTGTTAGTGCTTAGCTTTTTTGATGCCGTTGTTGGTGTTTTGCACCAACAACCTAGTCGGAAAGTTGTTGGTGCAAAACACCAACAACGGCATGAATACCAACTACGCGGCGGACCGTAATGGCTGGATACCTAACCTCTACTTGCTAAAAACCTAATTACTAACCGCTAACCCCTAATCCCTACCAAATGAAACCAATTATGTTTGTCGGGACGGCTTCCGATGTGGGCAAGAGTACGATTACGGCGGGGTTTTGTCGCTTGTTTAAGCAGGACGGATACAATCCAGCCCCTTTCAAGGCGCAAAACATGTCGTTGAATAGCTATGCTACACCAGAAGGCTTTGAAATTGGGCGGGCACAGGCGGTTCAGGCGGAAGCCGCGGGGATCGCTTGCCATACCGACATGAATCCGGTCTTGCTGAAGCCGACCAGCGACCAGGTATCGCAAGTGATTGTGGATGGAAAGGTGTTGGGCAACCAAACGGCATTCGAATATTTCAACTCTCCCGACCGAAACCAGCTTTTTCAGCGGGCTTTGGATGCATATCAACGGTTGTCGGCTCGGTATCATCCGATTGTGATTGAAGGCGCTGGGAGTATTTCGGAACTGAACCTGAAGCAGCGCGACATTACCAACATGCGAATAGCCCTGCACAGCGGTGCCGACACCTACCTGATTGCTGACATTGACCGGGGTGGCGTGTTCGGCAGCATCTACGGCACGATCGAACTGCTATCGCCAGAAGAACGGGCATTGATCAAAGGCATCATTATTAATAAATTCCGAGGCGATGCCCGCCTGTTTGACGATGGCCGGAAAATACTCGAAGACTTGACAAAGGTGCCTGTGCTGGGCGTTTTGCCTTATTTTCGAGACATTTTTATTGAGGAAGAAGATTCCGTTTCGCTGGATCGAAAGCGCAACCGAATGGCTGACAACAAGATTAACATTGCCATTATCCTGTTGAGACGCATGTCGAACTTTACCGATTTTGCAGTGCTGGAACACGATTCGCGCGTGAATGTGTGCTATACCAACAATCCTGCGGAGATTGAACAGGCCGACATTATCATTATTCCCGGTAGCAAAAATACCATCAGTGACTTAACCGACCTCAAGCGAAACGGGGTAGCGCAGGCCATCAGGCAAGCACATAAAAACAAGAAAACCATCATTGGCATTTGTGGAGGTTATCAAATGCTAGGGCAATCGGTGGAAGACCCGCAGCACGTAGAAGGGGAGGTGGAATATGCTTCTGGTCTGGGATTGCTTCCGGTAAAAACCGTTTTGTTGGGCGAGAAAACCACGCAGCAGTGCCAATTCCGCTATCGACAATCCGAGGCCATTTGCCAGGGCTACGAAATCCACATGGGAGAAACTGTTCCCACGGGTGCCTCCAGCCCACTCAATACTGTTTCTGATCATAGTACCGATGGCTATTGGCTGAATGACCAGTGCTGGGGGACGTACATGCACGGCATCTTGGACAATTCGGCTGTAGTGGAAGATTTGCTCAGCACCGTGCAAACCGCTGTCGATAAGTCTGCACTTACGGGTATCCACGCCGGTCCCTTCGATTATCAGACTTTTAAGCAGCAGCAATACGATCGCCTGGCCGACTGGCTACGCGAGTATTTGGACATACCGTATGTGTATAGGAGTTTAGAGTTGATGAGTTGATGAGTTAAAAGTGTAGAGTTGAAAGTATAAAGTGTAGAGTTAAAAGTGTAAAGTGTAAGTACACTCTTTTTTAATGTTACCATTTACACGCCTCTATACTTTCAACCCTACACTTTCAACTTTCAACTCATAAACTCAAAAACTCATAAACTCATAAACTCAACATGCTCTACGGCCACGGCGACGATGGATACCAATATGGCAAGGCGATTCTGGCTGATTTCAGCACCAATGTATGGTGGGGAGGCGAGCCGGTTGGTCTGAAAGAACACGTATTCCAACAATGGAAAACCATCAATCGCTACCCGGAGGTGTTGGCTGAAAGCTTTCGAAAAGAGGTGAGTGAATGGCATCAACTCAGGCCAGAACAGGTGCTGGCTTGTAATGGTACAGCCGAGGCTATTTATTTATTGGCGCATATTTTTGAACGCCAGCGCACGGCGATTGCCATTCCAACTTTTGCCGAATATGAAGATGCCTGTCGCCTGCATCACCACCAACTGACATTTGTCGATTGGGAGAAGATGATGGATAGCGAGGCCTTGGGAACGGAGCTGATGGATATTGAATTGGTATTTATATGCAATCCCAACAATCCTACGGGTGCGGTATTGCATAGCCAGCAAATAGAAAGCTTACTGTGGCGCTACCCTCAAACCGTTTTTGTTGTGGATGAAGCCTATATAGCGTTCACATGGGCGGTCGAGTCGGTGGTGTCGTTGCTGGCGCATTGTCCTAATCTGGTTATCCTGCGTTCTCTGACCAAAACTTTTGCTATTCCAGGACTGCGGTTGGGCTATGTCTTGGCTTCCGATGCAATCATTGAAAAAATGGAGCAGGTGAAATATCCTTGGTCGGTAAACACGTTGGCAATTGAAGCGGGCAAATTCATTATCCGGAATTATCCGCCAGTCCAGCCCTTTCTTCAGATTTTATTGGCCGAAAAGGAGCGCTTTGTTTCGCAATTAAAACAGCTCCCTGGTTTGCAAATAGGGGAAAGCCAGACCCATTATTTCCTGGTCGAATCATTGGATATGCCCGCTTCGGAACTGAAAAAGCACTTGATTGATAACTATGGAATTTTGATTCGTGATGCTGGTAATTTCCGCTCACTTAGTCCCAGGCATTTCCGGCTGGCTACCTTGTCACCGGAAAAGAATGCGCTGCTGTTGAAGGCAATGTCTTGACTATGATTTTTAGGATTGACAGGATTACATGATTTCTATACCAAAATGATTTGATGCAAAAATGAGGAAAACTGAATCTTGTTCATTCTTAAATTTTGAAAATTCTGACAATGTTAACAGCCATTAGCCCCTTGTTGTTGGGCTACCTACTCGACCTGATATTCGGCGATCCAGAATGGCTGCCTCATCCGGTACGTGGGTATGGATACCTGATTGTGAAAGGCGAGAAGTGGTTGAACCAAGGGCGTTACCGTTTTATTAAAGGTGCGGGTATGACCATGCTGCTTTGCCTGGCTGTTTTTGCCTGCTTTTTTGTCTTGGAAAAAGCGTTGTTTGCTATTCATCCCCTGTTAAGTGTTGCTTTCAATACGGTGATGGTGTTTTATGGATTGGCCAACCAAGGATTGATTCGGGAAGGCAAGCAAGTGTTTGAGGTGTTGCAACAACAAGGGCTGGAGGCTGGACGCAAGCAATTGTCCCGTATTGTGGGGCGCGATACTGCCCAATTAACCCCGCAGCAAGTGCGTATTGCGGCATTGGAGAGTATGTCCGAAAACCTGAGCGATGGCATTATTGCGCCCCTGTTTTTTTATGCCCTGGCTGGGGTTCCGGGAATGATGGCGTATAAAATGGTGAATACACTCGACTCCATGGTTGGCTACCGGAATGAACGATACGAGCAGTTTGGTAAGTTTGCTGCCCGACTCGATGACGTAGCCAATTATATTCCGGCCCGCCTCACGGTTTTGTTGATGGCCTTGGCAAGCCTGAGTTGGCGAGGACTAACCTTCGCTTATCAGTATGGTGGCAATCACAAAAGCCCGAACTCTGGCTACCCAGAAGCTACGTTGGCCGGGATTCTGGACTGTCGTTTCGGTGGCCCGAACCAATACCATGGGGCTTGGGTAAGCAAGCCTTATATTGGCAGAAACGACCGCCTGATTGATCACAAGGAAATAAGCCGCGTGGTAAGAATCAACCATTTAAGCTGCCTTTTTATGGTAATCCTCATGTTAAGTTTCTGCATTTCAGCATTGGCAAGTTTATAAGGTCGGCAGCGTTCCAAATGCTGCCGACCTTCATCATTCATTCATATCACATGTACAAATCCGCCTAACACCGATGAACTCTTTCAATATTTTACCTGCCTATTCAGATCTGAAACAGGCTTTACAACAGAAGATTGACAACAAAACCAAGCCACTGGGTGCCTTAGGCCGTTTGGAAGAAATTGCTCTTCAGGTGGGACAGATTCAGCAAACAGATGCTCCCGTTATTAACCAACCTTCGTTGGTCGTATTTGCGGGCGATCACGGCATTGCCAAACACGGACTGGTGAATGCTTTTCCGCAGGCGGTTACGCATCAGATGGTGCTTAATTTTCTGGGAAAGGGCGCCGCGGTCAATGTGTTTGCCCGTCAGCACCGAATGAATTTGTATGTAGTAGATGCGGGTGTGAACCATGATTTTGGCTCTTTGGATGGATTGGTGGATGCCAAGATTGGTTTTGGTACACGAAATTACCTGGAAGAACCGGCCATGACCGAAGCGCAGTGCAACGAGGCCATAGAGAAAGGTGCCGCTTTCGTCAGAGAGCTACACGCCAAAGGCTGTAACTTGGTTGCCTTCGGAGAAATGGGCATTGGAAACACGGCATCGGCCTCTTTGATCATGAGCTGTCTGTTGAATTTGCCGGTAGACGCTTGCGTAGGCCGTGGTGCCGGAACTGACGATGAACTGTTGGCACAGAAGAAAGCCCACCTGCAAAAGGCAAAAGCCAAATACGACCTCGGTAGCGACCAACCCTGGGAAATTCTACAAACTTTCGGTGGATTTGAGCTGGCCATGATTACCGGTGGGATATTAGCTGCTGCGGAAGCCCGGATGGTCGTATTGGTCGATGGTTTTATAGTAACTGCTGCCTTATTAGCTGCCCAAGCCCTCTATCCCACCGTACTAGACTATTGTCTGTTTGCCCACCTTTCCGACGAGCAGGGGCACCGCAAAATGCTGGACTACCTGGGTGCCAAACCATTGCTGTCGCTGGGTATGCGCTTAGGCGAAGGTACTGGTGCGGCCATGGCATTTCCACTAGTACAATCAGCCATCAATTTCCTGAATGAAATGGCTTCCTTCGAGTCTGCTCAAGTAAGTAAAAGCCAGTAGAGGAGTTAATGTGCGGATGAGTAAATATGCGGATTAGAGAATAAATCGTCACTCACTTTAAGCTGATAGCTGATAGCCGAAAGCTGACTGCTGAAAGCTCATGTCAAATCAATGAAAAAAGAAATATCGCTGTTTCTGACAGCTGTGATGTTTTTTACGCGCTTGCCGGTGCCTCGCTCTTTGGGCTATTCCGAAAGCTTGCTCAACCAGTCCTCGCGGTATTTTCCACTGGTGGGCACGGTGGTAGGTGCTGCCGCGGCACTGGTATTTTGGCTGGCGGCGTTTGTTTTCCCCTTGCCTATTGCCGTACTGCTCAGTATGCTTACCTCCATTTTGATTACCGGAGGCTTTCACGAAGATGGGCTGGCCGATGTATGCGATGGTTTTGGTGGTGGTTGGACGACAGAACGCATCCTGGAAATTATGAAAGACTCCCGTATCGGAGCCTTTGGCGCAATCGGCTTGATGATGGTGCTGTTATTAAAATACGCCAGCCTGGCTGCGTTACCCGTACCGTTACTGCCAGGGCTGTTGATTGCCGGGCATGCGGCAAGCCGTTGGGTGGCCATTACGTTTCTGTATTCGCATGCCTACGTTCGGGACGTGGGTAAGTCTAAGCCTGTCGCTACGCAGATGTCCTTGGCGAACCTGATTTTTGCCAGTGTCATTGGTTTGCTGCCTTTGGTATTTTTCATGAATGCCTGGGTATTCTTACTGCTTATTCCTCTCGGACTGGTGAAATGGCTGTTAGGAAGGTATTTCAAGCGATGGATTGGAGGCTACACCGGCGATTGTTTAGGGGCAACCCAGCAAGTGCTAGAAGTCGTTTTTTACTTATCAGCCATCATTTTATGGAAGTATATTTAATTCGCCATACCCGCGTGGCGGTGGAAACAGCCATTTGTTACGGACAAACCGATGTGCTCTCAGCCGATACGTTCGAACAAGAAGCTGTATCCCTACGGCAGCGCCTACCTTATGTTTGGGAGGCGGTTTATTCCAGTCCTTTGGGGCGTTGTACCCGTTTGCTGCCTTATTTTCCTTGTGCCTTACTAACCCAGGATGAGCGGCTGATGGAAATGCATTTTGGCGAATGGGAGCTACAGCCCTGGAATGCCATTGAACCCGCAATACTAAAACACTGGAGTTCAGATTTCGTGAACCACCGGGTTCCTGCCGGAGAAACGTATGGCGAATTATACGAACGAGTAGTGGCCAGTTGGGAAGAAATAGTGGCTAAAGGCCATCAAGGCAACGTGGCAATCATTGCCCACGGTGGCGTCATTCGGGCTCTTTTGGCACATTTGCTTTCTATTCCCCTGCTAAAATCGTTTCACCTGGACATTAGTTATGGGTCGGTCAGTTGCGTACAAGTACAAGCCCAATTCAGCAAAGTCCTGTACATTAATCGAATTTAGTCGGCCAGTGCGGTAGTTCCAGTCTTGCCACCACTCCAAGTGGTGGCAAGATTAATAGCCTCCCAGAAGAATTTGCCCTTGCTTCGTGCCGGTCCTCATCACAATGACAGCGTACAACCTTATCACTCAATACAGCTAAACGCTAATACCTAACGCCTAACAGCTAATATATTTGAGGAAGAATGACTGCGCTGGCTTCTTGTTGGCCTATATTTGCGCCAGCCAATTGAAAATACATTCATGAACGTAGAAGCCGCTTTAAAAGAAAACATTCGCCAGGCATTCAATGACCTATATCAACATTCCATTTCTGATGTCGATCTGGTACTTCAACCTACCCGCAAGGACTTTGAGGGATCGCATACCTTTGTAACCTTCCCATTGGGCAAGCAACTCCGGAAATCGCCACAAGAGATTGCTCAAGTGCTTGGACAGTACCTGAAGGAGAATTCGAAGCTTATCAGCAGCTTCAATGTAGTGCAAGGCTTTCTGAATTTGACCGTTTCCGATCAGGTCTGGCTGGATTCCTTCAGCGAAATGCTGGTTGATCCTAACTTCGGCACTTTCCCTGATAACGGGCAAAAAGTGATGGTGGAATTTTCTTCACCCAATACAAACAAACCTTTGCACCTGGGCCACCTGCGAAATAATTTCCTGGGTTACTCCGTCTCCTCCATCCTAAAAGCCAACGGTTTCCAGGTAATTAAAGCCAACCTAGTCAATGACAGAGGTGTGCATATTTGTAAGTCCATGCTGGCTTATGACCGGTTTGGTAATGGAGAAACGCCTGCAAGTGCTGCTTTAAAAGGAGATCACCTGGTAGGGAAATACTACGTGCGATTTGACCAGGAATACAAAAAACAAATAGAAGAACTGAAAGCCCAGGGAGTAGGAGAGGAGGAGGCCAAAAAACAAGCCCCTTTGATAGTAGAAGTCCAGGCCATGCTGCTAAAATGGGAGCAAGGCGACGAAGAAACAGTTAACCTTTGGAAGAAAATGAACGGCTGGGTATACGAGGGCTTTGCCCAAACGTACCAAACCATGGGCGTAGATTTTGATATTACGTATAGCGAGTCTCAGACCTACAAGCTGGGGAAATCGGTGGTAGAAGAAGGCTTGCAGAAAGGCGTATTCTTCCGCAAACCCGACGGCTCCGTATGGATTGACCTAACGGCCAATGGTTTGGATGAAAAGCTGGTTTTGCGGGCCGATGGCACTTCCGTATACATCACCCAGGACTTAGGCACTGCCGACCTAAAGTACCAGGATGCGGCCATGAAGAAGTCAGTATATGTAGTCGGGAACGAACAGGATTACCATTTCGATGTCTTGTTTGCCATCTTAAAACGGCTCGGTCGTCCGTACAGCGATGGACTCTATCACTTGTCTTACGGTATGGTCGATTTGCCGTCTGGCAAGATGAAGTCACGGGAAGGAACCGTGGTAGATGCCGATGAATTGATGCAGGAAATGGTGGATACTGCCACTGCACGCACCAAGGAACTGGGCAAGATTGATGATTTTGATAGTAATGAAGCCCATGAACTCTATCGGATT